>JAUHXR010000104.1 GCA_030426845.1 Polyangia bacterium | reverse complement strand
TCGAAGCGCGCCCCCGCCGCGGTCGCGTCCTCGAGCGTCGCGTCGGTCAGATCGGACTCGGACACGTCGACGCCGTCGAGCCGGGCGCCCTCGAGGTCCGCCTCGCGGAGGTCGGCGCGGGTGATCACGCTCCCGGTGAGATCGGCCTGGGTCAGGATCGCGCCGGCCGCGCGCGCTCCGGTGAGGCGGACCGACACGAGGCTCGCCTCGGTGAGGTCGGCGCCCTCGAGGTTCGCGTTGACCAGGTCCGCGCCGCGCAGGTCCGCGCCGGTGAAGTCGGCCTCCCCCGCGTCGGCCGCCGCGAGGACCGCGCGGCCGAGCTTGGCGCCGACGAGCACGCAGCCGCGCAGGCGCGCCTGCTGCAAGCTGACCCCCTCGAGGTTCGCGTCCTCGAGCACCGTACCGAGCAGGTCTTGTCGCGACAGATCGAGCCCGCGCAGATCCGCGCCGGACAGATCGAGCTCGCGCAGGTCGAGGCCCTCGGCGAGGCGCGACTCCACGAGCGCGCGGCCCTCGAGCGGGTCGTCCTCGGGCTCCGGCAGCTCCTCGTTCTCCGGGTCCGCGTGGGCCTCGGCTTCGGCCGCCTCGGACTCGGCGACGAGCTCCGCGAGGCCCTCGGGCACCTCCGCGCCGCTCGCGGTGAGCGCGTCCAGCAGCGCGCGCGGGCTCGGGCGATCCTGCGCCGCCGGCACGTCGCCGACCCTCGGGATCCCGAGCGCGTCGAGCCGCCGCTCGAGCTCGGCGTAGGCCGCCATCGCCGGGTCCTCGACCTCCTCCTCCTCGCCAAGCTCAGCGTCGCCAACCTCAGCGTCGCCAGCCTCGTCCGCTTCGGCCTCCTCGGCCCCGTCCTCCTCGAGCGGCTCGTCGATCGACGGCGGGTCCTCGCCCTCCGCCTCGGCCTCCTCCGCCTCCTCCGCCTCGAGCACCGCGGCGCAGCGCGCGGCGAGCGCCTCGAGCGGGCGGTGCGGGCCGTCCAGCGGGTCGTGGGCGACGTAGACCGTCTCGACCTCCGCGAGCTCCTCGCTCTCGACCTCGATCCGCCCGCGCCACACGCAGAGGAGGCGCGCGACCTCGCCGTCCCAGACGACGGTGTCGAGGACGAGGGGGACCTCCTCCGACACCGGCTCCGCCCCCCGGCGCGAGTGCCGCACTACGACGCGCGGCCGCACGCCCGGCAGGCGCGCGGTGAGCTTGGCGTGGACCGGGTGCAGCCCCTCGAGCTCGATCCGCTCGTCGCCCCGGAAGAAGCCCTGCGCGAGGCGCTGGTCGGGCGGGCCCTCGAGGAAGAAGCGGGGATCGAAGTCCGTCGGCAGCCACGGCCAGCGCTCGCGCGCGTAGGCGCCGTCGTAGGTCCCCGCGAGCGCCATGCGCGCCGGCCAGGTCGTCGGCAGCGGCCCGACGACCACCGGGTCGACCGTCGCGTCGCGCGCGTCGACGAAGCGGCCCGGTTGCTCGAGGTTGGGCAGAAAGACCCGCGCCTGCCCGTCCTCGCCGACCGTCGCGGCGCGCCCGCGGCCGAAGGGGTTGGCCGCGAAGCCGGGGCCCCCGTAGGCGCGCGTCATGTCGAGCGGCATCCGCTCGAAGGGGACGGGGGCGCTCGGCGCCGCGACCACGCCCGACGACCACTCCCGATCGCCGAACACCGCGAAGGACTTCTCGATCGGGCCGATCGCGAACCGACACGAGATCGCCGGCCGCGCCGCGCCCCCCGCGTGCGCGTCGCCGACCACCATCGCCTCGCCGCACGGCTTGAGGAGCGCGAGGTCGCCGGGGCTGCGCAGCGGGCGCTCGACGTCGTCGTCCAGGTAACGCTCGCCCGTGACGCCGATCGGCTCCTCGGCGAACGCCGCGGGCCCGCCAGGGACGAGCTCGAACGTCCCCTTGGCCACCACCGTCATCGACCAGCGCGGCGGCTGGAGCTGCCACAGCCGATGCCCGAGCTCGAGCGGCGAGTCCTGCACGTAGCGCACGCTGGCCGAGTGTCTTCGATGCGCCCGGCGGCGGCAACCGTAGCGGCTACGGGCAGGCGCTGGGGGGCACCTGGCCGGCCGCCATCGCGCGGATCGGGTGCCCGTTGATCCCGTCGCTCGCGGCCGGGCGCACCCAGCTCACGCCGTCGGTGCTCCGCCAGGCTCCGGACCCGGTGTAGTAGGAGCCCCACTCTCCGTTCACCGCGAGGAGCACGCCGCTGGACGAGCGCGCCACGTGGGTGAACCGCACGTTGGCCGGCGAGGTCGGGCGCACGTCCCAGGCGGCGCCGTCGGCGCTCGCGTAGAGCGCGCCGTCACCCCACACCCAGATCTCGCTCCCCGTCCACACCGCGCGCGAGCGCACGTCGCCGGGGAAGTCGACCCGCGCCCAGGTGAGCCCGCCGTCGGTCGATCGGCAGCCGGCCGCGCTGCCGCGGCTGTAGGAGACCATCACCCCGTTGCCACCCGCGCCGTCGCCGCCGCAGGGCCCGTTGACCGCGTCGGGGGTGAAGAAGGTGCGCCCGCCGTCCGGCGTCACGCGCAGGTTGTTGCCGTCGGCGTAGATGACGTGCCGGCCGCCCATCACGTCCGCGTAGAACACGCCGCGCGGGGTGTTGTAGTGGAGCGCGGGCGAGACCTGCTGGAAGGTCGCGCCGTCGTCGGTCGAGTACGCGGGCGCGTTCGATCCGGTGACGAAGGCCCCGCCCCCGTAGGCGACGCCGGCCGAGGTTCCGTCGACCACCTTGGTCCACCCGACCCCGCTCGCGCCGTCGCCGACGAACGCCCCGCTGCCGGCGCCCTCGGCGCCCCAGCCGAAGGTCGCGACGAAGCGCCCCCCGCCGTAGGCGATCCCGGTGCCGGCCCAGGTGTGGTGGTCGCACTCCGGCCCGGTGCCGCCCATGTCCCAGCAGCGCGCGGTCTCGTCCTGCGAGACGTCGAACGCCCAGGTCTCGCCCGCGTCACAGGTCATCATCAGCCGCCCGAGGTGGCCGACGAGCACGAACGCCTCGCGCGTCGCCGGCCCCGAAGGCCCGGCGTCGGGGAGCGCGCCGCCGTCCGTCGGATCGCCCGCGTCCCCGCCGCCTCCTCCCCCGTCGGCCCCGCCGCCGCCTCCTCCGTCGGCGACCGCCTCGCCCGCGTCGGCGACCGCCTCGCCCGCGTCGCGCGGCGCGTCGCCGTCTCCATCACAGCCGGCGATCACGATCGCCAGCGCCCCGATCCACCACCCGGCACGACAGTCCACGGTAGTGGGGTACCGCGGGGGCGGCGTTCCGGCTCAGCGGCTCGCCCGCTCAGCGGGTGGCGAGGACGCTGAAGTCCTTGCCGCCGTCGCCCTCCTCGATCGCGCGGTCCATCGCCTGGGCCACCGCGGGCAGCACGGTGAGCCCGTCGCCCGCCGTCTCGAGCATCAGGCCGACGTCCTTGCGGGCCATCGTCATCGCGAAGCCGACCGGGCGGTCCTCCGCCGCGAGCGCGCGCTGCCCCATCCCGGCCGCGGTCGGCGAGAACTGCTCGAACAGAGACAAGATCTCCTCGCGGGAGACGCCGCTCGCCGCGCCCATCTTGAACAGGTCGCCCATCGCCGCGGTGAGCATGATGAGCATCCCGTTGCCGGTGATCTTGATCTTGGCTGCCTTGTCCGGCTCCTCGCCGAGGTAGATCAGCCGGCCGGTCATCGCCTCGAGCCGCGGGCGGAGCGCCGCCTCGTCGGCCGAGGGCCCGCTGAGCAGCATCAGCCCGGTCGCCTCGCGCGAGTTCGCCGGCCCCATGAACACCGGCGCGTGCACGTAGCGCAGGCCCTCAGCGCGCAGCGCCTCGAAGCGAGGCTTCACCTTGGCCGGCAGGTTCGTGCTGTGGTCGACCACGTAGACCCCGTCGCCGAGGGCGGGCCGCAGCGCGTCGATCACCGCGTCCACCGCCTCATCGGCCGTCAAGATGAGGTGCACCCGATCGGCCCCGCGCACCGCGTCCGCCGGGGTCTCGGCCACGATCGCGCCCTGCTCGGCGAGCGGCGCGCACCGGCTCGCGGTCCGGTTCCACACGCGCACCTCGTGCCCCTTCGACCGCAGGTTCTCCGCGAACCCACGCCCCAGGAGCCCCATCCCCAGCACCGCCACCTTGTCCATCTCGTCCTCCCGCCTCTCGTGTCGGCGCGGAGTATAGGGACCGAGCCGCCGCGGTCACCTCCCGAGCGGGCGCTCGACGGTTCGTCTACTCCAGGATCTCGATGTGCTCCGGCGGGACCACGTCGGTGAGCCAGACGCCGTTGGCGCTCCGGTAGAAGACGTGACCCGCCGCCGCCATCGCGTCCGCGGCGACGGCTAGCGTGACGGGCGGGCCACGGCGCCGCCCGACCGCCTCGGCCTCCGCGCGTGACGCGCTCAGGTGGACGTGGTGGCGCCCGAGCGGCCGGAGCCCCTCGCGGCCGATGGCGTCGAGGAAGCGCGCGACCGTGCCGTGGTACAGCCGCGACGGCGGCGGGACCGGCGTGAGCCCGAGGTCGACCGGCACCGTGTGGCCCTGGCTCGCGCGGATCCGAAGGCCGTCGGGCGAGAGGGCGAAGCGCTGCTTGTCGCTCGTCTCCACCACGTCGAGGATCGCGTCGTGGCTCGCCCCGAGCGCGGCCGCGAGCGCGTCGACGTCCGTCCACCCCTGCGCGTCCAGCGTCACCCCGGCCTCGCCCGGCGCGTGACGCAGCGCCCAGCTCATGCGCTTGCTCAGCGCGACCCGTCCTCGCGCGCTCACCGCTCAGGCCCCGTCCTCGATCGCCAGGAGCTCGACGTCGAACACCAGGTCGCCGGCCGGCGCGCCCGGGCGCGGGTTCTGGCCATAGGCGAGGTCGGCCGGGATCCAGAGCCGCCGGATCTCCCCGGGCACCATGAGCTGCACGCCCTCGGTCCAGCCGGGGATGACCCGGTTCAGCGGGAACGTCGCCTCGCGGCCGCGGGTCACCGAGCTGTCGAACATCGCGCCGTCGGTCGTCCAGCCGGTGTAGTGGACGGTGACCGTGCTCGCGGCCGTCGGGTGACGCGCGCCCGTGCCCGGCTCGACCACGCGCGACGCGAGCCCCGACGCGGTCACCTCGGCGGACGCTGGCGCGCCCGCCACGTCCGACGGGGCTCGCGGCACGCTCAGCGTGAGCGCCTCGAGGACCTCGATGTCGTAGACCGCGGCACCCGGCGCGAGGCTGGCCCCCTCGAGCCTGGAGCCCTCGAGGCTGGACCCCTCGAGCCAGACCCGCCAGGTCTGCCCGACGCCCATGTCGCCGACCGCCTCGGAGAGCCCCTCGGGCAGCGCACGCGGCAGCCAGCTCGCGACCTGCCCCGCCTCGCCGCCGCCGTCGACCCGGGCTCCACGCGCGTCCCACGCGCGGTAGCGGACCTTGATCCGGTGGGCGTCCTGGATCCCGCGCGCTCCGTCGCCCGCGAGCTGGAGCCGCGCGCCCCCGGCCGAGAGCCGCGCCGCGGTCGGCGGCGGGGTGGTCGGCGGCGGCGAGGCGTCCGTGGCCTCGGCGGCGCCTTCGGTCGCCGGAGAAGGAGACGTGGTCGTCGCGCCTCCGCAGGCCGCGAGCGCGGTGATCAGGAGCCAGCCGAGCCGTCGCATGCCTGCCGGTATGGCAGACGCGGCGCGGGGCGCACACCCCCTCGACGGGTCGAGAGCCCACGCCGGGGCCGTTGGTCAGCAGCCTGCTAGGCTTCGCCGCCCCGTGACCTTCCGGCCCTGCATCCTGATCCCGACCTACAACAACCCGGACACCATCCGGCGGGTGGTCGAGGCGGTGCGCGCCCACGTGCCCGACGTGGTGGTGATCGACGACGGCAGCGGGCCGGCCGGCCGCGAGGCGGTGGCCGCGCTGGGACGCGACGGGCTCGCCCACGTGCATCACCGCGAGGCCAACGGGGGCAAGGGCGCGGCGGTGAAGACCGGCTTCGAGGTCGCGCGCGACCTCGGGTTCAGCCACGCGCTCCAGGTCGACGCCGACGGTCAGCACGCGCTCGACGACATCCCCCGCTTCCTCGAGATCGCCGAGGCCAACCCCGACGCGCTCCTCCTCGGCGCGCCGGTGTTCGACGACACGGCCCCGCTCGGTCGCCGCCTCGGCCGGCTCATCACCATCTTCTGGGTGCACGTCGAGACCGGCGGCCGCGTGATCACCGACCCGATGTGCGGCTTCCGCGTCTACCCGGTCGAGCCTGCCTGCGCGGTCCGTGTCCGCGGCGACATGATGGACTTCGACCCCGAGATCGCGGTGCGCCTCGCCTGGCGCGGCGTGCCCGTGATCAACCTGCCGACCCGCGTCCGCTACCTCACCGCGGACGAGGGCGGCGTGAGCCACTTCCGGCCGCTGCTCGACACGTTCCTCATCAGCGTGCTCCACGCGCGCATGTGCATCGAGAAGGTCTTCGGCCTGATGGGCGGTCGCCGCTACCGCGCCCACGAGCGACGCCTCCCCGGCTGAGCGCTGCTACCCTGGACCCGATGGCGCCACGCACGCTCGTCACCGTCGCGCGAATCCCCGGCGGCGGGTGCCGGTCGGGACGCGCGGGCTGCGGGTGACCTTCGCTCGGAGGATCGGGGAGCTCGCCGAGGTCCTGCGCGGCCGCGCGCCTGCGCTCGAGCGACCGCGGACCTTCGTCGCGTGGGCGGGGGCGATCGGCTCGCTGGCGATCCTCGGGGTCGGGATGCTCAACGGGCTGAGCGTGGCCGGGGTGGGCTACAGCGGGTTCGCGATTCATCGCCACGCGAGGTTCGTCCGCGAGATCGCGACGTTCATCGTCTGCGTCGCCCCGGTCCTGGCGCTGCTCGGCGCCGGCCTCGCGCTCGTGTATCGCCGCGTGGGTGCGGTGTTCATCGCGACGCTCGGCCGATGCGGGCTCGGACCCGCGCTCGACGTCGCGACCCGGCGCTCCGCCGGCCTCGCCGTGGCCGCGCTCCCCGCGCTCGGCCTCCTCCTCGCGCCCCTCGTGGTGCTCTGGCTCGAGCACCGCGGCCTGCGGAGCATCGCCGGGCTCTCACGCGGCCGCGCGCTCTTCGTGCAGCTCACCGGCCGCCTGATCACCGCGACGGTCGGCGCCCTCCTCTGCGCGGCCGCGATCGGCGCGATCTACGTCATCGGCGAGGTCGGCAAGCACGCGATGATCGGGGTGTTCGTCTGCGGCGTACGGGGCCTGATCTACGGCGAGGTCTGCCAGCCCGAGGACTTCGAGTAGCGCCGACCTCCGTCTCCGAAAGAGGCGGAACGAACAGGGGCTTTCCCGTCAGTCCGACGCATCATTTCGCGTCCGTCGGACATGAACCAACGAAGCGAATCCAGCGCCCTCCGCGGCCCCCATCTCCTCGCCGCGCTCCTCGCCCTCGCCGCCCTCGCCAGCGCCTGCGAAGGCCCCGCTCCGCCGCCTTCGGTCACGCTGTTCGCGGCCGGCGATCCCACGCTCCGCCGCTCCCTCCCGCTCACCCCCGGCGCCGGCGCGAGCCTCGGCGAGGCCGACCTCGGCCCGCTCGCCGGCGACGTCGGCACGGTCGAGTACACGACGTCCGGCCGCGAGCGGGTCTACCTGCTCCGCGGCGACCTCCGCGGAGGCCTCGAGGCGCCGGGGGCGGCGCTGCTGCCGGACCTCGGCGCGACCGAGCGACAGCGGCAACTCACCTTGCCCGACACGTCGTGGCGGTCGGCTCGCGCCTACGACATCGGCCTGTGCTCTCTGTTCCTGCCGTGGGCCGACCTCGGCGAGCGCGTCGCACGCTCGGTCGCGGCCGAGGTGGCGCCGCCGCTGTCGCTGGTCGAGCCAGAGGTCGGGCGCCTGCTGGCCGCGCCGGTCTTGCGGGTGACGCGCGCCGCGGGCCGCGACCTGGACGAGGACCGCGTGGTCTTCACCTACCAGCTCACCGCGACACGGCTGCGTCGGGACGAGCCGCCCGCGCTCGACTGCGCGGCCCCCCTCGCCGACGTGTCGGTGGTCCTCGGCGTCAAGCGCGTCCCCGGCGTCTCCGAGCTGCCGCTGAGCTGCGCCGAGCCCGACCGACGCGCCGGCGCGGTCGTCCTCGACGACGGCGCGCACGGTGACCTCCTCGTCGTGGTGCACGAGCTCCACGCCCAGGTCCGCGGCTGCGGCGCGGACGACGCCGCGGCCAGCGACGCGCTCGCCGACTCCCTCGCGCGCGCCTTCCCCGCGAGCTTGCAACGTACGCTGTCGACCGGTCTCGTCTTCGATCCGCGCGCGCTCGATCCGTCAGGCGAGGTCCGCGCGTGCGACTGCGACCTCGACTGCTCCGCGCGCGCCCCCGGCGGCGCGCCCTACCCCGGCCTTCGCCACGCCTGCGCGCAGACCGCGACCGGCGGCGAGTGCCACGTCCGCCTCGAGCCGCGCCGCGCGCAGGTGCGCCCCGAGGGCCTCGAGCTCGTCCTCATCGACGATCCGCTGGACCTCCAGGCCGACCTGCTGCTGTCGTCTCCCGCGCTCGGCGCGACGCTCTGCGATCCCGACCGCGGACCCGCCGTCCCCGCCGGCCAGCCCGCCCGTACGGTCGGCGGCACCTGAGGCGGCTCAGCCCTCGAGCCGCGCGAGCGCGTAGGCGACGTCCGCGGCCCGAGCCGGGTCCGTCTCCGACGCCAGCGCGTCCTCGAGGCGCGCGCGCACGGCGGAGGACCGGAGCCACCGGCCGAGGGTGGAGGACTCGTCTCGGGCCCCCCGGATCGCGAGCTCGACGAGGTGGTCGACGGCGGACTCGCCGTCGTCTCGGACGAGCTCGTCGAGGCAGGCGGAGAGTCGAGCGGAGCCGTCGCCCAACACGGGGAGCCCGAGCTCCTCCAGCCACGCCACCACGTCGTGGATCGGCACCCGACGACGCTCGGCCCACCACGCGACGAGGAAGCCGGCGAGCGCGCCGCGCTCGGAGTCGGACCACCGGGTCCACGCGGCCTGATCCAGCTTCCGCCCGATCACCGCGTCGTCGAACCCGAGGAGCTCGCTGGCCCCGGGATCGACGGCGCGCAGCTCGAGGATCCGGGGCAGGAGGTAGCGGTACATCGCCGCGTCCCCCCACGTGGTCATCGCCTTGGAGCCGTAGCGGTCGAGGTCCGGCGGGCCGAGCTCGCGGTGCGGGGTCGACCGGAGACGCGCAGCTTCGCGTGCGGTCACGCAGCAGGGACAGCCCTCGGCGCTCGCGGCGCGCACGGACCGGGGGAAGCGAGCGTAGAGCTCCTCGATCGCGAGCTCGATCGGTGTGGTCATGCGCAAGCTCTCCCGGTCACGCCGACGAGCCTACGCCGCGTGCCGAGCCGTCTCGAGGGGCCCCGCAGGCGTGAACCCTCGTCTGGCGACGTGTGAACCGGTGTTCCAGGCCCGGTTCGGACGGGGCCTCGCTCGTCGATACGCATGCGCCGGGACGAGGCCCGACGACCCCGTAAGCGCCAGGAATCGTGGGTGATCCTCCGGCGACTCGCCCTGGCCACGCCCGCTGAACGGAGCGGCGAGCGCGCTCGGCACGGTGCGTGCGTCCAGATGGACCCGTGGACGGAGCCCGCATCCTCGCCCTCGCCTCGGCCATCGGCGCGCTGATGGTCGGCGGGCTCTATGCGGCCGCGTCCGAGCTCGAGCCGGGGACCGCGCGGGCCGACGACAGCGTGCTCCTCGCCGAGCCGATGGCGCCCCGTTCGACCGTGTCGACCGCGCCGCTGCCGGCCGCACCCGCCGCCGGCGCGGGCCTCGCCGACCCGCCGGCCACCGACGCGCCGCCGGACGACGACGCGGTCGCCGCGACCGACACCGCGATCCCCGTGGGACGCGACGCCCCGCCCGAGCTTGTCGCCCTCCTCGAGGCGGGCGAGGGCGCGATCCTGGACGCGGCAACCGGCGTGGTGGTCGGCCCGCTCCGGGTGATCGGCGCGGCGGTCGAGCCGGCCCCCGAGTCGGAGCCCACCCTGGACGGCGAGGCGGATGAGGCGTCGGATGAGACGACCGTCGCCGAGGTGGCGAGCGAAGCCCCCGCGACCCGCCCGCGCCGGGCGGCCCGCGCGACCCCGCCCCGGCCGCCCATCCCGCGGCTCCACCCCGACCCCGGCCGCCACGTGATCGCGGTCGCCCGCCGCATGATGGCCCAGCGCGAGACCGTCCAGGGATCTTGCTACCGATATCTCTCCGAGGTGTTCTCCCGCGCTGGCCACGAGGGCTGGCGGGACCGCCGCGTCGTCTACCGCGAGGGGCGCAACGGCCCCTACGCCAACCTCGACCTCATCCGCCCGGGCGACTGGCTGTACATCGTCAACCACCCCGAGCGGACGCCGGTGGGCACGCACAGCGTGCTGTTCGTCTCGTGGTCGGACCGGGGCCGCGGCGTGGCCAACGTCATCGAGCACTCGGGCTGGGGCGCGCCGAGCGCCGGCCGCGAGCGCACCTACGAGGTCACGCGCACCTACCGCATCGTCCGCCCGATCCTGCGCTGAGCCGCGCGCCCGTCTATCCTCCGCCGATGACGCCCGACCCTCGGCGCGCCCGGAGCACGCTCCTCGCCGGCGCGGCGACCTTCACCCTCGTCACCGCGCTCGTCCTCTACCTGCGCTTCCGCCTCGCGCCCGCCTTCGGCGCGATGTTCGCGGACTTCGGCGGCGACGGCGCGCTGCCGAGGTGGACCGTCGCATGGACGTTCGGCTGGTCACCCTACGCGGTCGTCGAGGTGCTGGCCCTGGCCGTGCTGGGCTTCGCGGCGCGCGCGCACTGGCGGCGCGATGGTCGGTGGCTCGGAGCGACCGTCGCGTTCGGCGTGGTCCTGTGGCTCGCGACCCTCGGCGCAGCGCTGCTGGCCTTCTACGCGCCGATCTTCGCCATCGCAGGCACGATCGAAGCCTCCTGACGCGTCGCCCCCCGCACCTCGAACCGACGGGCGCCCGCGCGGGCGCCGTCGGCGCTCACCACCGAGCTCGGCCCCGCACCGTCGCCCGCGCCACCTTGGCCAGCGCCTCGCCGACGCGCTCGATCGCGCCGCCGTCGAACAGCGCGGCGCCGAAGAGGAGCGTGTCGTTGCCGTGGACGAGCCCGAGCTCTCCCGGCCGGAGGTGCACCGTCAGCGCGGCGGTCGAGAGCACTCGGTCCCCGCGCAGGACGAACCTCACCACCACCCGCTCCGCGCCGACCTCGATGGACCGTGGCACCCCGGACATCAGGAAGTAGACCGCGGGCCCGAGGCCCGCCGCGAGATACAGGATCGCCCAGCCGACCCACACCGCGCTCACGGCCGCCCCGAGCACCGAGAGCGCGGCGACCGCGAGGGCCGCCTGCGTCCGCTGGCTCGGGCGCAGCGCGAAGACCTGCGCTCCTGGCTCGCGAGACCGGCTCACCGCCCCGGCGTCACTCGCCCTGCAGCGGATCGGCCGCCGGGTCCTCGGGACCCTCGTCCTCGACCATCATCGGCTCGCCCGCGAGCCCGACCTCCTCGGTGTGCTCGTCGGTGTGCGGCTGACCGGGGTGCGCCTGGTGGTCGTGCCCCTCCTCGCCGCAGCCCGTCGCGGTCGTCGCGAGCAGGGCGGCGCCGAGCGCGACCGCCGCGGCGCGGGAGCGGCGCAGGCGCGCGAAGCCCTGGGCGTCGGGGAGGATCCGGACGCAGGGCGTGGCGTCGCTGCGCGCGAAGAGCGCCCGCGCCTCCTCGCGCGTGGCGTCCCGGAGATCGTAGACCGTCTTGTCGCAGTCGGGGCAGTGATGGCCGCCCTCCACCGGCGTCATCGCCGACAGGGGCACATCGCACGCGCGCTTCATCCGGAGCTTCGTCATGCGTCCATCCTACGTCAGGTCCCGCCCCGGCCGCCCGCGCGGCGCACCTCATGCGGAGCGCGGAGGCGGAGCGCCGCCGCGGGGCGCGCACCAGAGTCTCCCTCCCCCATCGCTGATATCGTAGTCCGATGAAGAAGCCTGCTCGGGGACTCCCCCGCCTCTACCTGATCGTCGGCGCCGCGGCCCTCGCCCTCGCCGGGTGCGACGACGGCGCCAGAGGCGACGACGCGGGCCCCGACGGTGGACGCGCGGACGCGGACGCAGGCCCCGCGACCAGCGACGACGCGGGCCCTGCCCCCGACGACGGCGGCCCGGCTCCGGGCGACGGCGGCGCGCCGGGCGACGACGCGGGCCCCCCAGCGCCTCCGGGCGCCCGCAGCGCCGGCTGCGGCATGGCGCGCGATCCGGGCTTCACCTGCTTCGACGTCGTGTTCGAGGGCGCGATGCGCAACTGGTGCATCAACATCCCGGACAGCTACGACCCGAACCACGCCTACGAGCTGGTGATCGGCCTCCACGGCTGCGGCGGCAACAACCGGGCGGTCCACGGCCACCGCGCCCCCATGGAGGCGGACGGCGTCAACGAATTCCTCTTCGTCTACCCGCAGGCCGCCGCGTCCTGCTGGGACTACGGCGCCACGATCCAGCCGGGCAGCGACGTCTCCTTCATCCAGCACATGGTGTCGGAGGCGCAGGCCATGACCTGCCTCGACACCGAGCGCACCTTCGTCCACGGCATGAGCTCGGGCGGCAGCATGGCTCCGAACGTCGTGACCGCAGGCATCGCCATCGGCTTCGCCTGCGCGGCCGGCAACGGCACCACCGCGCGCCCGACCCCGGCCTGGTACTACGGCGGCCGCACCGACGGCTATTACGACCTCATCCACAGCGCGATGGAGTCGCAGGCCCGCACCAACGGCTGCCCCGGCACCACCTCCCCGATCGCCGACTCCCCGTGCGTTCGCTACGACGGCTGCACGATGGCCTCGCTCGTCTACTGCGAGGACGACCGCGGCCACGTCTGGCCACGCGAGGAGTGGGCGCAGGGAGGGATCCTGGACGTGTTCCGGGCCGCTCCGCGCTGAGGGCCCCCTGCCCTTGCCGCCCCGAGGCCCCGCCAACAGCTCAGCCAACCCCAACGCAACGACCTTCTCACCGGAGAGCGCAGCAACCCGAGCGCGCGTGAGCCAAGGTATCGTCGCCGCCATGCCCGCCGTGATCGCGACCCCGGTCGTCGGCAGCTTCGCGGTGCACGAGCGCGCCCACCGCGTGAGCGGCGACCCACGCGTGATGTCTGCGCGTCATCCATGACGTCGTCGCAACGCTCGTGGGTCTCTCCGCCACCCGCGGCGCGGCGGACGGCGGTGGAACGTGCCGTGCACTACGGGTCCGCGTTCCCAACCCATCGCACGGAGCGCGAACATGACGAACAAGCGACCTCTCTCTGTCCTCTTCCTCGCCCTCGGCCTGGCCGTCGGCTGCGCCGCGGACCTCACGCCCGAGGACACGTCGTTCACCGACGACGACGGTCAGACGTGGCAGGACCTCGGCCCGGCGCGGACCACCTCTGACTACGCAGCCGTCCTCCGGAACCGCGAGCTCGATCCGCCGGTCTTCGACGAGGTCGGCGGCGGTCCCCTCGACGGCGTCCGGATGGAGGGCGACGACGGCCACGACTACTACAGCGACGGCGTCGACGCGGAGACGCTCGCCGTTCGCCTCGCCGCCTACGAGGCGACCCTCCCCGAGGAGACCGCGCCGACCCAGCCGGTGATCGAAGCCGGCGACGACGTCGCGGGCTTGCTCGCTCCGCAGATCGTGGGCAGCGACAACCGGACCCGCGTGACCAACACCACGTCGCACCCGTTCTCCGCCATCGGCGCGTACCAGATCAGCTTCGCGGCCGGCGACTGCCCCGACGGGAGCAGCGGGGCGTGCACGCAGACCTGTACGGGTACGCTCATCAGCCCCAACCACGTCGCCACCTCGGCGCACTGCATGTTCGATCGCGGCTCGGACTCCTGGATCCGCGGAACGATCGGCCCGGTGCGTGGGCAGGTGTGCTTCGCGAGCGGCTGCATCACGGTCTCCAACCGCAAGTTCAGCTCCACTTGGGCGTCGTCGGGCATCAACCGCGCCGCGCACGACTATGCAATCCTTCGGCTGCAGTCGAACCCCGGCGTGCCGAACATGGGCATGAGCCGCATCACGAGCGAATCGACCCTCCGGGGCCTGACCGTGCGCAACCACGGCTTCCCCGGGGACAAGCCCGCGGGTCAGATGTGGGGCATGACGAGCTGCGGGATCACGAGCGCCACGTCAGACCGCATCACACACAACTGCGACACGGTCGGCGGCCACAGCGGAGGCCCCGTGTACTACCGCACGGGCGGGGGCAGCTTCTTCCTGCTCGGCATCCACTCCGGCGGTCGCGGCACGCTCAACGGCGCGGCGCGCGTAGCCGGCTCCGACATCCGGGCGTGGCTCGTCACTCAGATGAGCCGCATCTGATCGCATGCCCCGCGGCCGACGGCCGGTGAGACTCACCTCACCGTTCGTCGGGCCAGCGCGGCACGTCGAGCACCTTCATCCTGCTGATCAGGCTCGTCCGCGCGATCCCAAGCTCGTTCGCCGCCCGGCTGAGCACCCAGCCCCAGCGCTGGAGGCTGGACCGCAGGATGGCCGCCTCCTCGCGATCGAGGATCGCGCGTCGACGCTCCAGGCTCACGAGCCGCTCGCGCTCGCCGAGCACCTCCGACAAAGCATCGGCCTCACGCGACGCCCTCGACTCGCTCGCCGCGTCGCCACGTGAGACCGCGGAGCGCCCGAGCTCACTTCGCCAGGGATCGCCGAGCGGAACGTCCAGGTGAACGACGTCCACGCGCGCGGCGCCATCCTCCCGTGCGCGCACCCGCGCGCGCCGAACGACCGTCTCCAGCTGGCGCACGTTCCCCGGCCAGGCGTTCGACTCGTCCGCGAGCCGCGCGATCGCGCCGTCTGTGATCGACATGGGCGCGTCGAGCTCGCGGGCCAGGATCGCGGCGGCGAGCGCCGGGATCTCCGCGCGTCGCTCGCGGAGCGGCGCGACCCGCAGAACCATCCCGGCGAGGCGGTGGTAGAGGTCGCCGCGAAACCGCCCCTCGGCCACCGCCGCCTCGAGGTCGCCGTTCGTCGCGGCGATGAGCCAGAAGTTGGCGCGCAGCGGATCGGCCCCTCGATGACCGAGCGGGCGGTAGGTCCCGAACTGGGTGAGATCCAGGAGGAGGTGCTGCGCAGACGCCGAGAGGTTCAGCACCTCGTCGAGCACGAGCGTCCCGCCGTCGGCCTGCGAGACGAACCCGCGACGCACATCCGTCGCGCCGCTGAACGCCCCGCGCTCGTGCCCGAACAGCTCGGACCGGATCGTGTTCAGATCATCGCTCGTCCCGAGGGTCGCGCGGACCACGGGCCCGCCCCGGCGCGCCTCCGCGAGCCGCATCGCGATGCGGGTCTTGCCGACCCCGCTCTCGCCGAGGACGAGCACGTGGAGCCCGCTCTCGAGGCACGCGACCGCCTCGCGGTAGAGCGGCTCCAGCTCCCCCGTCGCGCCGATTGGACGCACCGTGGAGGCGGTGCGGCGTGCTCGAGGTCGTGCGTGCTGTGTCACAGCACGCTCTTCGCGCGGAGACGCCCGAATCTGACGCGCCAAGACACGGATCGCGCAAACGGACGCGACTGGATCTGGCGCACAGTGTCGCGTCATCCGAAGCCGCGTGAGCCGCTCCCGAACAGCGCCGTGGCCACGAACCTCGAGCACCCGGCTTGGGTGTGCCTGACAGGGCCTCCAGCCCCGGGGCGCGCTCGGCCGGGTCCGTCGGCACGCTCCGGGCGGGGAGGCAACACCCTCCCTCGCCGCCCCGCTCGAGGAGTTGCTACGCCCGGTGTATCGGGCGTGGGTCAAAGCCCTCGCTAACCAAGGAGCCCGACGGGCTTGTTCTCCTCCGCAACCCCCCCACGTTGACGAAGGCACCTTCAACCTCATGGGGGTCGAGGTCGCGGACGCGCGCTACGACTTGGTCCAGGCGTACGCCGGGGACACCGAGATGGGCGTCGTGTTCGACGCGGACACCGACCCGTGTCGTCGGCGCCTGTGGTAAGTAAACCCTCGTGCGGTGCGCGATCTGCGACGCCCCCCTCGCGCCCGGCGCGGAATGCGAGGCCTGCGGAGACGACGTCGTCGAGGGCGACTACCTCGTCCTCGCGCGCTCGGGCGACGAGACGCTGCGCGCCGTCCTCCCCTGGAACTATCCGGGCCGCGGCGGGCAAGCGATCAGCGCGGTGCTCTTCCTGATCGTCTCGGCCCTCGCCACCCTGGTCGGCGGCTCCTTCACGATGCGATTCTCCGCCACGGGCGTCGTCGTCGTCGGGGTGTTCGGGGCCGCCATCGCCTATCTCGTCGCCGCGAGCCTGCGGAACCGCACCACCGTCGTCCTCGAAGACGGCGTCCTCTCCGTCTCCCACGGCCCCCTGCCGTGGCCCGGGGCCCAGCGCGTCGACACGCGAACGATCGAGCAGCTCGGGGTCACCGCCGCCACCTACCGCGGCCGCGTCCTCGACTACCGACTCCACGCGCGGTTGAGCAACGGCCAGCGATGCACCCTCGTGCACCGCCTCGCGACCGAGGCCGACGCCGCGCTCCTCGCCGAGCACCTCGAGCGCGCGCTCGGGTTCGAGTAGGCGCGGCCCGCCCATGAGCGACCGCGTCCAGCTCGAGGGGGTCCTCGCCTACGCGCCGCCCGAGGGCTGGCAGGTCCTCCGGCGCGCTCCGGACGACCCGGTGATCGCGGTGCGCGTGCTGGACGACGGGACGGTGCCTGGAGCCGACTGGGCGAGCGCGAGCTTTCGGATGGCGCGCTTCCCGCTGACCGACCCGCGCGACGCGCTCGCGGGCTACCTGTCGACGCAGCCGAGCGAGGCCCCGATCGAAGATCTCGACCTCACGTCGGAGGAGCTCCCGGAGGCACGCGCCGCGCGGTGGACCGACGGGGCGCGACGCCGCGCCACCTGCGCAACCGCGCGCGGTGGCGGCTTCCTGATCGAGGCGAGCCTCGATCAGACGGACCACGAGGACGTCGCCGCGACGCTGCGCGCGCACCTTCGACGCGTCTCGTGGCTCGGGGGCGGCGAGGTGATCCGCTTCTACAGCGTCACCGGTCCCTACGGCGAGCTGTCGAACTTCGCGTCCTACCCTATCCAGCTCGCCGGCAAGCGATGGCCGACGAGCGAGCACTACTTCCAGGCGCAGAAGTTCGCCGACGCGCGCGAACAGGAGGAGGTGCGCGCCGCGAAGACCCCCGCCGAGGCCGCGCGCCGCGGTCGCGACCGGCGCCGGACGCTGCGCCGCGACTGGGAGAGCCTGAAGGAGCGCGTGATGCGCGACGCGTTGGAGGCGAAGTTCCGCCAGCACCCGCCGCTCGCCGCCCTCCTGCTGGCCACCGGCGACGCGAAGCTGATCGAGCACACGGACGCCGACGCGTACTGGGGCGACGGCAGCGACGGCCGCGGACGCAACCGCCTCGGCGCGCTCCTCATGGAGCTCCGCGCCCGCCTCGCCGCGGAGGCCGCGGGGCCGCCCGACTGACCCTCGCCGCGCTCGGGCGCTCGACCCGACCCGCGCGCCCCGATTGAATGCGGGGGGCGGCGTCGCAACCGACGCGGGCATGCGAGCTTGGGGGATGGTGCTCCTCGTGGGGCTGGCGGGCTGCGACGGCGGCTCGGGGGTGGACGACGGCGGGCCGCTGGCGCAAGACGCGGGGGCCGCGACCGACGGAGGCGGCGGAGGGCTCGACGCGGGGACGGTCGCGGACGCGGGCGCGCCGCCGGCCGACGGGGGGACGGTGTCGCTTCGCTGCGCGAGCGGCGAGCCGCGGCTGATCGTGACGACGGACGACGCGCTCCACGGCGGGACGAGCGCGCTGCTGCGCGCGCCGATCGAGGTGCGGGGCGCGGTGACCGGGCTGCGGGTGCTCCGCGCGACGCAGTCCTTCGGCGGCGTCGTCGACCGGACGTGGGAGGCCGCGGAGCTCGAGGCGCCGCCGGGCTTCGACGGCGCGGTGGCCGACGAGCCCGGGGTGCCGGCGGTGGTGCTGTTCCGCGGCGTCGCCGACGCCGACTCCACCGAGATCGATCAGTGCGCGCGGGCGCCGTGGGAGCGCGACGCGGGGAGCGTGTCCCTCTCGGTCACGACCGATCAGACCGGCGAGGTGACGCTCGAATGCAGCTTCGGGCCCGGCTTCGGCGGGCGCGGCCCCGAGCCGCTCGGGGTGGCCTGCGCGCGCGGGGTCCCGGGGTGGCTCCCCCGCGCGAGCATCTCGGACATCGACACCCCGAGGGTCTTCCGCTTCATGGAGTCGGAGACCGTCGCGCACAACTCCGGGCCGAGCGCGGTCAACGGCTTCGTGGCCAGCGACGCGACGGTCACCAGCGGCTTCGGCGGGTTCCCCGGCGAGACCGAGTGCGCCTCGCCCGACACCTGGACGCCGGGCGGAGGGACGCACCAGCTCTGGCGGGGGACGACGAGCAACGACACCTGGACGGGCCCGGTCGCGCCGGGCGCCGAGGAGCGCGCGCACTGGATGTGGCAGGAGGGCGGCGCGCTGCTGCCCGCCACGTTCTGCTTCCCGCCCGACCTGGGCGAGCCCGGCGCGTGCATCCGACCGGTGATGTCGATCACCCTCCGCGGCGCCTCGTCCGCGGGCCCGTGGCAGTGGGAGAGCGACATCTTCGATTGCGTCGCGCTGTAGCCACCGAGCGCCTCGGCATCGGAGTCAGCGGCGCTCGGCCCTGAGCGAGCGGAGCGCGCACGGGCTGGGCTGTTCGCGGTCGCGTCGGAGTGGGAGGCTGACGTGCTAGCCCCGCTCGCCGACGAAGCAGGCCGCGCGACCCGACGAGGCCGACGACGACGCGACGCCCTCGTCGGTGCTAGCCTGGTCGCCATGCGGACCGGCAAGCTCTTCCACGCGATCGTGATCGTCGGCGCCTCTCTCACCGCCGCGTGCGGCGACGGCGGCAGCGACGACGCGGGTCCCGGCGCGGGCGACGCGGGTGAGGACGCGGGCGGGATGATCGCAGACGCGGGCGACGCGCTCGACGCCGGCGCGCCGACCGACGCGGGGCCGGAGCCGGACGACGCGATGGTGCTCATCCTGTGAGCGCGCGCGCCCTCCCCGACCCGAAGTCCGACCCGCTCATCGCCTCCCTCGACCCCGCGTCGCGCCGCACCCTCGGCCGCATCTGGGCCGAGCGCGCCGAGAGCGAGCTCAAGGCGGGGAGCGGCTTCGCGATCGTCGTCACCGAGCTCTACGAGGTCGGCGCCGCGCCGGAGGTCCTCGCGCTCGCGACCGCCGCCGCGCACGACGAGGTCCGCCACTCCATGCTCTGCCGCGAGCTCGCGGAGGCCTACCTCGGCGAGGCGGTCCCCGCGCCGCGCGCCAAGCGCGTCGGCATGCCGACCCACCCGGGCGCGCCCGACGGCCTGCTCCCGCACCTGCACGTGGTCGGGCTCTGCTGCATCAACGAGACCCTCGCGGCGGCGTTCGTCGAGGCGTGCCTCGAGACCACCGAGGCGGCCTCCGTCCGCGCGATCCAGCGCCAGCACCTCGAGGACGAGGTGAAGCACGCGCGCGTCGGCTGGGCGCACCTCGCGAGCGACGCGGTCGACGGCGCGACCCGCGCGGCGGTCCGCGCCTTCGTCCCGCGCCTCCTCAAGGCCAACCGCGCTGTCTGGCGCGAGCGCCTGGGGGAGCTCCCGGAGGACGGCGTCCCGGGCCACGGCTACCCCCCGCGCGCGCGGCTCCTCGAGGTCGTCGACGAGGCGATCGAGACCGTCGTCCGCCCGGGCTTCGCCCACGTCGACTGCTGAGCCCGCGCAGCGGCTGCCTTCCAGGTGGTCCGCAAGGCCCGCCCTCCGCGCACGTCCTCGTACTCGTGGACGCACACGTCTTCGTCCTCGCTCTCGCGACGCGATGAGACCTGAGATCTGTTGGTCGTCGCGCAGCCGTGGTTGAAGCGGGCGGTTGAACCGACCGCTGCGACCGAGCGGCGCCCCCGCGGAGACGAAGCGCGACACGGGCGCGGCCTCGTCGGGGGCCGGACCACGCCCGACAACGAACCTCTCGGCGTGACCCGGCTACGACCTGCTTCCTCGCCCTGAGCCACCGAGCCGAACGGGAACGAGGATCCGCGAGTACGGGCACGTCCACGAGCACGCCCGGCTGCGCCGGGCGGGTGAGGACACTCCCTACTCGCGCGTGATCATCAGCGTGAAGTCGGACTCCGTCGGGCTCGACCAGTAGGCGCAGCTCACGAGCACCAGCAGCTCCGTCCCCGCGCTCAGATTGATTGTGTCGGAGAAGCCCTCGCCCGCGATGAAGAACGCGTCGGGGAGCTGGCGCACCGCGCCGGAGGCCGGGCAGTCCTCGGCGACGCTGTGCAGGCCCATGTCGCCCACGCCGTCGCTCACCGAGATTCCGCAGCCCCCGTTGGTGGTGAGCATGTCGTTCATCGCGAAGCGGTAGGTCCCCGTCTCGGGCACCACGTAGAGCAGCGCGGCGTCGCCCGCGCCCTGCCACTCGAGGCGGTCGCTCTCGAACAGGTTGGGCGCGCCGATCGTCGAGCCCATGTACGTGACGCTCGTCATGCTCGGGAGCGTCGCGGTCGGGCAGGTCCCGCCGCTCGGCGGTCCGGCGTCAGTCCCGCCGCCCGCGTCGGAGCCTCCGGGACCCGCGTCGACGCGGTCATCGCCCGCGTCCGTTCCGCCGCCGCCGCCGTCGGTCCGCGGCCCGGCGTCCGTGGCGCCGCCGCCGTCCAGGTCGCCCCCGTCGTCACCGCAGCCGATCGCCAGCGCACAGGCCACCGAGAGCACACCGAGCATCGTCTTGTAAGTCATGCGAAGTCCCGTTCTCCGCGCGCATTGTACCGCCTTCGGGCTCGACACGCGCTCAGCGCTGCGCGCGTGTCGAGGCGCGGCGCGCTACGCTGTCGGGCGATGGACGACTTCCCCCACGACACGGGCTCCTCCGGCGGCACGGGTGGGAGCGAAGGCGGCGTCAACTACCACGACCCGATCCTCGAGCAGGAGCCGCGCCTCCACCGCCTCAAGCGCCAGCTCCCGTGGGCGGGCGTCGCCTTCGCGGTAGCCCTGACCATCGGCCTCGGCCTCTTCGTCTGGGGCATGGAGAGCGCGCAGACCCTCGTCGTCGCGGCCGGCGTCGTCGTCTTCGTCCTCGGTGCCGGCTACTTCGGCTACGTCACGGCCGCGCTGAGCGTCGGCGCGCGCAAGGCCCAGGAGCGCCAGGCGAAGGAGCGGCTCGCCGAGGTGCTGCGTCAGCGGCGCTGAGGAGCGCAGGCGAGCGCGGACGCCCTCTCAGCGTCGCGCGTCTCGCCGGAGCCGCAGCGCGTGCGCGACGAACCGATCGAGCTCCTCGCGCTCCGCGTCCGTCAGCGTGAGGTGCGTCCCGCAGGCCTGCACGAACACCGTCGCGCTCGGCTGCAGCGCGCTGAGCTCGATGAGGTCGATCCCCGCGAGCGAGCCCGCGGTCACCCCCTCCTGGCTCACCGAGAAGTAGTCGCAACCCTCCTGCGTCTGCGTCACGTGCACCGTCTCGGTGCTGCGGGCCGGCGCGAACTCGAGCACCGCGTCCACCGGCTCCACCACGAACCGGACCGCCGGCTGCCCGTCCACCGTCGTCCCCTCCAGGCGCACGCGCACGGGCTCGTTCGACGGAGGCGCCGGCCGCGCGGCGCCGCCCGCGGTCGCCGGCTGCTGCTGAATGCACGTCACGCCGGTGTTGTTCTCGCCTCCCGCGCAAACGTAGGTCACTTCGTGACCGCAACCCTGGAAGCGCCACGCGCCGGCTCCCAGGAAGGTGCGCTCGTACTCGGTGCACCCGAACTCGGTGCGGAAGCGGCTGTCGACCGCCGCCTGCTGCCAGCACCCGATCAGCCCGAGACCCATCGCGGCGAGGAGCGCCGCCGCCACACACCAGCGCCATGTTCGAAAGGACATACGACTTGCTCGACGACTTGTACCAGACCCTCGCCCAGGACGGGCGAACGAACACTCGACCCGGGGGACGGGCGAGCGCCGGCGACGGCGTCTGACCTCCCTCGAGAGCGGTTCATGAGATCCATTGTTCAGCGGATGATTAACGGACCGACTCTGCCGTCGCTACCGCGACGGCTGGGCGCACGCGATCGACGGCGCCGCGCTCGCCCTCGCCGGCGCGTGGGGGACGCGGCCGGACTTCGACTTCGTCGGGCTCGTCGCGCACGCCGCCCTCGTGTACCTCTACTTCGCGGGCGCCACGGCCTGGGCCGGCAGGAAGCTGGGCCAGGGCGCGCCCGGCCTCCGGGTCGTCGGACTGGACGGCGCTACCCCACCTGGGCTCGCCCGCGCTCAGGCGCGAGCTCTTCGTGGCCCTCGGCGCCATCCCCTTCGCCGGCCCCCTCCTCGCGCTCGTCGTCTGGACCGCGATCGGCGTCACCGCGCACCGGGACGCGGACGGCCGCGGCCTGCGTGACCGCTGGGCCGACACGCGCGTCCCGCGGAGCTGAGCGGATATCCGTCGCCGGGCGCCGCGGAGTCCACCGGCCGGAGACACCGCGGGCCCTGGAACCCGCCGACCGGGGATCGCGGCGTCGCAAGCTAGCCTGTCGATAGTCGCACGTCGCCTAGCCACACCTCGCGACAGTCACCGCGGCCCCCCCGCCCTGCGGCCCACAGGGAGCGAACCCGATCCGAGGTCGCACCGCAGACCCCCGGTGGGAGTAAGCGGCTCCTGGTGCGAGGGAGGGTCCTGGTTGGCAGCCGAACCGCCGCGAAGGCCACGCTCTGGCGACGCCAAGGTCGGCGGGATCTGCTTGGCGGGATCTGCTTGGGTGGGAGCTGCATCAGCGCCTGCGAGGTGAGATCATCCACCTCGGCATCACGGCGGGAGGGGTGAGCGACACGTCGCCGCCGCACGCCCGTCCGAGCAAGATGGCGCGCTTCGGTGCGGACAAGATCCTCTGGGTCAACGAGGACGGGCAGGTCGGCGTCCTGCGCCGATCGAGCTGTCCTGATCCGCTGAGGGAATCGACGACGACGCGAAAGTCGCGAGCCGCGTGAACGGTCTGCTCGGCTTCGGGCACTCCAGCGCATGAGGAGGTTCTCGTTGGCTCTGGTGGCCACGCTGTGGCTCACGTCGGCCGTGGCTCAGGCCGATTCGGATCGTCCCGAGGAGTGGCCGATCACCCTCGAGTTGAACACCTCGTACCTCGGCTTCTATCCTCGCGCGTTCCATCCGGGGGTCGCGGTCGGCACCGAGATCGCGCTCGTGCAAGAGGGCGCCTACTCATTGCTTCAATCGGTGCGGCTCGGCCTGGTTCACCACCCCGAGCTGATGAGCGGTGGGTACCTCGACACGCAGCGCGTCAACCGCGGGACCTTCGACGCCGGGCCCTACGCCGAGCTGGGCATCGGGGTCGGCTATCAGCTCACGGGTACGCCGGCCACGACCTATGCGTCGAACGAGGAGGGCTTCGCTCCGGGCGGGAACGATCCGCGTTCGATGGCGCGCGTGATGATCTCGCTCGCGATCGGCTTCGACTTTCGAGAGGTCACGGTGCGCGGGCTGCGGGTCTACCTGCGCTGGGACGAGATCCTGCTCACGCCGTTTGCGCCTGGAAACACGCGGCCGCTGTTCGTCAGCGCCCAGATATCGCTCGGCGTCGCGGTGCCGCTCTCGCCTGACGCCTGGGCGGCCGAGGCTGAACGACGCGCGGCGTCGGACGCGTCTGACGCGGAGGACAACTGATGAACAACGCTTCGACCCTGCGCTACGTCGCGGCCATCGGCCTGCTCAGCGCCTGCACGAGCCCCTCCAGTCCTCCGGTCGAGGCGTGCGCGGTGCGGATCTCGACGCCCGAACACCCGCGCGCAGCGCGCTTGCAAGCCGCGCTCGACGCCGCGACCGCGACCCGGGTGCCCGCGGCGCTGGCGCTGGTCCGTGACGCCGACGGTGTCTGGCTCGGCGCGTCGGGCCGGGTGGATCTCGAGCACGGGGTCGAGGCGCAGACATGCCATCGCTACCCGATCGGATCGATCTCGAAGACCTTCGCCGCCGCGCTCCTCCTGATGCTCGTCGACGACGGACGCGTCTCGCTCGACGACCCCATCGCGAGTCACCTCCCCGCCGATGTAGCCGACGGGATCCTTCATTCGGATCGCATCACCGTCCGCATGGTCGTCAACCACACGAGCGGCGTGCCGAGCTACAGCGACATCGACTGGTACCTCGATCTCCTCAACCGCCCCGGTCTCGAGCGGACCATCGCGCAAGCGCTCCGCTCGACCTACGGAGGGTCGAGCTTCGAGCCGGGGACGGATTACCGCTACAGCAACACGAACTACCTGCTCGTCGGGGAGATCGTCAGGCACGTGACGGGACGGCCGTTCGGCGACGTGCTCCGTGAGCGGGTGATCGAGCCGCTCGGCCTCGACGCCACGGTCTACGCGGAGGACCGGCCGTTCGACTCGATCGCCAAGGGATACCTCGATCTCTACGGCGACGGGGAGCTCGTCGAGTCTTCCTGGGACACCTTCCTACCCACGATCCGCGGCCCGAACTCGGGGGTGGAGTCCGACGTGCTCGACGTTCAGCGGTTCATCGACGCGTTGCTCCGCGAGCGAACGCTCATCTCGGATGAAGCGATCGCGGCCATGCAGACGGTCGCGCTTCACTCCGAGCACCCGCCCGAAGAGCAGCTCGGGTACGGCCTCGGACTGATGCATCACCGCTTCGAGGAGGGCGAGTCCTACGGCCACTCGGGGAGCGTGCTCGGCTTCGAGACCTACGCGTTCTACTTCCCGGAAGCCGACGTCACCATCGTGGTCGCGGTGAACGCGTTCTCGCTCTCTGACGGCGCCATCGACGACAACAGCATTCACGCCTACCTCCAGACCGAGCTGCTCCCCGCGCTGCGCCGCGCGGCGCTCACGGACTGAGCCGCGCCTCCCGCCGAAGCAGGCCGCCAGGTCGAGCCGAAGCAGGCCGCCAGATCGAGCCCGAGCCGAGCAAGCCAGATCGAGCCAAGCCGGCCGCCAGATCAAGCAGCCAAGCCGGCCGCCAGATCAAGCCGACGTTGTTCCTCGAACCCGCGAGCCTCCTCCAGAACCGCCGTGATCTCGTGACCGGCGGCCGCCGGCGGCCCGCCACCCGATCCGCCGAGCCGGCGGCAGGCCGCCCGAGCCTGAAGCCATGCCAGATCGAGCCGACGTTGTTCCTCGAACCCGCGAGCCTCCTCGGAGGCCGCCAGATCGAGCCGACGTTGTTCCTCGAACCCGCGAGCCTCCTCCAGAACCGCCGTGATCTCGTGACCGGCGGCCGCCGGCGGCCCGCCACCCGATCCGCCGATCCGCGCCCGCAACTCCTTGGAATCACACGACCGCCCATCCGGTACACGGCTTGCGCTGCTCGTCCGCGTGCCTCCGCCCCGTCGCGTCGCCCCCGGACTCGTGCTCGCCGTCAGCCGGCGGACCACGCGGCGCCACCACCTCTTCGTACCCGACCTCGGGCGCGAGACGGAGGACGTCTTCTGGTACTGCCTCGGCATCGCGCGGCTGAAGTCGGGGGTGCGCATCCACGCCGCGTGCCTGATGAGCAACCACGCGCACCTCGTCATCACCGACGTAGAGGGCCGCGCGCCCACGTTCTTCGCGTGGTTCCATCGCCTGCTCGCGCTGTGCACCAAGGCCCGCCTCGGCTGGCCCGCCGAGGTGTTCGACAAGGCGGGGACGTCGTCCGTCGAGCTTGTCAGCACCGATGCGATCATCGACTCGATCGCCTATGCGATCGCGAACCCTGTCACCGCCGGACTCGTGCGCCGCGCGAGCGAGTGGCCGGGCGCGCGAACGAGCGCGAAGGACATGGGCACCCGCACGGTCCTGGCGAAGCGAGTGCCCCACTTCTTCCGCAGCCCGCGGTGGCCGGAGTCGGTCGACGTCCCGATCGACATCGTGGGCCTCCCGGACGACGAGATGGAGGACGACGAGCTGCGCCGCCGCGTGCAGGGGCGCGTCAACCACTACGAGGCCGAGGCGCTCGCCCGGGCGAAGCGCGAAAAGCGGAAGTTCGTCGGGGTCCGACGCGTCCGGAAAGTCTCCGTCAACGACCGCGCGAGCTCGTGGGAGGACTTCGGCTCGCTGAACCCGCGCTTCGCCGCGCGCGGCGACAGGGCCGCGGCCCGCGACGCGGTCGCGCGCTTCCGCGCGTTCTACGGCGACTACAACGACGCCCTCGCCCGCTGGACCGGCGGCGACCGCGACGTGAAGTTCCCCCACGGCACCTGGTGGATGCGCGTTCATCACGGCGCCCGCGTCCGGCCGCCGCCCTAGA
>JAUHXR010000483.1 GCA_030426845.1 Polyangia bacterium | reverse complement strand
TCGGGGCGCTTCTTGCCCGCCTCGCGCAGGGTCCACCCGATCGCCTTGCGGATGAAGAAGTCGCGCTCCTCGAGCGTGCGGTCGGCGTATCGCACGAAGCGCTCCCAGTCGCCCTCGCCCTGCCGGAGCGGGCGGAGCAACGCGAGCATGGCCGCGCGCCGGATCCACTTGTCGTCGTCGGCGATCCAGCGGTCGAGCGTCTCCCCCGCGGCGGGGTCGTCGGCCGCGGCGGCGACGATCCGCCCGACCACCTCGATCGCGAGCGGGTCGACCAGCGCCCAGGTGCGCGCCTCGCGGAGGAGCCGCTCGATCCACTGGAGGTCGCCTGCGCGGAGCGCCGCGACGCAGCGAACCAGCACCTCCACCGCGGCCACGCGGCGCTCGTGGACCGGCGCCTGCCAGAGCGCCTCCGCGAGGGCCCGCGCGCCCTGGCCGTCGAGGCCGTCGGCGGCCGCCCGCGCGATCTTGCGGATCCGAGGTACCGGCACGCCGAGGTGGGTCAGCGCGCTTTTCAGGTAGGCCTTCTCCTTGGCGGCGCGCCCCGGGACGACCGCCGCGGCGAGCCCGGCGTCGATCTGCGCGAGCCTCGACTTCATCGCGGCCGAGCCTACAGTACGCGCGTGCCCGAGCCGACCGAGACGACCGAGCTGAGCGCCAACCGGGGCGCTGAGCCGAGCGCCGACCAGGGCGGCAAGCAGGTCCGCGCGGTCATGATCAGCCTGATCGGCCTGGTCGTGCTCGCCGCGGTGTTGGGGGGCACCCCGCTGATGGGGGCGATCTTCTGGGCGGGCGTCTTCGTGTTCCTCTGGCTCTCGATCAACGCGGGCCGCGGGTGGGCGCGCTGGGTGGTGATCGGGCTGGCCGCGATCCTCGCGGCGGGCAACGGGTGGCAGGCGGCGCAGCTCTTCGGGGCGGACGGCCTCGAGTGGACGATCAACGTCGGCCAGATCGTCGTCCTCGGCTGGTGTGCCTTCGTCCTCGCGTTGAGCCCCAAGGTCCAGGCGTTCCTCGCCGCGCGCCGCGCGGCCGCGCGCTCGGGCGACGGGCGTGGGTCGCACAAGCAAGGGTCGTGAACGAGCTCTCCGCCGACGAGGCGCGGCGCTTCCTCGTCCGGCACCACGGCCTTCACCGGGTCGAGCGCGCCCGCGGCGAGACCGGGGTGCGCCGCATGTTCGAGGCGCGCCGCTGCGTGCAGCTCGATCCCCTCGACGCGATCGGGACCAACGCGGACCTCGTCGCGCTCGCCCGGGTCGACGGTGCACGGAAGGGCGACGTCTACCGCGCGCTCATGCCTGGCCACGCGTTCGAGCACTTCGCCAAGGAGCGGTGCCTGCTGCCCGCCCACGCGTTCCCCCAGTACCGCGACCGCGCGATCGAGACCCCGTGGTGGCGGCTCACCGAGCGGAGCCGCCGCGTCCCCGCGTCGGTGCTCGACGCGGTGCGGGCCGAGGTCGCGGAGCGCGGCCCGGTCAGCGCCCGGGCGCTCGAGGATCACGGCGCGGTCCAGGCCCTCGACTGGAGCGGCTGGAAGGGCACCGGCCGGATGACGAGCATGGCGCTCGAGATCCTCTGGACGCGCTGCGCGATCGTGGTCGCGGGGCGAACGGCGACGGGCGAGAAGCTCTACGACATCCCGGCGCGCGCGCTGCCCGGCCACCACGACGCGCCGGCCGAGGACTTCGCGCGGTGGGCTCTCCTCGAGCGGGTCGAGGCCGCGGGCCTTCTCGCGCGCGCGGGCGGCCCGTGCTGGTCGATGCTCGGCGACGAGCGCACCGGCCCGCTCCCCGACGCGCTCATCGCGGAGGGCGCGCTCGAGGAGGTCCGCGTCGAGGGCAGCGCGCGCCCCTACCTCGCGCCGGGCGATCTGGCCGCGCGCCTGCGCCGCCGCACCGCGGACGACGGCCGCATGCGAATCCTCGGCCCGCTCGATCCGCTGCTCTGGGATCGCCGCCTCGTCCAGCAGGCGTTCGGCTTCGAGTACGTGTGGGAGGTCTACAAGCCGGCCGCGCAGCGCCGCTGGGGCTGGTACGTGTGCCCGCTGTTGCACGACGGACGCCTCGTGGGTCGCGTCGAGGCCCGGGTCGATCGGGGCCGCATGATCGTGGAGCGGCTCTGGCGCGAGGCGCCGAGCTTCGACGAGGCCGCCCTCGACGCCGCCCTCGCGCGCCACGCCGAGGCGCTCGGGCTCGACGGCGTCACCCGACGTCGCCGCGCTCGCTGAGCTACCGGCAGACCGGCAGCGCGCGCAGGGTCGCGGTCGCGCCCGCGTCGCACGCGCTGCCGTAGAGCGTGAGCTCGCCGCGCTCGGGGTCGGTGAGGTCCCATCCGTCGGTGCGCGTGCGATCGCGCGGGACGGGGTTGCCGTCGATCGTGAGCTCCTCGACCTCGGCGATCTGCCAGCCCACCGGCAGGTAGAAGGTGCAACGCGAGATGCTGTCGGTCACGACGCTCATCGCCTGCGCGAGCTGCTCGGCGTTGCGCACGTCGTAGTAGCGGGTGGGCCCGCTCGTCTGCGGCCGGCCGCCCGCCACCGCGAGGCTGTCGAGGGTCGCGCGCAGCTCCGGGCGGTCCTCCTCGTCGGTGATCCCGATGACGAACACCGGCACGTCGTCGTTGGCGATGCGCTGGACCGCGCGCACCGAGCGGGCGTCGTCGAGGCAGTAGTAGCCCGCGGCCGGGTTCTCGGCCGGGTCGCAGACCAGCGGCTCGGTGGAGACGCACACGCACGCGGGCGGCGCGGGTTCGGGGGTCGGGTTGCAGTTGGGCCCGCCGTCGGTCGCGAGGACGACGAAGCGCGCGACCTCGCGGTCGTCCAGCGAGCTGAAGAGCCGGTCGGCCTGCTCGAGCGCGACCGCGGTGGGCGTCGCGCCCTGGGGCGGCGAGCGGGCCTCGAACTCGGCGATGAGCGCCTCCCCGTTGCCGAACGCGACCGGGAGGTCGATCTCCTCGCGCACCGAGCAAGCCAGCTCGATGCTGCCCCCGAAGATCGCGGTGTCCGGGTAGAAGATCGCGCCGACCCCGAAGTCGTCGTCGCGGCCGATGAGCGCGCCGCGGAGCGCCTCGCGGAGCGCGATCCAGCGGCTGTCGATCGGGTCCGACGCCGGCTCGCCGTCCGGGCGCGAGGTCATCGAGGACGAGCGGTCGATCACGAACAGGAGCTCGACCCGACGCCGCGCCAGCACCACCGGCGCCTCGGGCACGCACTCCGGCGGCGGCGGGCCTCCGTCGACGTCGCCCGCGTCGGGCGCCGCGCCGCCGTCGGGGCGCGGGCCGGCGTCGAACGGGCCCGCGTCACGACCGGGCGCGACGTCGAGGTCCGTGCGGGCGCCGCAGCCGGCGAGGAGGATCAGCCCGAGGGTCGCGAGGAGGTGGCGCATCGGCTCACGGGCCGGTGTGCACTCCGCGTGCCGCGCTGTCGAGCGGACCCCGCGGGGCTCGGGCCGCGCCGGCTCGGCCCACCGTCACCGATCGCACGGGGCGAGCGTTACGGCGGGAACAGGCGCTCGAGCGCACGCGCTCCTACAGATCGAAGCCGCCGATCACGCTGAGGAGCGCGGCCGCGCTGCCGAAGCCGGACCGGGGCGGGAGGGTCGCGGCGCGGCGCGCCCGCTGCTGCTCGGTGAGCGCCTCGAGCCGACGGCGCGACAGCTCCGCCCGGGCGTCGTCGAGGTCGCGCTGCCGCGACTCCTCGAGGCCGCCGGTGGCGACGAAGTCGAGGACCGCGGTCAGCTCGTGCGCGTCGAACCACACGCCGTGGTCGGTGCAGACGTCGACGATCACGCCGCTCCGCCGGCCGAAGTTCTTGCGCGTCATCACCTGCGGGCATCTCGGGCACGCGCGGTAGCGCACCGCCTCGGGCTGGAGCTCGACGCGCTTGCTGCCCAGCACGTGGACGCCGGCCTCCGCCTCGCGCCGCTGGGTCAGGCGGCCGAGCGTCTCGTGATCGACGAGCACGCCGGTGCACGCGGGGCACTCCTCGATGCGGTGCTCGCCCACGTCGATGAGGTGCAGCGACTCGCTCTCGCAGGACGGGCAGGTCGCGCCGCTCGGGCCCGCGTCGCCCTCGAGGCCGAGGGTCGCGCCGCAGCGCCCGCAGTGGGACGTGCCGCTGAACGCGAGCTCGAAGCAGCGCCAGCAGCGGACCGAGGCGAGCTCGATCGCGCAGTAGCGGCACCGTCGCGCGCCCGTCTCGAGGCCCGCGCCGCAGCCCGGGCAGCGCAGGGCTCGCGCCTCCTTCGCCCCGCCTCCGATCGCCTCCGGCACGTCGGCGCTCGGGGCGACGACCACCTCCAGCTCGCAGAGGCACGGGGGCAGATCCGTCGCCGCCTGTAGGGCGCCACCGCAGCTCTCGCACGCCTTCGCCATCGCCCTCGCAGAGTCACCCATCCCCATGAGCGGTACAACCCGCCGGCGGCCCAGACATGCCCGCGGGGCCCCGGGAATCCCCGCCCCGCGCGACGGGTTGGGGGCCCGAGTGTCGCGATCCACCGTCGATCCGCCGCGGCCTGCTGGCAGCCCGTTGAAGGACCTCCCTGCGCGCCTCACGGCTGGGAGCCCGCACCTGCGCGGCGCACCGCTCCTCGAGAATCCTCCGGGATTC
>JAUHXR010000103.1 GCA_030426845.1 Polyangia bacterium | reverse complement strand
CTCTGGACGGCGCTGCCGTCGGTGCTCGAGCCGCTCGAGGATCCCCTCGCGCTGCGCCGCGAGGATCGACCGGGGCCAGGCGCGGCCGCGCTGAGCGCGCCGATCGGCGCCGACGGCACGTCCGTCGCGCTGACCCTCGACGAGGAGCCGCGGACCTGGGGCGCGGTGGTGTTCGTGGCCGGCGAGGACGGGAGCGCCGGGGTCGCGCTCGCGCGCAGCCTCGCCGGCTCACGGCTGATCGTCGAGGGCGAGATCCCGCCGCGGGTGCGGACCGGCGAGCCGGTGTCGCTCGACCTCGTGGTCACCAACGTCTCCGACGAGGTCCTGCCGGTGCGGCTCGAGGCGGTGGGCGACGGGCTCACCGCCGAGGTCCCGGACGAGCTCACCGTCCCGGCCGGCGGCGCCGCGCCGGTCGCGGTGCGCCTGCGCCCCGACGGAGCGGCCGGTCGGGGTGGGCTCACCCTCCGGTTCCTGCGCGGCGACGAGGCGGTGCGCACGGTGCGCGCCGACGTCCAACGCGTCACCGGCGATCATCCCCTGCGCCTGCGCGCGGCCGGGCTCGCGCGCGGCGCGACCGACGACGAGGGGCAGGACTTCCGGGTGCGCTTCACCGTGCCGTCCGACGCGCGGCGGGCGAGCGGGCGCGTGGTGCTGCTCTCGCCCGGCGCGCTGGGAGCCGATCCGGACCTCGCCGACGTGCGCGACCGCGACCCGGCCCTGGTGGCCTTCGCGTCGGCGCTCGCGGGGCGCGCGCTCGACCCCGCGACGCGCGCCCGGCTGCTGCGGCGGCAGGACGAGTCGGGCCTCGTGCAGGGCGACGACCCGGCCCTGTCGTCGGCCTGCGCGGCGGCGGCCTGGGCGAGCGCAGACGAGGACGACGAGGAGACCCGCCGGGCCCTGGCTCGTCTCCGGGCCGCGATGGGTCGCCTCGGCGCGCCGTCGATGGAGGACCCGGCGGAGGTCCGGCGCTGGTCGGCGGTGCTCGGTGCGCTCGCGGCCGGCGGGGTGCCCACCGCAGAGGACGTCGCCGACCCGGTCGCGGCCACCGCCCGCGGCGCGCGGGTGGTGCTGCGCGCGACCCTGCGGAGCCACCCGGACGAGCCTAGCCTGCTCGCGCGGGCGGCCGCCGCGCTGCTCCTCGCCGACCCGCGCGAGGTCTACGGGCGCGCGATGCTCGAGCGAGCGCGCGAGAGCCTCCGCGACGTTCCCGGCGGGGGCGCGCGCGTGGTGCCGTCGGACCGGCTCGCGGGCGAGCTCGAGTCGCTCGCGGCGACCGCCGCGCTCGCGGTCGCCGCGCACCAGGTCGGGGACCTCGCGCTCGCCGATCGGCTGGCCCGCGGCGCGCTGGCGCGTGACCACGTCGCCACGCGCGCAGGAGGCGAGACGCTGTTCTGGCTGCTCGCGAGCGGCGCCTACGGGGCGCTCGGGGTCGGCGCAGAGCGCGTCGAGGTGACCGTCGACGGCGCGCGCCAGGAGGTCGACCTGAGCTCGGGCCGCGCCGTGCTCGCGCTCGCGCCCCGCGCCGGCGACCACGAGGTGCGCGTCACCGCGCCGGCCGAGGGCGCCGCCTTCGTCCGCGTCGAGGCCGCGATGGAGCGGCCGTTCACCGCGCGCGAGGGCCCCTACGCGCTCGCGCTCGAGGGCGACGCCGGCGACGTAGCGACGGGCGCCGCCTTCGAGCTGTCGGTGACCGCGCGCGAGGCGGTCGCGCGCACGGTGGTCGACATCTCGCTGCCCGCCGGCGCGACCCTCGATCCCGCGCTCCGGCGCCGGCTCGCCTCGGTCGGCCCGATCCGCCGGGTCGAGGAGCGCGAGCCGGGCTTCTTGAGGGTGGAGCTGGGGCCGCTGGCCGAGGGCGTGACCGCGACCCTGCCCCTGCCGCTCCGCTGGTCGGTCCGCGGCACGCTGCGCGGGCTCGGGGCGGTCGCCTACCCGCTCGGACGGCCGGAGGCGATGAGCGCCCTCGCGCCCCGTGATCTCACGGTGCGCTGAGCCTCTTCGAACGACGGTTGTAGTGCGAAAAGCGCGTTGCGCGCGGCTCAGGGCGCCGTCGCGCAGACCATCGCGATGCCGGCCGGCCCGCCGCGGGTCTCGCGCTCCAGGCAGGCGTAGCCGTCCTCGGTGCGGCAGTCCGCGTCGCCCGCGCAGGACACCATGCAGAAGTTGCCGTCGCTCGTGCAGACGCTCCCCTCGGGGCAGTCACGGTCGTTCGCGCAGAGCTTGCCGCACATGCCCATCGGGAAGGCCTCGCCCGTGCGGCACTGGGCGTCCGGCGCGCACTCGCTGCTCACCACGCACGGCCCGCCGACGACGTCGCCCGTGTTGCCCACCTCGGGCGCGCAGCCGAGCGCGAACACGGCCCCGAGGACCAGCACGAAACCAAGCACCTTCTGACGCGTCATCGCTCTCCTCCCGGTCGGGCCCCTCGCCCGGCTTCGGCGGCGGACTCTAGCAGCATCCACTGCGGTTGCTTCAAGGGCCGGTGGCGCGCCCGACCGTGCTGAGCGTGAGCCCCACCGTCGCGTTGAGCGCGGCGCCCCAGCGCTGCACGCCCTCGTGCTGGAGCAGCAGGCCGAAGCTCAGGTTGATCGCGAGGGGCCCCGCGAGGTCGAACGCCATGTCCGCTTGGCCGCGGAGGAACCCCTCGTTGGCGTCGCCGAGGTCGCCGAGGAAGTAGTCGAAGGTGAACGACAGGCGCGCGAAGCGGTCGTCCCAGGTCAGGAAGTCCCAGTCCTCCAGCGAGAGCACCGCGCCCACGCCCGCGCCCGGGTCGAGCTCGGGCTCCTCGAGGAGCTGCACCTGCATCCCGAAGTTGAGCTGCAGCTCGAGCTTGTCGAAGAGCTGGAAGCGCCCGCCGACGGTCGGGCGGAAGAGGAACCAGTGCCAGTCGCGGATCGGCGCCTGCGTGAACTCGCTCTCGATGAACAGGCCGAGCGTCGGGTCGGGCACGTACCACTGGTCCGCGTCGGCGTCGCGCAGCCCGCGCCACGACAGGGCGGAGCGCGCGCGGATCTGATCCTGCGACTCGAAGAAGCTGTTGGTCGTGCTCGCCCAGGTCGTCTGGTAGCGGAAGCTCGCCTCGTTGCGCCACGTCCAGTCGGGGGCGGCGGCGTTGGCGCTGAACTCGGACGCGATCGAGAACGAGAGGATCTCGCGGAACAGGAGCGGCGTCGTGCGGAAGGTCGGGATCTCTCCGTCGCCGTTGCAGGGCGACGGGTCCGCGGCCAGCTCGGCGTCGGTGCACGGGCGCAGGGGGTTTTCGATCGTCGAGGCGCTCAGCCCTAGGTCCATCCGCGCGCCGAACGTCCACTCGAGCGTCTCCTCGGTGCTCGGGAGGTGGGCTCGTGGATCCTCGCCGCGCGGCCGGTCGAGGTAGTCGAGGACCATCGGCCGCAGCGTCCCGGTCGCGCCCTCGAGGGTCTCCCACTCGGTGCTGTCGGGCAGCGGCGGGATGAGGTCCTCGTCGCCGCCTGCGGCGAGGAAGCGCAGCGTGACGACGCGGTACTCCTGACGCGCCGCGGTCGGGTGGCCGCCCACGTGAACGGTCGTCGCGCTTCCGTCGAGCTCGTACTTCATCCCCGGCGTGACGAGCGCGCCCGAGGCGTCCGCCTGCCGCGCGAGCGCCTGGAGCCAGCGCTGATCGACCGTCGCGACCTGGATCGGCTCGTCGTACTCGAGCGCGATGTAGACGTCGCTCGCGGTGAGCGCGTCGCCGTGCGCGGGTCGCCAGCGGTGGTCGAGCGCCTGGCGGTTGATGATCGCGACGTCGGCGCCGGTCTCGTAGCGCATGATCTCGGCGACCATGTCGAGCATCCCGGCCACGTCGAGCGGCTCCTCGAGGCGCGCTCCGGCGAGCGGCCGACCCCACGTCTCGCAGTACTCGCGGCCGACCACGTCCATCCAGTCGAGCACCGGCTCGGCCACCGTGATGCCCCGACCGCTCAGCGGCTGGGCGAGCATCTCGTAGCCGTCGCGGATCTCGATGCTCTCGCGGATCCGCACCTCCACCGTCTCGCGCTCGAGCGTCCCGACGAGCACCGGCTGGACGGTGCGGGGCCGGGCGAACAGCAGCTCGTCGTAGCCGCTCACGAGGAGCAGGTTCGGGCGAGCCTCGGGGTCGATCTCGGTCGCCAGATCGATCGGGCCGCCCTCGATGCGGCCGTCCACCACCGCGACCACGAGGTCCGCGCCCGCTTCGCGGGCCATCCGGGTGAAGCGCTCGATCGTGGCCCGCGGATCCTCCAGCTCGAGGCCCTCGGCGAGGTCCGGCGCGATCGAGGAGAGCGCGTTCGGGCGGAGGACGGAGAGGAACGCGGTGAGGCGGCGGTTGACCACGTGGGTCGAGACGCCGTCGCTCGCGTCGACGATCTGATCGCAGAGCGCGCGCTGCGCCTCGGCGCAGCGGAGGTTCGACGCGACGATCGGGATGTTCCGGCCGCGCAGCTCCCGCGCGACGTTGATGAGCCCCTCGCGCGGCGCGGCCAGATCGTTCAGCCCGAGCGCGAGCGCGCGGTAGCCGACCCGCTGGACCATCGTGGCGAGCGCGTCCGGGTGCCGCTCCGCGCTGAAGCGGGCGACGCCGTGCGGCGCGAGCAGCCCCCCGGTGTCCACCACGAGCGGCTGGTCCCCCGCGCTCGCCTCGCGCATCAGCGCGTAGGTGAAGGCCGCGTGGTCCTCCTGGCGCAGATCCTCGCGGCGGTCGCAGATCGGGTGGGCGAACCGACCGTCGACGTCGCCGGTGGCGAGCACCCGCGCGATCGTCCGGATGGCGGGCCGTGGCCGCGGCGTCGGGTCGGCGTCCTGGGCGCGCGCTCGGGCGCCCGCGAGCGCGAGCCCGGCGAGCGCGACCGCGAGGCCAGCGCGCGCCACCCGCATCCCGATGCCCGACCCTGACTCCATCGCGAGCTCCCGCTGGGGTCAGTTCGAGCGCTTCACCGGCCGATACTGGTGCACGAAGGTGGCCAGCGACGCCGGGTTCCGCGTCGAGATCCACACGCGACCTTGACCCTGGAAGTTGCAGACGAGCCCCTCGCCCGAGAAGAACAGGCTCTTGAGCCCGCCGAGCTTGGTCACGTTGTAGTTGAGGCCGCCGGTGAACGCGACGACGTGGCTCGTGTCGACCACGTAGCCGCCGGGTCCGACGTCGATCGCGTGGAGGCCGCCGTAGCAGCTGAAGAAGAGCGGGCCGACGCCCTCGGCCTTGAGGAGGAACATCCCCGTGCCGCTGAAGAAGCCCTTGGTGCCGCCCCACTGGGTGTCGAGGTTGACGGTGGGGGCCGCCGCGAGGAACGCGCCCGAGCTCATGAAGAGCGGGACCTGGCCGTTCATCTCGAGCAGCTCCACGTCGCCCTCGGGGGCCGGCGCGAAGAACAGCGTCTCGCCTGGCTGGGTCGCGGTGAAGGTGTTCTGGAAGATGCTCTCGCCGCCGAGCATCTTGCGCTTGGCGGCGGCCAGCAGGCCCCCGCGCATGTTCGTCTCCATCGTCATGGCGCTCGAGCGCGCCACCATGGCCGCCGACTCGACGACCATCTGTTCGCCGGGCTGATCGAAGGTGACCTTCACCATCGCGAAGTCGGGCTTGTCCAGCATCTCGTAGCGCATGTCAGGCCTGCCTCGCCGGGAGCATCCCCCCGACCGTGCGTCCGTACTCGACGGTGTTTCGTGACTGGATCCAGATGCGGCCCTGGCCCTCGAAGTGGCACACGAGGCCTTCGCCGGAGAGCCAGGAGGCGATCCACCCCGCGCCGCTCTTGCCGACCTTGTACTGGAGCGTGGCGTCCCAGGCGACGAGGTGACCGGTGTCGATCACCATGTTGCCGTCGCACTGGAGCTCCTGGATGCCGCCGAACGCGCCGACCAGCACCTGCCCCGGCTGCTGCGAGGTGGCCTTCAGCATGAAGACCCCGGCCCCGCTGAAGAAGCCCTTGAACCCGCCGCTCTGGGTCTCGACCTGGACGTCGAGCGTGGAGGCGACGTAGGCGGAGTTCTGAATGAAGTAGCCCTGAGGCGTCATCTGCAGGACGACCATGTCGCCGCAGAGCGACTGGCTGAGCAGCACCTCGCCGGGCGCGCCCTGGGCGGTGAAGGTGTTCCGGAAGAACGACTCGCCGCCGAACATCCGCTTGAGCCCGCCCATCAGCCCGCCCTGAGCCTGGGTCTGCATCTGGACGTTGGTGCTCATGCCCACCATCGCGCCCGACTCGGCCATCACCGACTCGTTGGGCTGGAGGGTGACCTTCGCGAGCGAGTGCGCCGGCTGGTATCCGATCTCGAAGTGCGGCATCGCGTTCCTCCTCAGCCCGGCAGCAGGCGCATGAGCCAGTCGGTCAGCGTCGCGGTGTTGCGCGACTGGATGTAGACGGTCCCCTGGCCGCGGAACTCGCAGACCAGGCCCTCGCCCGAGGCGAACAGGCCCATCATCCCGCCCCCGGCCGACTTGATGTCGAACTCCAGGTTGCCCTCGAAGCCGACGAGGTGGCCGTTGTCGACGATGTAGGAGCCGTTGACCGGGATGGCGGTGACCCCGCCGTAGCTGGTGAACCACAGGTCGCCGTGGCCGGCGAGCTGGAGGAAGAAGGCGCCCTCCTTGGCGAGGATCGACTTGAGGCCGCCGAACTTCATCTTCATGTCGAGCGGCCCCGCGCTCGCGAGGTAGGCGCCGCTCGACAGCGTCAGGGTCTCGCCCTGGAGCCGGCGGTAGGTCACCGCGCCGCTCATCGTCGGGGCGATCCAGACGCTGCCCGGCTGGGGGGCCGTGAAGTGGTTGACGAAGAAGGTCTCGCCGCCGACCACCTTGCGGATCACCGCGATGAAGAAGGCCTTGATCTTCGCCCACAGCCCCGCCCCGGGGCCGGCGTTCATCTTGACCTCCATCCCGACGTGGCTGTGGCGGGCGACCATCGCGCCGGCCTCCGCGATCACCTCCTGGCCCGGCTGGATGTCGACGCGGAGCATCGCGAAGCTCGGGCCGTGGGTGACCTGGTGGCCGACCGGGCCGGCCTGGGCGCTCGGCGCGGGTGCGGCCGGCGCGGGAGCCGGAGCCGGAGCCCCCGGCTGCGGGCTGGGCGGGTGCGGTTGCATGAAGCCTCTTCTCCCCCTGGTTCCGCGTGTACGAGCGGCGCGCGAGGACCACGCCCCGAGCCGTGCGGAAGGCCCGCCTTGTACCGCGGCCCCGCGCGGGGACGCAACCGGGGCCGGCGCGATCGCGGGCCGGTGTGTGACGATCCGGGGGCCATCGGGGGTCGAAAACGGGTTGGGGTGGGCCCCAAAACACGACTCGCGGGCCTTCGCACAGCCGAGGCGCCGGTCTCCGTCGATGGCCCAATTGCTCATGATCTCGAGATGTTGGGCGAGGCGATCGTTGGCGCGATCGGACGGATCCGTCCGGGGGGGATGGCACGGCTGATCCGAGGTGATGCGGGCACCGTCTCGCGCGCGAATCGACTACTGAACGGTTGGTGCGCACACCATATCTGCCGAAATTTTGGGGACAAACCACAATGGATAGTAGGGTCCACGAAGTGACCACACATCGCAGGTCATGGCGCTTGGCTCGCTACTGATACGCCCTGGGGGAGGCCCTCGAAACCCTCACCCGAATCCCTTGAGATACATGCCTAACCAACTGAAATCACAAGCCAAATCAAAAAAGATGGGCACCGGGCAAAAAAGTGCGTTGACCGCGCTGGGCTCGCCCGATAATCCGGCCCTTCTCCACGACACCTTGTGGGGGAGCGGGTTGAGGCTCCCTACCTGTTGTGGACCCTCCGGGAAAGAGCCGGTGGGCAACGTGGGGGTGCACTCATCCTTCCGCTTGCGGGGGCGGGGGGTGGGGTCTGTGCGAATGGCGGGAGGATGACTGTGTCGGTAGATATGCGTACGGTGAAGGACACGGGGGCGAAGGCGGAGTCCGGCGAGCCGGGTGGCATCGAGCGGGCGGTAGACGCCAACGCGCGAGGCCTGGCGTTCGGGCGTCGCCACACGCGAGCGGGGATCGACCCGCTCGACGCCGTCGACTACGAGCGGCGCGACAGCGTCATCACGAACCCGGACGGCAGCATCGTCTTCGAGCTGCGTGGCGCCGAGGTCCCCAACACATGGTCGCAGCTCGCGACCGACATCGCGGTCTCCAAGTACTTCCGCAAGGCGGGCATCCACGGCGACGCCAAGAAGGGCGAGACGAGCGTCAAGCAGCTCGTCCACCGGGTCGCGCACACGGTCCGCGAGGCGGGCGAGCGGCTCGGCGGCTACTTCGCCAGCGAGGCCGACGCCGACACCTTCGAGGCGGAGCTCTCCTACCTCCTGCTCACGCAGCGCGCGGCCTTCAACTCGCCCGTCTGGTTCAACCTCGGCCTCTACCAGCGCTACGGTATCGAGGGGCAGGGCGGCAACTTCTTCTGGGACGACGCGACCGACGAGATCCAGGAGACCGCCAACGCCTACGAGCACCCCCAGTGCTCGGCGTGCTTCATCCAGGCCGTCGACGACGACCTGATGAGCATCTACGAGCTCGTCCGCACCGAGGCGCGCCTCTTCAAGTACGGCTCGGGCACCGGCACCAACTTCAGCGCGCTCCGCGGCAAGCAGGAGAAGCTGAGCGGCGGCGGCACCTCGAGCGGCCTGATGAGCTTCCTCGAGGTCTTCGACCGGGCGGCCGGCGCGACCAAGAGCGGCGGCACCACCCGCCGCGCGGCCAAGATGGTCTGCCTCGATCTCGACCACCCCGAGATCGTCGACTTCATCGAGTGGAAGGTCCGCGAGGAGGACAAGGCCCGCGCGCTCATCAAGTCCGGCTACGATGCGGACTTCAACGGCGAGGCCTACCACACGGTCAGCGGCCAGAACTCGAACAACTCGATCCGCGTGACCGACGAGTTCATGCGCGCGGTCGAGACGGACGGCGAGTGGTCGACCCGCATGCGCACGACCGGCGAGGTCTGCGACACCTACAAGGCCCGCGAGCTGTGGCGCAAGATCGGCCAGAGCGCGTGGGGCTGCGCCGACCCGGGCCTGCAGTACGACACGACGATCAACGACTGGCACACGTGCCCGAACACGGACCGCATCAACGCGTCGAACCCGTGCTCGGAGTACATGTTCCTCGACGACAGCGCCTGTAACCTCGCGTCGATCAACCTGGTGAAGTACCTCGACGAGGACGGCAACTTCGACGTCGCCGCCTACGAGCACGCGATCCGGGTCGTCTTCACCGCGCAGGAGATCCTGGTCGACCACTCGGCCTACCCGACCAAGCGCATCGCGAAGAACAGCCACGACTACCGGCCGCTCGGCCTCGGCTACGCGAACCTCGGCACCGTCCTGATGCGCCTCGGCATCCCGTACGACAGCGACGCGGGTCGCTCGTGGTGCGCGGCGCTCACGTCGATCCTCTGCGGCGGCGCCTACGCGGCGAGCGCGGAGATGGCGCGCACCAAGGGGCCGTTCCCGGGCTTCATGAAGAACCGCCAGCCGATGCTGCGGGTCATGAACAAGCACCGCGACATGGCCTACACGATCGACCGCAAGGGCGCGCCGGGCATCGTCGGCGGCGGCTCCACCGGCCTGCCGGGTGAGCTCCTCGCGGCGGCGCAGCGTGCGTGGGACGAGGCGGTCGAGCTGGGCGAGACCTACGGCTACCGCAACGCGCAGGCGACCGTGCTCGCGCCGACCGGGACGATCGGCCTCCTCATGGACTGCGACACGACGGGCATCGAGCCCGACTTCGCGCTCGTGAAGTTCAAGAAGCTGGCCGGCGGCGGCTACTTCAAGATCGTCAACCAGAGCGTGCCCGAGGCGCTCCGCCGGCTCGGCTACAGCCCGGCCCAGGTGACGGACATCGTCAGCTACATCAGCGGGACGAACACCTTCACCGGCGCGCCGCACCTCTCGCGCAAGGACCTGCTCGCCAAGGGCCTGACCGAGTCCGACCTCGAGAAGGTCGACAAGGCGCTCCCCGGCGTGTTCGACGTCGCCCAGGCGCTCAGCCCCTGGGTGCTCGGACCGGACACGATGACCAAGCTCGGCATCGCGCCCGAGCAGTACAACAAGCCGGGCTTCAACCTGCTCCGGCACTTCGGCATGCAGCAGGCGCAGATCGACGAGATCAACGACGTCGTCGTCGGCCGCATGACGATCGAGGGCGCGCCGCACCTGCTCGACGAGCACCTGCCGATCTTCGACTGCGCCAACCGCTGCGGGAAGCTCGGCCAGCGCTTCCTCGAGCCGATGGCCCACGTCCGCATGATGGCGGCGGCGCAGCCGTTCCTCAGCGGCGCGATCAGCAAGACGGTCAACCTGCCGCACGACGCGACGGTCGAGGACGTCGAGCGCATCTACCACGAGGGCTGGAAGCTCGGCCTCAAGGCGGTCGCGCTCTACCGCGACGGCTGCAAGGCGAGCCAGCCCCTGTCGACCAAGGACGACACCGACCGCGGCTCCGACGAGGTCGAGGCCGCGCCGGCGGCGGCGGCCAAGCCCGCGCCGGCCCACGGCCTGCGCCCGCCCGAGACGCTGCGGCACCGGCTCCCGAAGAAGCGCCGCGGCTTCACCCAGGAGGCGCGCGTCGGCGGACACAAGGTGTTCCTCCGCACGGGCGAGTACGACGACGGCAGCCTCGGTGAGATCTTCATCGACATGCACAAGGAGGGCGCCGCCTTCCGCTCGCTGATGAACTGCTTCGCGATCAGCGTCTCGATGGGCCTGCAGCACGGCGTGCCCCTCGACACCTACGTCGACCAGTTCACGTTCACGCGCTTCGAGCCGGGCGGCATGGTCCAGGGCCACCCGAACATCAAGTTCTCCACGAGCATGATCGACTACGTGTTCCGCGTGCTCGGGGTGGAGTACCTGCAGCGCTACGACTTCGCGCAGGTCCCGCCGGAGGAGGTCCAGCTCGAGCTGCAGAACCCGACCGACCTCGACGCCGCGCACAAGATGAGCGGCGAGCGGGTCACCGTGCCGCCGGAGGCGATCACCCCGGCCGAGCAGGTCGAGTTCGGCTTCGCGGGCGGCGGCGGGGGCGCGGTCAGCTCCCTCGACGAGCACCTCGGCGAGATGATGGGCGACGCGCCGATGTGCGATCAGTGCGGCCACATCACGGTCCGCAACGGCGCTTGCTACAAGTGCCTCAACTGCGGCAATTCGATGGGCTGCTCTTGATCCCCGCAGGGCCCTCCGGGGAACGCGCTTTCGCGCGCTCCCCTTTGGGCCCTGCTCGCGCAGGCGTGCTCGCGTTGCTCGCGGCTGCCCCGGCCGAGGGCCGTTGCAGGCGCCGCTTCGCGGCGCGCGCGCTCTCGAGCTGATCCCCGCAGGGCCCTCCGGGGAAGGCGCTTTGGCGCGGTCCCCTTTGGGCCCTGCTCGCGCAGGCGCGCTCGCGTCGCTCGCCCCTGCCCCGGCCGTGGGCCGTTGCAGGCGCCGCTTCGCGGCGCGCGCGCTCTCGAGTTGATCCCCGCAGGGCCCTCCGGGGAAGGCGCTTTGGCGCGGTCCCCTTTGAGCCCTGCTCGCGCAGGCGTGCTCGCGTCGCTCGCGCCCGCCCCGGCCGTGGGCCGTTGCAGGCGCCGCTTGGCGGCGCGCGCGCTCTCGAGCTGATCCCCGCGCTGATCTCAGTTGCCTCGGCCTCCAGGCCATGGAGGCCGGGGTCAGCCCACGAACGAGCTCAGAGGTTGCAAGTCGAGTCGCCCCACACGCCCCGCGCGTCGGCGCAGACCTCCTCGGGGGAGAGCGCGCGGCCGAAGACCTTCACCTCGTCGAGATCGCCCTCGAACGGCCAGAAGATGCCGGCCGGGTCTTCGTCCTCCGCGCCCAGGACGACGCCGAGGTTGGTGCCGCACGGCGCGCCCGCCCGGGATCCGGAGGTGCGCACGATCCCGTCCACGTAGATCTGGGTGTTGGTTCCGTCGGTGGTGATCGCGAGGTGGTGCCACACGCCGGCCGTGGTCGTCGCGGCCGCGTCGCTGCCGATCGACTCGGTGCACATCGTCGTGTTCATCGGCATGAACAGCACCGGCCCGCTCGCCGGAGCCGACGTGAAGCCGGTGCACGCGAAGAACGAGGACGGCTCGCCGAGGCCGGGCTCGAAGAAGCCGAACGGGCAGCGGTCGCCGGGGCTCGCCTCGAGGAACCACAGGGCGATCGAGAACGCGTCCGGGACGGTGAGGGCGCTCGCGTAGGTCACGCGGGCGCCGGGAGTCAGGTGCAGCGCGCGGCCGACCTGGCCCCCGGCGAAGCTCGGGCCATTGACGGGGGTCGGCGTCGCCCCGCACGCATCAGCGAGCGAGTCGCCGTCGAAGCTCGCGTAGAAGAGCAGATCGCTCGGCCCACAGGTGGCCGGGCCGCCGTCGACCGGTGGGCCGCCGTCGCCCTGGCCCGCGTCCCGGCCTCCGTCAGGCTGCGGGCCCGCATCCATCCGAGGACCGGCGTCGAAGGGCGCGCCGCCATCGGGGCCGGCGTCCAGCCCGGGGCCCGCGTCCGTCCCGCCGCCGCGCGTGCATCGCCCGGCCACGCAGCTCCAGGTGTCGTCGGGACAGTCCGCGGCGTTGCCGCAGGCCACCACGCCGTCGGGGACCGTGGGGAAGCAGCCGCCGAGCAGGAGCGCGAACCCGACCCAACGCGCGACCCAGCGAGTCACAGCGCACCTCGCAGCGTGACGAACCCGGGGCCGAACGCGACGGCCGGCGCGTCGTCGCCCTGACCGAGCGCGACCACGAGGCCGACCGCGGCCAGGCCGGCGCCGACCGCGAGGGTGATCGCGCCGCTGACCGAGAGGATCGGCGCGCGCTCGTAGGGGCCCTGGAGCTCGCTCCACGGGGTGCCCGGCGCCGCCCCCTCGACGGTGGCGGCGTCGGCCGCGCCGACACCCCAGAGCACCGCGCCGGCCACCACCAGGGCGGCGCCCGCCCCGAGGAGCACCCAGCCGGTCGGGTCGGACCCGGCGGGTTCGGACGCAGGCTCGGAGGCCGCCTCGGGCTCGAGGGTCGGCTCGGGATCGGGTGGCGCGTTGCGCGCCTGGGCCGCCTCGAGAGCCGCGATCCGCGCCTCCACGTCGCCGCGGTTGGGCGCGTCGGGGACCGCCTCGAGGAAGCGGCGGAACGCGTCGAGCGCCACGTCGTCGCGCCGCAGACGATCGGCCGTGATCCCGATGTTGTGGAGCAGCTCGGGCCGCCCGCTGAGCTCGTAGGAGCGCTGGAAGTAGTCGAGCGCGTTCTCGTGCCGACCGGCCTGGAGGGCCTCCACCCCGGCCTGGTAGAGCATGCGGGCCTCCCGGTCCTCGGAGGCCTCGGTGGGCGTCGCGTCCTGGGCGCTCGCAGTGGCGGCGCCGACGAGGACGAGGGCGGCGGCGAGGAGCCGCGCGGGCGAGGAGACTGCGGAGCCCATCGTCCGCAACGGTACCACCGGGTCCCGGCCGAGCGGATCTTTACGGGCTACCGGTCGGTTACAGGTCGAAGCAGACCACGTCGGCCTCGCCGCCGCTCACCCGGATCGGGCCGAACCCGCCGGGGTGGCCGCGCCCTTCGCAGAGGCCCCAGGCGGCGATGCCGCACGCGACCGGGTCCGGGACGCAGCGCGAGGCGTGGAGCTGCAGCTCGGTGAGGGTGGTCGTCACCACCGTCGCGCTCGGGAGGCAGGTGACGGTGACGTCGTCCCCCGTGTCCTCCACCGGGCCGAAGCCGCTCGCGGCGCCGCCGGCCACGCAGCGCGCGTGGATCGCGGCCGCGCACGCGAGCCCGCGTCGCTCGGCGACCCCGTCGCAGCCGGCGTCGAACGCGCTGAGCGCGGTGAAGGTGGTGCGCTGGACGTCGCCCGCGACGCAGGCGACCGCCTCGATCCGTGGCGAGTGCCCGGCCGGCGGCCCGAACCCGCTGTCGAAGCAGGCCTGGGCCGCGCAGTGGCGGTGGGCCGCGGTCGGGCAGGTCGACGACTCCGGCGGGGTGAACAGGCCGCAGCCCGGCTCGAGCATCCCGAGCTCTTCGTAGGTCACCGGCTGGACGGTCGTCTGCTGGCACGCGCAGGTCCCCGCGCCGCACACCGCCCCGCCCTCGCACGACACGTCGCACGCGCCGCAGCTCGAGGCGTCGGTCTGCAGATCGAGGCAGCGCCCGTCGCACCCGGTGAGCCCGGCGGGGCAGCCGCACTCGCCGAGCCGGCACGGGTCGTCCGGCGCGCAGGCGTTCCCGCACGCGCCGCAGTGGTCGGTCGAGAACCGCACGTCGACGCAGGCGCCGTCGCAGAACCCCTCACCGCGCACGCAGCAGTCGGCGCCCGGGCACGCGACCCGCGGCGCGAGGGCGCAGAGCGCGCGCGCGGTGTCGTCCGCCACCCCGAGCGGGACGGGATCCGGGAGGACGGGATCGCTCCCGGTGATCGACCGCGCGATCACGCAGGCGGCGAGGAGCGAGCCCTCGGCGGTGGGGTGGCTTCCGTCGGCGGTGTGGAGCGTGACCGCGGGCAGCTCGAGCCGCGCGAGCTCCCACGCCGCGCCCACCCGCGCGAGGCGGTCGTCGGCGGTGCGCGCGGCGCGCGCGTAGTTGTCCTGGATCTGGCGCGCCATCTCCGCCGGCCCGCCGGGACCGAGGAAGGGATCGCCCTCGCGCCGCGCCCAGGTGGCGAACCACACCCCCTCCGCGCCCGCTCCGTCGATCGCGCCGGCGAAGAGCTCGGCCACCGCGAGGAACTCGCCGCCCCCGCCGGTCGCCTCGAGGCTCTGGCCCTGCATCACCACCGCGTCTAGGCCGCCGGCCTCGATCCGCTCACGCGCGCCGGTCGCGCTCCAGTGCGATCCGAGCGTCGCCCCGCCCTCGGTGATCGACTCCACGACGAGCGGCGCCCCGCTCGCCTCCGCGATCGACGCCACCACCCGGGGCAGGTCGTTGAAGTAGGTGTAGCTGTTGCCGACGAAGAGCACGCGCCGCGGGGTGGGCGAGCCCGCGTCGTCTCCTCCGGCGTCCACCGCGCCGTCCACCGCGCCGTCCACCGCGGCGTCGGAGCCCGGCGCGCTGGCGTCCATCGGCCCGGCGCCCGCGTCCTCGGCCGGGCTCGGCCCGCCGCATGCGACGGCCACGGCGGCCACGAGGAGAGCGACGAGGGGCCCGCGCATGCACCGACCATGGGCCAGCTCGGGCTTACGTGTCCTCTTAAGTCTGCGGCCCGCCCGACCGAGCGGGCCCGTCCTGGTATGCTCCGGGCCTCGATGCCGTCGCTCAAGTGGATGAAGGACGAGGGGCGCCCCCAGAGCTTCTCCGTCTACAAGAAGATCACGTCCATCGGCCGCGCCGGCGGCAACGACGTCGCGCTGAGGGACGGCGCGGGGCTCGCGGACTACCACGCCCAGATCGTCTTCGACGGCAAGGAGTTCACCCTCTCCGAGGTCGACCGCAAGGGCGAGCTGCGGATCAACGGCAAGAAGAAGCGCCGGGGCAAGCTGATGCACGGCGATCGCATCACCGTCGGCGAGGTCGAGCTTTCGTTCTCGATCTTCGACGAGACCTCGGCGATGCCCTCCGACGACGACGAGGGCGACCTCGAGGCGGAGCTCGCCGGCCTGCGCAAGCTGCACGAGTTCTCCGAGCGGCTGATGGGCTCGACCTCGCTCGACGAGCAGCTCGCGGCGCTGATGGACGCGATCATCGAGGTCACCCACGCGGCGCGCGGCTTCCTCATCCTGCTCGCGGACGGCCAGCCGCAGGTCACGGTCGCGCGCAACCTCCGGCAACAGGACTTGCCCGAGGGCGTGCAGCACCTGAGCGACTCGATCCTCCAGAAGGTCATCCAGTCGCGTAAGCCCCTCATCGTCAGCGACGCGCTCCACGACACGCAGTTCAAGACCGCCGAGAGCGTGATGAACCTCCAGCTCGCGAGCGTGATGTGCGCGCCCCTGATCGCGCAGGGGCAGCTCCTCGGCGTGCTCTACGTCGGTAACGACAGCGTTCGCGGCCTCTTCGAGGAGTCGAGCCTCGACGTGCTCACGATCTTCGCCGGCCAGGCCTCGCTGATCCTCCAGAACGCGCTGCTCCTCGATCAGCTCAAGACGGACCGCGACCAGCTCGCCGAGCAGCTCAGCGACCGCAAGTTCGGCGACATCATCGGGAGCTGCACGCCGCTCCTCGACGTGTTCAACAAGGTCGAGAAGGTCGCGACGACGAACATCAACGTCCTCGTCACCGGCGAGACCGGGACGGGCAAGGAGCTCATCGCGCGCGAGCTCCACCGCCGCAGCCCGCGAGTGGACGATCCCTTCGTGGTGGTGAACTGCGGCGCGATCCCCGAGAACCTCATGGAGTCGGAGCTCTTCGGGCACGTGCGCGGCGCGTTCACCGGCGCGGTCGCGACCCGCAACGGCAAGTTCCAGGCGGCGGACAAGGGGACGCTCTTCCTCGACGAGATCGGCGAGATGCCGGTGGCTCTCCAGGTCAAGCTGCTTCGCGCGCTCCAGGAGAAGATCGTCATCAAGGTCGGCGACACCAAGCCCGAGGAGGTCGACATCCGGGTGGTGGCCGCGACGAACCGCGACCTCGAGGAGGAGATCCAGAAGGGCAACTTCCGCGAGGACCTCTACTACCGCCTCAACGTCGTGAACCTGCACCTGCCGCCGCTGCGCGAGCGCGGCGACGACGTCGTGCTCCTCGCCAAGTACATGCTCCAGAAGTACTCGGAGGAGTTCAGCAGCAAGGTCAAGGGGTTCACCCCCAACGCGCTGATCGCGATCCGCAAGTACGACTGGCCGGGCAACGTCCGGCAGCTCGAGAACCGGATCAAGAAGGCGATCGTGCTCTGCGACAAGACGCTGATCGGGCCGGAGGACCTCGACCTCTTCGCCGAGGCGCTCAAGCCGATCCAGACGCTCGCCCAGGCCCGCGAGGACTTCCAGCGCCGCTACATCCTCGAGGTCCTCGAGCGCAACAACGGCAACCGCACCAAGACCGCCCGCGACCTCGGCGTCGATCCGCGGACCATCTTCCGCTACCTCGAGCGCGAGCCCGACGCCCCCGAGCCGTCGAGCGGGGTCTCCCGAGAGTAGACGAAGCGGATCGGTTCTCGACGCCCCGCGGATCGGGCGCGATCTGCGCATCGGCCTCCGGAGCCTGACATCGATGTCAGGCCCAACCGGTCCGAGCGGCGGCCAGGGTCACGGAATTGACAGGGTTTTGGGCACGGCGTCACGATCCAAGGGTCGTGGCACCCGGATTGCACACCGGATCGGCTGTGAGCCGACCCGTCACCCTGGTCGTGGTCGGCGCGCTGTTCGCCATGGGCTGTGTGATCCCCGTCTTCCCCAACCACGAGCCGCCCCCCAACACGCCCGCGTTGGTGCTGGGCCGCGGGTCGACGCCGCAAGACGGCATCGTGCAGGTCGGCAACCGCGACACGCTGATCGCGAACGGACAGAGCGAGTTCACCATCGAGGTGCGCGTGGTCGACCCCGACGTCGACCAGCCCCTCGTCGGCCTGGTGTACGTCAACGCCGACTTCAGCGGCGAGTCGGCCCGGCCCATCCCGGTGATCCCCCAGCAGACCGTTCCCTTGAACGACGGCGACGATCGGACCGAGCGGCTGCTCGAGGTCGCCGTTCCGCTGACCGCCCTGCCCGAGGGGTGCCACCGAGTAACCTTCACGGTGAACGAGGAGTACTTCGGCTTCCCGCCGGCACCGCCGGAGCCCGAGGTGCCCGACATGGTCGAAGAGGGTCGCGGGAGCTGGCTCGTCGCCGTGACCTCCAACATGTTGCCGATGGTCGACGTCACCCAGTGCCCCGGCGGCATGCCGGAGGAGATGTGATGCGCCGCGGCACGCGCCTCGCCGCGCTCTTCGCGATCTCGCTCGCGGCCTGCCTGCCGCCGACCGGGACGGAGGGGCCGCGCAACCGGTGCGAGGGCGACGCCGACTGCGCGGTCGGGGTCTGCAACGTCGAGCTCGGGATGTGCGTGACCGCGGCCCGCGAGGAGCCGCTCCAGATCGCGCTCCGCGTGGTCACCGAGGACACGGGCTACGCGGCCGAGGGCTTCGAGGCGAGCTTCGCCCCCGCGCCGATCGCCGGGCCGATGAGCCGCGACCTCGCCCTGCCGCCGCCGGTGCGTTGCACCGCGCTCGTCCGCGACCTCCGCGACGGGATGCCCATCTCGGCCGACGTGGTGTTCCGCACCGAGAGCCCGATCCCCGGGCGCGCGCCGACCGTCCGCACCCCGAGCGCCCGCGCCGAGCTGACCGGCGACGAGAGCCCGTACAACCTGAGCACCCAGCTCCTGCCGGCGCGTCGCTACACCGTCGAGGTCCAGCCGACCGGGCAGTACGCCCGGCGCCTGCCGCCGCTGCGCCCGGTCCAGCCCTGGATGAGCCCCGACGTCGGCGAGACCGCCCGGCTCCCCGAGGTGCTCGTGGCCTACCCCGCGCCCTGCTCCGCGTCGCAGACCGAGGGCTGCCTCAGCGCGATCGAGGGCATCGTGGTCGACGGCGACGACCGGCCGCTCGACGGCTACGTGGTCGTCGCGGTCGAGACGGCGACCGGCAACGTGATCAGCTCGATCTCGATCACCGGCGAGGACGACCTCGGCGAGCCGGCCGAGGCGGGCACCTTCTCGGCCGCGATGGACGTGCGCCACGCGGCCGCGCCCGAGAGCTGGTACTTCCGCGTCACGCCGTCGACCGCGCTGATCGAACAGAGCGGCCCCCTGCCGAGCTTCACCGTGGAGCCGCTCAGCCTCTTCCCCGGCGAGATGGCCCGCATCCGCGCGCCGCGGGTCGACGACTTCGTCCTCTACGAGGGCACCGTCCGCGCCGCGACCGGGACCGAGCGCTGGCTCGAAGGAGCGACCCTCCGCTTCGTCTCCACCGATATCGCCGACATCACGACCAACGCGCTCGGCGGCTACACCGTCGAGGCGACCACCGACGCCTCGGGCGTCTTCCAGGTGAACCTCCTGCCGGGGACGTACGACGTGACGGTGACCCCGAGCGCCGGCGCGAACGCCGAGCTCGCGGTGCTGCGCGAGACGGTGAACCTCAGCGAAGCGACCGGGGTCGCGCGTGGCCAGTCGTTCGTCGTGCCCGAGCGCACCGCGTTCACGGGCACCGTCGAGACGCGCGACGGGCTCGGGATGAACGACGCGGTGGTGGTGGCGCGGGCGCGCTCGACGAGCGAGGGCGAGAGCCTCCTCGGCGCGGTGTCGACCGCGGCGCGCTCGAACGAGGTGACCACCGACGCGAACGGGCTGTTCGAGCTGCGGCTCGACGTGGGCCTCTACGACCTCGCGGTCGTGCCACCGTCGGGGAGCAACTTCCCGCGCACCGTACGGATCGACCAGGCGATCGGCGGCGCCGAGACGACGATCACCGACGTCTTCGAGCTCCAGACCCCGATGACCCTCACCGGGCGTGTCACCGTCGACGGCGCGGCCGCGCCGCCGGTCACCGGCGGCCGGGTGGAGGCCTGGGCGGTGATCGACGACGGCGCGGGCGGCGAGCGCGCGGTGCTGGTGGGAGAGGCCGTGATCGACGGCGAGGGCGCCTACACGCTCCTCCTTCCCTCGTCCCTCTGAGCCGCTTCCACCCTGCCCCCGGAGGACCTGCCCCCCGGAGAACCTGCCCCCCGGAGGACCTGCCCCGGAGGACTCTCGAGGAGCGCTGCGCAGGCGCGGGCTCGCGGCCGTGAGGCGCGCGGGGAGGTTCTTCAACCGGCTGCTGAGGCTGGGGCGAGAAACCCGGTCAGCCGCGGGCCCCGATCGTCGCGTGCGCGGCTCCGATCACCCGCCGCGCGCAGGGGCCGCCCGGCGAACCGTCCGAATCGCACCGAGGCCAAAGGAGGCTCTTTTCAGCCACTTAGCCGGAAATGTCATCGGAATGTACTTGACTGTGCGAAATTGTTCGTAAAACGGCCCCAAAAAAAGGCACGCAGGGGCTTGTAACTCGGGAGGTGATGTGGCGTAAGATTCGCCACGACCTCTAATGAGAGTCGCCACGAGTTGGGCGACCTTCGAAAGTAAGTAGGAGAGAACCAAATGAACAACAAGCTCAAGACCCAGCTCGTGGCGATCGCGGCTGCAACCCTCGGTCTCACGGCGATCGGCTGCGGCGGGGGCGACGCCTCCGGCGACACCGGCGGGGACGAGGCTTCGGGTGGTGGTGAGGCTTCCTGCAGCGGCAGCGGCGAGGCGTCGTGCTCCGGTGCGACCGACGAGGGCGGCGAGGCGTCGTGCTCGGGCGCGGCCGACGAGGGCGCGGGCGACGAGGCCGGCGGCGAGGCGTCGTGCGGCGCGGGCAGCTGCGGCGGCGAGAGCGAGTGATCTCGCTCGGTCTGCGGCGCTGACCCTTCCGGGTGAGCGCGGCGGATCGGCCTGAAACGAGCGCGGGGGCTTCCCTTGGGAGGCTCCCGCGTTTCGTTAACGACCCGTTGAAGTGCCGACCGTGCTGGATCGCGGTTGCGAGCGAACGCCGTCGTGGCGCAGCGGGACGAGGGAGTCCGGAGGATCCTCGAGGAGCGATGCGCCGCGCAGGCGCGGGCTCGCGGCCGTGAGGCGCGCGGGGAGGTTCTTCAACGGGCTGTTGAGGCGCGCGGGCTGCGCGGAGGCGCACCCGACGCAGGCGCGGCGCGGCGATCGGCGTCATTATCTACTGAGGGTCCGGCGACCCAGGGGAGAGCTCAGGTGAGCGCGAAGGCGGACACGAAGCGAATCGCAGAAGGCGTGGGGCTCGGCCTCCGGCACGACCTCGCGGAGGCGATGTTCGAGCGCGACCCGGCCGAGATCGGCTGGGTGGAGATCCACCCCGAGAACTACGTCGCGCGCGGCGGGACCTTCGCGGACAACCTCGAGCGCGCGCTCGAGCGCTGGGCGATCCTTCCGCACGGGCTCTCGCTGTGCGTCGGGACGACCACGCGCTACGAGGCGAGCTACGTCCGGCAGCTGCGCGGCTTGCTCGACAAGATCGACGCGCCCTTCTACAGCGACCACCTCTGCTTCGGCGGGATCGACGGCACCTACCTGCACGACCTCCTGCCGCTGCCGTTCACCAAGGAGTCGGTGCGCAACGTGGCCGAGCGGGTGGCGGAGCTGCAGGACGGCATCGGCCGCCCCGTCGCGGTGGAGAACATCAGCTACTACGCCGACCCCTCGATGCCCGAGCACGGCTGGGCCGAGCCGGACTTCCTCCTCGAGGTGCTCGACGCGGCCGACTGCAAGCTGCTCCTCGACGTGAACAACATCTACGTCAACGCGCTCAACCACCGCTTCGACCCGCGCCCCTACATCGATCGCATCCCGGCCGAGCGGGTCGTGCAGATCCACGTCGCCGGCCACCTCACCAAGAAGGACGGGCAGATCATCGACACGCACGGCGAGCCGATCTGCGAGGGCGTCTACGACCTGCTCGACTACACGCTCGAGCGCATCGGGCCGACGCCGGTGCTCCTCGAGCGCGACGGCAACTTCCCGCCGCTCGAGGAGCTCCTCGGCGAGCTGTCGCGCCTGCGCACCATCTACGACCGCGCGACCGCCGCCCACGCCGCGTCGCGCGCGCCGGCCCCCGCGTCGGAGGCCCGCCCGTGACGTCGCTCGCCGAGGTGCAGCGCGCGTTCACGCGCATCTGCTTCGACCACGAGCCGCAGGCCGCCGACCTCGCGCTCCTCCACGACGACGCGTCGCGCTGGCTGATGTACCGGCGCATGGTGCGCTCGCGGCTGTTCAAGATGATGCGCAACGGCCTGCCCAAGACGGCCGCGCTCCTCGGCCCGACGCGCTTCGACGCGGCGATCTCCGACTACCTCGCCGAGCACGCGCCGCAGACGCGCTTCATCCGCGAGGTCGTCAACGAGCTCGTCGACCACGCGCTGCCCGGCTGGGCGCAGGACGAGGCCTTGCCGCACCTCGCGGACCTCGCGCGCTACGAGGCGCTCAAGTGGCGCGTCGGCGCGCTCGAGTGGCCGACGACCGCGCCGGTGGCCGACGAGCTCGACTTCGAGGGCCGGCCCGTCCTCAACCCGACGGTGCGCGACCTGACGGTGCGCTTCCGGGTCGACAAGGACTGGCGGTCGCCGTCCCGGCTCGACGGCGCTCACCGCGTGCTCGTCCACCAGAAGCCGGGCTCCAACCGGGTCTACACCTACGTGCTCAACCCGATGGGCGGGCAGCTCTTCGACGCGTGGCGCGAGAGCGAGAGCTTCGCCGAGGGCGCGCGGCACGTCCTCGCGGCCAACGAGCGCGCCCCCGACGCGCGCTTCATCGACGGCATGGCGGGCGTGCTCGCCGACATGGTCGAGCAGTCCATCTTCCTCGGCTCCGCGCGTGCTCCTGCGTCCCAGAGCGCAGGCCCTCCCGACCCCTCCGCTCCTGGCCCGGATCGGTGAGCCGGGGGCTCGCCCTCCTCCTGTTCCTCGGAGGCTGCGGCGCAGCCCCCCCTGCTCCCGACCTCGGCCCTCGCGCCGACGCCTTCCACTACACCTTCGAGGTGGACGAGAGCCTCAGCCGCCTGGAGGCCGAGGTCTGCTTCGACGGCGAGGTGCCCGACGACCTGCGGCCGATCGACGCGGTCGGGCGCCGCTACCTTCGCAGCGCGACTGGACCCGCCGGGCCGCTCCCGCGCGACGATCGGCGCGGCGTCGTCACCGAGGGCCTGCCGGACGACGCCTGCGTCCGCTACGTCGTCGACCTCGAGGCGGCGGCCCGCGAGCGCGGCGGCATCCAGGGCGCCTACCGCGTGGGCGACGACCTGGTGGCCTCGACCGCGGTCTGGCTCTGGGCGCCGCACCACCGCGACCCGGCCGCCCAGGTCACGGCGCGCTTCGAGCTGCCCGAGGGGGTGCGCGTCTCGCGGCTCTGGGCGCGCCGTCGCGGCCGCTACGTCCTCGACGAGCGGGCGTTCGAGCGCACCGCCTACGCCGCGTTCGGTCGCTTCGAGACGCGCTCGGTGGCCGTCCCGGGCGCGTGCCTCCACGTGAACGTGCTCGGCGGCGAGCGCTTCGTGATGCAGGCCGACGCGCTCGCGCGGGCCTTTGAAGGGTCGGGCGTCGCCGCGTCCATGATGTTCGGGCGCTTCCCGGTGCGCGAGGTGGGCGTGCTCGCGATCCCGACGCCCTTCTCGAGCTCGTCGCCGTTCGGGATCGTCGGCCGCGGGACGATGCCCACCGTCGCGGTGCTGGTCGGCGAGCGGGCGACCGAGGAGCGGCTGATGACCGCCTGGGTGCCCGTCCACGAGTTCAGCCACCTCGCGACGCCCTACATCGGGCGCGAGGACGCCTGGCTCTCCGAGGGCATCGCGACCTACTACCAGGAGGTGCTGCGGGCGCGCGGCTCGCTGCAGAGCCCGGAGGACGCCTGGGCGCACCTCGACGACGGTTTCCGCCGCGGCGCGCGGGCCGGCACGGGGCGCTCGCTCGCGCAGGAGACAGCCGACATGCAGCAGACCGCGGCGTTCCGGCGGGTGTACTGGGCGGGGGCAGCCATCGCGCTCATCGCCGACGTCCGGATGCGCCGCGAGAGCCGCGGGGCGCGCTCCCTCGACCGCGCGCTCGAGCGCTTGGCGGACGCGCGGGGGCTCGACTTCGACCCGCTCTCGGCCGGTGAGGCGATCGCCCACCTCGACCGCGGAGGCCCGCCGGTCTTCGGTGAGACGGCGCGCGACGCGCTCCGCTCGAGCGACTTCCCCGATCTGCGCGAGACCTACGATCGCCTCGGCCTCGAGCCGACGGAGTGGGGCGGCATCGTGTTGAGCGACGACCCCGACGCGGCCGCGCTCCGCGACGCGATCATGCGCCCGCTCGACGAGCTCGCGCCGCTGCCGCGATGCACGCGTTGACGCGCCGAGGTCGAGGTTGGTTGCCTGCGCGGCGCCCCGCTGGGTATAGGAACCGTCGGGGTGCGCGGGGGGCGCGCGATCGGGGAGACATGAAGGCCTCATGAGCGAATGTCGCGCGGGCTGGACGCAGCACATCGTCGCCGGCCTCGAGACGCTACCCGCGCCGACCCGCGACGCGGTGCGCAAGCGGGTCGGTCCCCAGACCCTCGAGCGGGTCGAGGCGGCCCTCGCGCTGCAGTGGTTCCCCCTCGCGATCCACGTGGAGGTCCTCGAGGCGACCCGGGAGGTGCTCGGCGAGACGGTCTACCGGCGCTTCTGGCGCGACCGAACCGCCGCGGCCCTGGATCATCCGCTCATCTTCGGCCGGGTCGGGCGCACCGTGCTGCGTCGGTTCACCGACCATCCCCGTCGGGTCGTCGAGGCGGTGCCCCACGCGCTCAAGCACGTGGTGCGAGACGCGGGGACGATGACGGTGACGACCGATGAAGACGCGACCCGCGTGGTCCTCGACGGGTTCCCGCCGGAGCTCTCGGGCCGCGGCTGGGCGGACGCCTGGGTCGGGGCCCTCGACGCGATCGCGCGCTCGATGGCCGGTGAGCACGCGGTGGTCGAGATCACCGAGCACGCGCCGGGGCGTGGCCGCATCGAGTGGACGATCGCGTGGGGTGGCGCCCTCGGCGGCCCCTCGCACCCGCCGCCCGCGAATTGACGGGCGGCCTCAGCGCGTGACTACGCGGATCGGGCGCCCCGACACCGCCATCCGTGCGAGGAGCGGCTCGACCCGCCCGAACGGGAGCGCGGCGTCGATCTCGAGCGCCCAGGGGCCGTCGCCGAGCGCGTCGAGGCAGCGCGTCACGATCGCCGCGTCGACGGTCGGCGGATAGGTCCGGCGCGCGTCGGGCGGGGCCTCGTCGAGGCAGCCCGCGGCCTGACGCGTCGCGCCCACGAGCACGTCGACGCCGTTGGCGCGTAGCCTCACCCGGGCCGTGACGGCGGGGGCGGGCGGCTCGGGGACCGGCGCGCCGCTCGCGAACGCCTCGAGCGCGGCCTGGACGGCGGCGGGGTCGGCGCGAGGCGACTCGGGCCATGGCAGCTCGCGCTCGCCCCCCTCTCGGGCGAGGCGCAGGCGCGGGCGCCCGTAGCCGGCGAGCGAGGCAGAGTAGAGGACGCGCTCGACCTCGACGAAGGGCACCTCGTCGCCGATCCGTAGGTGATAGACGCCGGCGCCGCTCGACGCCCCCGTCGCCGAGGCCTCGATCCGGCGGGCGAGCCGCAGGGTGTCGACGAGCTCGGGGACCGCGCGACCCTCGGAGACGTGGGCCAGGCGCCGCTCGAGCCGCGGCCAGCCCGGGACGTCGCCCGGGTCGGCCGCCTCCGCGGTCCGGCGCGCCGCGGGCGGCCAGGAGTCCAGGAGCGCCTGGTTGTCGACGAGGAGCGCGCCCGCGCGGAGGCTCACCACGGTGGCCGGCCCGGCCGCCGCGAGGGCCAGGGTCGGATCGGGGTCGCCGGGCGGAGCGGGCGCTTCGGGGGCGGTCTCCTCCGCCGCGCGCTCGCGCGGGCGATCGCTCGCGCCGCACTCGCACGCGCTCAGGCCGAACGCGCCCACCCCGAACGTGCTCAGCCCGCACGCGAGCGCGAGCCAGGCGGGCTGCCTCAAGGGCAGCTGCCCCAGAGCCCTGCGTTGGCCGACGCGGCCCTCGACTCGTCCGCCTCGAAGGTCGGCTCGAAGGTGACGTTGGGCGCGATCGAGAGCGTGGTGGCGAGGCCGCGTCGCAGCAGCTGCCGCTCCCAGAAGCCGCCCTCGTCCGGCCCGGTGTGCACATAGGCGAGGACGCGGTCGAAGCGGTCGAAGCACTCCGTGTCGAAGGTCAGCCACACGAGGTGCTCGTCGAGCTGCCGCGTGAAGCTCTGAGCCTGCGGCCCGTAGCAGTCCTGCGGCATGCCGTCGTGGGCGATCTCGGGGGCGTCGATGCCGATGATCCGCACGGTGCCGTTGAACGCGCCGCTCACCCCCGTGGCGTGGAACGTGTCGCCGTCCACCACCGAGGTGACGTGCACGAGGACCGGAGCGCGGCACGGGGTGTTGCCCGCGCTGAGGGTGCTCGGATCGACGTAGCGCACGGCCTCGTCGTTGAAGGTGATCGGACCGTCGAACGCGTTGATCGCGGGCTCGCCCGCGTCGGTCATCGGCGGCGGCCCCGCGTCGACGATCGGCGGGGGCCCGCCGTCGTCACGCGGGACCGGTCGCGGGCAACCCATCAACAGCCCGACCGCGAAGGTCGAGAGCCACCACCGCCTCGTCACGCGAGGCATGGTAGCTCGATCCGACTCGGGCGGCAGCCGCAGAGGCGCCTCTGGGCCAGCCCTGCGAGGCGGTGCGCGACGCGGAGCCCGGGGATCAGAACCGGAACTGCGCCTCGAGCCGGACCTCGTGCTCGGTCAGCGCCGCGTCCGGGGTGGCCTCGGCGGGCGTGCACGAGTCGCCGAAGACCTGCTGGCACTCGA
>JAUHXR010000102.1 GCA_030426845.1 Polyangia bacterium | reverse complement strand
GCGCAGCGGGACGAGGGAATCCCGGAGGATTCTCGAGGAGCGATGCGCCGCGCAGGCGCGGGCTCCCGGCCGTGAGGCGCGCGGAGAGGTTCTTCAACGGGCTGCTAGAGCCACGCGCCGCTGCGGCGCGTGGCTCGACTCAATTGGGGGCAGCCGGGTCGGGCGGGACCGGCCCGGACTCGGTCGGGTAGCCCTGCTCGATCCAGTGCCAGACGCCCTCGTCGATCACCGCGGTGCGCTCGAACCCCTCGGCGCGCAGCGCGTCGATCACCTGACCGCTCGCGGCGTGCGGGCACCCGCAGTAGGCGACGATCCACGTGCCGTCGCGGGGCAGGCGCGCGATGATCGGGGCGATGTCGTAGTAGGGCACCGGCACCGCGCCGGGGATGCGCTCGATGAGCCAGTCGCTGGTCGGCCGCGCGTCGAGCACGATGAGCCGCCGCCGCTCGGCGATCGCGTCGCGGACCTGGGCCGCCGGCACGAAGCGCTCCTCGCGCAGGGTGAAGTCGGGCGCCTCGCCGTCGGGAGAGCGGATCAGGGTCATCGCCTCGATCGACGGCGGCGCCATGTGCCGGGGCACGACGTCCGGCTCGGTCTCGAAGCGGCGCAGGAAGGCGACCACGTCGTCGATCTGCTGCGCGTCGAGGGTCCCCTCGAACCCCGGCATCGGCGTGCCTTCGCGGCCGTGCACGATCGCGTAGCGGAGGAAGGCGTCGCTCGCCTGGCTCAGGAAGGTCCAGCGGTTGAGGCTCATCGCGCTCTCGCCGCCCTGGGCGAGCGCGCCGTGGCAGCTCGCGCAGCGCTCGCCGTAGACGAGCGAGCCGGCCTCCGGGTCGCCCTCCACCGGCGCGTCGTCGAGCGCGATCGGCGGGCCCTCCTGCCAGCCGCGGATGAACCCGACGAGCTGATCGATCTGCGCCTCGTCGAGCGGCCCGCCGAACTGATCGAGGTAGCCCGCCATCGCGGTGTGTGAGCGCCCGCGCGCGATCGCGAGCGCGAGGAAGTCGTCGGTGGCGGTTCGCAAGAAACCTTGCCCGCGCAGCCGCGTCGCGTTGTCGGACGCGTAGCCCTCGCCGTCCGGCCCGTGGCAGAGGGCGCAGTAGCGCGCGTAGATCTGCGCCGCGTCGGCCTCGAACGTGGCCGGCGCGGGCGGCGTCGGCGAGGCGGGGGTCGCGCCGCCGCACGCGACGAGGAGGAGCGCGACGAACCAGACGACGGCTCTCACGGGCACGGCTCTCACGGGCACGGCTCTCACGGGCACGGCTCTCATGGCGGCGACTCTCATGGCTGGGGAGTATAGACGCGGTGAACACGCGGCCCCGCGGGCGCGTCACCGAGGAAGGGGTAGGCTACGACCGTGGAAGGCAACCGTTGGATGTGGGCGCTCGGCGCGCTCGGGCTGCTCGCGGTGGGCGGCCTCGCGATGGGCTTCATGGGCGGCGAGGACCCGGAGGCGGGGCGCGCGGCGACGCTCGCCGACACCGCGGCCGATCCGCGGCCGCGGGCGCCCCGCGCGACGGAGCCCGCGGTCGAGCGCCCGGCCGAGGCGGAGGCGCCGCCCGCCCCGCCCGCGCCGGAGGCCCCGACGGCTCCTCTCCCTGCGCAGAACGTCGACCCGGGACAGCAGCTCCCCGCGCTGCCTCCGGCCACCTCGCCCCTCGCGCCGGGCCACACGATCGACGCGCCCGCCCCGCGGGAGGCCGACGAGGCGACCGAGACCACCGGCTGGCGCCTCGGCGCGACGCGGCGCCGGATCGAGCAGGCCGATCACCGCCTCGGGCTGCTCCGCGGTCAGCTCGCGACGCTCGAGGCGCGCGGCGACGGCGACACCGCGGCGCGCCAGCGGCGGGTGGTGGACCGCTTCGAGGAGCGCCTCGAGGAGCTGCGCGCCGACGAGGACGCGCTGCGCGCCGAGGCCGCCGCGGACGGGACGCTGGCCGACGAGGACACCGGCTACGACGCGGTCGCGGAGGGCGTGCGCGCGGTGGGCGGCCAGGCCGAGACGCGCTGACGCCCGCCGGGTCGAGGCTCAGGGAGCGGCGCAGAGGCTGAACACGAGCGGCTGGCAGGTGCCCTCGCAGCGGAGCGACCGGCACTCGAGCGCGGAGCCGCAGGCCTCGCCGAGCTCGAGGAGCGGGACGCAGACCCCGGCGTCGGTGTCGCAGCGCAGGCCGGGCGCGCACGAGGGGAAGGTGCACGCCTCGCCGCGCTGGGCGTAGGCCGCGCAGACGCCGGCGGAGGTGTCACACCACGAGTCGATGCACTCGAACGCGCCCCCGCACGTCTCGCCGAGCGCGACCGCGGGCCGGAAGATGGCCCGGCAGTCCTCGTCGTCGGTCGGCAGCTCACACGACATCGGCCGCTCCACGCAGCGCGCCGCCGCGTCGGGGTCGTAGGTGACCCGGCCCGCGTCGAGCGCGGGCTGCTGGCTCGTGATCAGCATCTCGAGCAACGGGGTCCGGTCGCTCACGCACGCCTCGACGGTGGCGTATCCGCCGCGCTCGCCCTCCGCGCAACAGTCGAAGGCCAGCTCGCAGCCGGCCTGCGCCGCCGCCGTCGGGTAGTCCTGGAGGTACAGCGGCTCGGGGCCGCAGCCCGCCGAGAGCGAGAGGAGCCCGACCAGAGCCGATCGAACAGCCGATCGAACAGCCGATCGAACAGCCCAGCGAACACACGAGACGCTCATGCGTCCCTCCTTCCAAGCAAGCGCCCGAGGGCGTCAAGGTGAAGTGTCAAGCACAGCGCCGAAAACAGCGTCAAGGTTCAATGCAGCGCAGCATCCCGACGTCCGGGACCTGGCAGGTGAAGCCGATGTCCGAGCAGCGGTAGTCGACCCAGACCCCCGCGTAGCAGACGCGCCCGTCGTCTCCGTCGCACTCCGTGCGTCCGTCCGGGCACTCCGCCGCGGTGGGCACGCAGCGGGCCGCTCCGTCGACCACCGCGCAGACGCCGCCGCCGAGCCGGTCGCGGCAGCTCCGCGCGACGACGTGGGTCCCCGCCAGGCAGACGTCGAGCGTGCTCTCGTTCGCGCAGCGCGTCGCCTCGCACGCCTCCTCGCGGTCGGCGCAGGTCGCGGTCCCGCCCGCCTCTACGCAGCCCCCGCCGCAGGTCTCGCGCGACTCCACTCCGTCGAGGCAGCGGACGAGGGTGTCGCCGTCGCACGCGTCCGGGCCCGTGCACTCGCTGGCCGCGGTGCACGCGGTGAGCGCCTCGCAGGTCTCCGCGGTCGCCGCGCAGCCGAGCGGCGCGTCCGCCGCGCGGTGCCATGCGGCCTCCGCGTCGGCGACCGAGATCACCGCGCCCGTGCAGGCGGACACGAGCGCCGAGCCGCGCGCCGCCTCCTCGGTGGGGTGGGCGCCGGTGCACCCGACGAGCGTGGCGAGGACCGTGAGGAGCGCGCGCTGAGGCATGCCCCATCGTAGCAGCGGCCTACCGCCACGGTCGCCGCCCGATCAGTCGCCGCCCGATCAGTCGCCGCCCGATCAGTCGCCGCCCGATCAGTCGCCGCCCTTGGGCCGGCCGAAGACCTTGGAGCCGGGGGGCACCGAGCGGACCAGCCAGACGTTGCCGCCCACCACGCTGCCCGCGCCGATCACCGTCTCGCCGCCGAGGATGGTGGCGCCGGAGTAGATCGTGACCCCGTCCTCGAGGGTCGGGTGACGCTGCCGGCCGTCGTCCTCGTCGCGCTTCGGCACGCTGAGCGCGCCGAGGGTCACGTTCTGGTAGAGCTTGACGCCGTTGCCGAGGACCGCGGTCTCGCCGATCACCACGCCCGTGCCGTGGTCGATGAAGAAGCTCTCGCCGATGCGCGCGCCCGGGCTGATGTCGATGCCGGTCGCGGAGTGCGCGTGCTCGGTGATGATCCGCGGGATCATCGGGACGCCGGCGCGGCAGAGCTCGTGGGCCACGCGGTAGGCGGTGATCGCCTGGATGGACGGGTAGCTGAAGACGATGTCCTCGATGTTGCGCGCCGCGGGATCGCCCTCGTAGGCCGCGCGCACGTCCAGGTCGAGCTTGCGCCGCAGGTCCGGGATCTGGCTGAGGAGCCCGAGCACGACCTCCTCGCCGCTGCCGGCGGGCTTGACCTGCTGGGTGCGCCCCATCCACCGGTCGTAGTGCAGCGCGCGCTCGATCTGGGTCACGAGCAGCTGGTGCGCCGCGTACATGTGCTCGGCCACGGTGTGGCGGAGGTTGTCGCGGTTGAGCGAGCGCTTGCTGTAGAAGCCCATGAACAGCACGTGCTCGAGGTGCGCGAACGCCTCGATCACCGCGCGCTTGTTGGGCAGGGCGGCGCTCTCGAGGTTGTCGATGGCCTTGCCCTCGTCGTAGCTCTCGACGACGCCGTCGATCGCCTCCTCGAGATCCTTGAAGCGCTTGGGCTCTGGTTGCATGACGACCCGCAGATGACCGCCGGGCCCCGGGCCGGAGGTGGCGCTAAGGTAGCCGGACTCAGAGGTCGCGGCGAGGGAGTCGGGTGTGCGTGGCATGACGGTGATCGATCGAATCGGCGACACGCCGCTTCTAGAGCTTGACTCGGAGACCAGCAAGCCGGGCATCCGGCTGCTAGGGAAAATGGAGGGCAACAACCCCGGCGGCTCGGTCAAGGACCGGCCCGCGCGCTCGATGATCCTCCGCGCCGAGGAGCGCGGAGACCTGCGGCCGGGGGTGCGCCTGATCGAGCCGACGAGCGGCAACACCGGCATCGCGCTCGCGATGATCGCGGCCGCCAAGGGCTACGCGATCGAGCTGGTGATGCCCGAGAGCGCGACCCGGGAGCGGGTCCAGATGATGCGCGCGCTCGGCGCGACGGTGACGCTGACGCCGGCCGACCAGGGCATGGAGGGCACGATCGACTACGCGCGGGCCGAGGTCGCCAAGGGCGGCGCGCTGATGCTCGACCAGTTCTCGAACCCCGACAATCCGCGCGCCCACTACGAGACGACGGGGCCCGAGATCTGGCGCGACACCGACGGCCAGGTCACCCACTTCGTCAGCGCGATGGGCACGACCGGCACGATCATGGGCGTCTCGCGCTACCTCAAGGAGGTCGCGCCGCGCGTGGAGGTCATCGGCTGCCAGCCAACCGACGGCTCGCGCATCCCGGGCATCCGCCGCTGGCCCGAGGCGTACCTGCCGAAGATCTACGAGGCGTCGCGCGTCGACCGGCTCCTCGACGTCGATCAAGGCGACGCGGAGGACACGGCGCGCGCGCTCGCCCGCGAGGCGGGGGTGTTCGTCGGGGTCAGCGCGGCCGGCGCGGTGTGGGGTGCGCGGCAGATCTGCGCGGAGCTCGCGGCCGCGGATCGCGACGGCACGGTGGTGTGCATCCTCTGCGACCGCGGCGACCGCTACCTGTCGTCCGACGTGTTCGGGGGAGGGGCGTCGTGAGGGTCGTCCTCGAGCAGCGCGGGCCGGTCGCCTTCGAGGCGAGCGCCGAGGTCTCCGGCCAGGGCGTGATGATCGACGGCAAGGCCGACATCGGCGGCGAGGGCCGGGGCATGCGCCCGACCGAGCTGCTGCTCGCGGGCCTCGCGGGCTGCGCGGCGATCGACGTCGTGCACATCCTCCGCCGGCAGAAGGAGCCCCTCGATCACCTCACGATCGAGGTGGAGGGGACGAAGAACGACGCGGCCCCGCACCGCTTCGTGTCGGCGCACCTGCGGTTCGTGGCGCGCGGCGACGTGAACGACAAGAAGCTCCAGCGGGCGGTGGCGCTGAGCGTCGAGAAGTATTGCACGGTGCGCAACAGCCTCGACCCCGCGATGGAGGTCACCTACGAGGCGGTCCGGGCGGACGGCGAGGCGGCGCAGTGAGCGACGCGCGCGGGCGTCGGGACCGCTGCAAGCTCCTCATCGAGCGGTGCGGCTACGGGGCGGCGGCGCTCACGCTCCTGCCGATCCCCGGCAGCGAGATCGTGGGCGTGCTCCCGCTCCACGTCGGCATGGTGATCGGGATCGGCGAGGAGCACGGCAAGCAGCTAACGCGCGACTCCGCGCTCGAGCTGATCACGCGCATCGGCGCGACGGTGGGCGCGTCCCTCGTCGGCTCCCGCATCGCGATGACCGCCGGCAAGATCATCCTGCCCGGCCTCGGCGGCCTGGTCGCGGCGCCGTTCATGTTCGCCTCGACGCTCGCGATCGGCACGGTCGCGCGGCTCTACTTCGAGAACGACGGCGCGCTGAGCGACTCCGAGATGAAGCGGGCCTACGACGCGGAGGTGAAGCGCGCGCGCTCGAGCTTCGACCCGGCGCGAGCCCGCTCGAGCGAGGCGCGGCGGCACGCCGAAGAGGCGGTGGCCGAAGACCAAGGCGGCGCAGCCCACACCGCGACGCCGGCCGCGGCCCCGAGCGTGGAGGAGCTCGCGGATCGGCTCGCGAAGCTCGACGAGCTGCGGGACAAGGGGATGATCAGCGACGACGAGTACCGCCGGACCAAGGACCGGATCCTCGACTCGCTGTAGTTGCCGCATCGACGGGCTGCTCGGTCGACGGGCTGCGCGGTCGACGGGCTGCTCGGTCGACGGGCTGGTCAGTCCACGTGCTGAACGGTTGTGAACTCGACCGACAGCTCGCCGTCCACCGGGAAGTCGACGAACACTTCGCGGCCCGCGAGCGGCATGCTGCCCCCGGCCGAGACCTGGAAGTTCGACTGCATGAACCGGTTGGTGTTGGCGTCCCGAGTGCCCTCCATGGCGCCCGGCTGCCAGACGTAGAGGCGCGGCTCGGTGACGGACACGCCCTGCGCCCCCGCCTCGAGGCGAACGTCGGTGAGGATCAGGTCGGCGCCGTTGCGGGCGGCCTCGAAGGTGAAGAAGGCGCCCGCGAGCGCGACGGTCCCCGTGTCGAGCGGGATGCGGTTGGTCCCCACCAGGACGCGCTGCGGCGCGGAGTGGGGCGGGTCGAGCACCTCCGGCGGACCCGCGTCGACCGCCTCCACCGGGGCGCCGCCCTCGTAGGCGATCCAGGCGCGGACCTTGTCGCGCGACCCCGCCTCGTAGGGGCCGCCGGTGTGGGAGCCGCCCTCGACGTAGCTCACGAGCGGGCTCAGGTCGGGCTCGCCCGGCACCAGGAGCGGGTCGCCGGCGCGGGTGGTGCCCGCGCGAACGGACTCGTAGTAGCGGTCGGGCTCGAGGAAGAACAGGTCGCCGTCGTCCGGCCCGTGGCAGCCGCGGCATTCCGCGTAGAGCAGCGGGGCCACCTCGGCGGCGAAGTAGCTGACCGGCTCGACCCCGCCCGCCGGGGGCCCAGCGTCGGCCGGGCCGAAGGCGCCCACCGGTGGGGTGATCGTCGCGAGCTCGCACCCGCCGCTCAGGGCGAAGAGCGCGAGGAGCACGAGGAGCGCGGCCGGCCGGAGCCTCCACCCGTCGAGGGCGATCGACACGGGCTGGAGATCGATCACGCATCGTGCCACGCCAAGATGGGTGTAGATTGGGCGCGCACATGGGGACGATGGAGACAAGGAGCAGGGGATGGGGGAACCCGGAACGCTCTCTAATCCGGCCCGCGCCCCTCGCGTTCGCGACGCGCTCTCCCGGCATCAACCCTGCATTGCGATGAAGCTCTCCATGCGCGCGGTCCCCGAGCATCCCTCCGAGCCCCGAATCGAGAGGGCGCGTCGCCACGCGCCCGCGCTGGTCGTCGCGTCGCTCCTGCTCGGCGGGTGCGTGCTCGCGGGCGGCGAGGGCGAGCCGCCGGCCACCAACCGCACCGACTTCAACGACGAGGTCTACCCGGTGCTCCTGCGCGACTGCGGCTTCCCCGAGTGCCACGGCGCGCTCAGCGCGGACGAGGCGCGCTTCTTCCGCGTGTACGGGCCCGGCCGGAGCCGGCTCGACCCGGCCACCGACCCGCTCGCGCCGTACACCCCCGAGGAGCGCGAGTTCACCTACGAGCGCGCGCGGTCGATGCTCGCGAGCGCGACGCGAGCCGAGGACACGCTCCTGGTGCGCAAGCCCCTCGCGGTCGAGGCCGGCGGCGCGGCGCACCGCGGCCGCGGCGAGAGCGGCGAGGACGTGTACCTGACTACCGACGCGCCGGGCTACCAGGCGCTGCTCCGCTGGGCCGAGACGGCCTATCCGCCGGGGGCGCCGTGACGCGCGCGCGCCTGCTGTCCGCGACCCTGCTCGCCGCGAGCCTGCTGCCCGCGAGCCTGCTCGCCGCGGGCGTGCTGCTCGCGCCGAGGGGGGCGCGCGCGTTCTCGAACCACGAGACCTTCGACCGCGGCCCGCTGGAGCCCGCGCCGGAGACCGGCCAGCAGGGCGGGGGCGGCGGGCGCCACTTCACTGGCTCGCGCCTCGACGGCTTCACCTGCGCGGTCTGCCACCGCGCCGAGGAGCCGCTCGACCCGTCGGAGCTCCAGCTCGAGGGCTGGCCGGAGGACTACGTGCCGGGCGGTGGCCCGATCGACCTCGAGGTGACGTTCCCCGACGACCTGCTCTCCGCCGCGGCCCTCGAGATCGTCCGGGCCGACGGTCGCGCCGCGGGCACCCTCGAGCTCATCCCGAACCCCACGCCGGCGGATCTGTGCCCGGCCACCGAGCCCGAAGTGCCGACCGACGCGGTGCACGTGGTCGATCTGCCGGACGATCGCACGGTCGCCGTCTCGGACGCGTGCGCGCTCACCGTCGAGCGGCTCCGGGTGCGCTGGACGCCGCCGCCCGAGAGCGTCGGGCCGATCTGGCTGCACGTCGCCGCCGTCGCGTCGGACAGCAGCAGCGATCCCACCGGCGACACCGTCTTCACCATCACGCAGGTGATCCCCGCGATGGGCGAGGTGACGATCCCCGAGGACCTCGAGTCGACGTGCGCGATCCGCCCGGGCCGCGCGGACCACGGGCCGGCGGTCGGCCTGCTCATCGGGCTGGCGCTGTGGGCGCGGCGACGCCGAGCGGCGGCGCGAAGAGCGCGGCGGGTCGACGCACGAAGCTGATCGGCGCGTGGGCGCGCGCCCCCGACGCCGAGCGGCGGCGCGAAGAGCACGGCGGGTCGACGCACGAAGCAAACCAACCCGCGCGTGGGCGCGGGACTCCCGAGGGCGGGCGCCGGCTCGACTCGCGGCCGGGGCCGAGGAGCCGGCGCGTCAGCCCGTACGCTCTAGAAGACGCTCTAGAAGATGTACTCGGCGCGGAAGATCACGAAGCGGCCCCCGTTGCTGAGCTGCGTGTCCGGCGCCTCGCCGGCCAGGAAGCTGTGCGCCTCGCGGTAGAGCAGCCGGAGCGCGAGCTCGCGCACCACCTGGAGCCGGATGTGTGCCTCGGCGCCGACGAGGAAGCCGTCGTTCGCGGGCAGCGCGGGGCTCTCGAAGGTGGCGAGGTTCATCATGTACCCGACCTCGGGGATGATGCCGATCGAGATGGGGCTGTCGCCGACGTGGAACCACAGCCCGACGCGGCCGAACAGCCCCGTGAGGGTGTAGTCGGGCATGTACCGAGACGCGTCCTCGAGGTCGAGGATGCGGAACTGCCAGCCGGCCTCGAGCTGGAGCATCGTGGGGCGGTCACCCGGCGCGAGCGGCACGTCGGTGCGCAGGCCGATCGCGAGGTGGTGGTCGCGCAGCTCGGTGACGTTGCCTGCGCCGCCCGGCTGCGCCTGGCGGACGAGCATCCCGACGCTGGTGGTGTAGCGGACGTCGAGCGCGACCCGGAGCTGGCCGGCCGGGTCCGGGCGGACGTAGCCAAGCGCGCGCCCCTGGATGGCCGGGTACGGGTCGGTGGAGAGCCGGGCGGGCCCGCCGAGATCGGTCGGGACCTCGCTCGCCCGCTGGCCGATGCCGAAGCCCACGCCGACCTCGAAGCCCCACTGACCGGGCTCCTCCTCGGGCTGCTCGCCGCCGCTGTCGCCGTCTCCGCTCCCGTCTTCGCCGCCACCGTCGCCGCCGTCCTCGCCGGCGCCCTCGTCGCCCCAGTCCTCCGGAGGCGGCAGACCGCCGTCACCGCCGTCACCCCCCTCGCCGGGATCGCCCTCGCCGCCGCCGCTGGGCGGGGGCGTCCCGCCGCCGGCGACCGCGTCGAGGTCACGCAGGATCGCGTGCTGCGCGGCCGGGCGCAGGAGCTGCCCGCGCATCGCGAGGGTGCTGCTCGTGACGAGCTCGCCGGTCTGCCCGTTGAAGTAGCGCATGCGCAGGGTGCGCCGGCGGTAGTGACCGCCGTAGCCCGCGACCACGATGACGTCGGCGCCCTGCTGGGTCGCGACGTCGCGGATCGCCTGGGGGCTGCTCGGCCTCACGTCGGCCGCGGCCGCCGCCTGCGCGTAGGTGTCGTAGCTGACGAGGGTGGAGCTCGACGCGATCAGCGCCTCGACCGTCCGGCGGACGCGCGGCGGGACGGTGCCGCCCGGGATGAACAGCACCCGCCGCTGCTGCGCCGAGGCGACCGACGGCGCGAGCCCCGCGAGGGGGGCGAGGAGCGCGACGGTCAGCAGACCGACCAGCGGGGAGACTCGAACGGCGAGGGGGCGGCGCATCGTCGGCGTGATTCTACCCTTTGCGACCATCCGACCTACAGCAGCTCGCGCACCTCGCGCTCGAGGCGGGCCGCGTCGCCCTGCCGGAAGCCGGAGTGGACGTGCCGCACGACTCCCTGCCGATCGATGATGTAAGTGCTCGGCATCGTGGGCGGACGGTACGCGTTGGCGACCGAGTGATCGCTGTCGTGCATCACCGGGAAGGTCACGTTGGCGCGCTGGAGGAAGCCGCGGGCGTTGTCGGCCGCGCGGTCCTCGCTGACGCCGATGATCACGAGGCCCTGCCCGCGGTAGCGCTGGTACATGCGCTCGAGCGCGGGCATCGCCTCGGCGCAGGGCTCGCACCACGAGGCCCAGAAGTCGACGATCACCACGCTCCCGCGGTGCTGCGCGAGGTTGACCGCGCCCGAGCCGGCCAGGGCCCGCCCCTGGATCGCGGGCGCCCGGGCCCCCGCGTCGAGCGCCGCCACGTACGACGTGATCAAGAGGGCGGTGGCGACGGCGGTGAACCCGATCATCCAGTTCGCGGTGCGGTTCATGGTGGGGAGCCTCCTCGCGGGGAGGTCGAGCAACCATCGTGCCGCCGGGACGGGGCTACGCGGGATTTTCGCGAAGACCCGGGTTTTCGCGCGAACGCGCCGGGTTGGCGCGGGGCCATCGATCCCCGGTGGGGTCGTCGAACCCCGCGAAAAGTGGAGCGTGGAGCGCTCGATGCGGGAACATTCGCCGATCCGTCGGCCACGCGGGCGGCGTGTCGTATAGGATCCGGATGGGCACGAATCCTGCGGGAACGTGGCGAGGCTACACGCGTCCACCGAGCGGCGCGGCACCTGGGCTCGGAACAGGTCTGGGGAACACAGGGCAGGGGAAGACATGCACGAACGCTTCATGAATCCGAGCACGGTGCACCGAACGGCAGAAGATCGCCGAACCGGTCGCGGCGCGATCCGCCTCGGGCTGGTCCTCGGTGGGCTGGCTCTCCTGACGGCGGTCGGGTGCGCGCCGGGGGAGGCCACGCCGGAGGACGCCGGGCCGTTCGTGCCGGAGGCCTGCGACAACGTCGAGTTCCGCGGGCAGACCTACAACTGCGAAGAGCTCGATCGCTGCACCGAGACGGACATCCTCTACCGCACCGCGTGCTGCGCCTGTGACCCGCTCTACTGCAACGAGGACACGACGTGCTTCGACGCGGGTCCCGGCGGCGGTGAGGCGGCCGAGAGCTGCATGAGCTGCCACAACGGCTCGGACCACAACGACTACGCGGGTCCGGGGCAGAGCAACCCCCACCCGTTCGGCGCGGAGAACCGCGTCCTCTGCAGCACCTGCCACGGCGGCGACGGCACCCCCGGGGCCGGCCGCCTGCAGGCGCACGTCCCGCCGCCGCCGGAGATCGGCGACGAGGTCAACCTGGTCAACAACCAGGAGGCCTACTTCAACTACCTCACCCTCGCGGGCATCGACCGCTACCCGGACTACACGGTCGACGGTCGGACCTACAGCGCCCTCGAGTGGCTCCAGTTCGTGAACCCGGGCGACTTCCGCGTCGTGACCGAGGGCGAGGGCTGCGGCACCCCGGGGTGTCACGCGGGTGAGCACGCCGAGTGGGCGCCGAACAACGTCATCGGCAACTCGACCGGGATGCTCTCGGGCGCGGCCTACACCGCGGGCCTGCCCAACCACATCACCGAGCAGCAGAACCTCTGGGAGGACACCGCGGCGGAGTACGGCTTCCGCGCGCGCACCGACGAGGACTGGCAGGGCCCGTCCGACAACGTCGGCAGCGTCGGGCGCGTCGACGAGTTCCCCACCTACTCCACCTACGGCGACCGCGCGGGCATCTACGACAACCCGCTCTACAACGCGACGCAGTTCAACGACTACGTCGAGAACGTTCAGCGCAACGGGGTCAACCGGATCCGCCCGAACACCCCGCTCGCGGACACCTTCCTCGACGCGGTGGCGATCACCTGCGGCGACTGCCACGGCGGCAGCCGCGGCGCGAACAACCGCTACGGCGACTTCCGCTCCTCCGGCTGCACCGCCTGCCACATGGAGTACAGCCCCGACGGTCGCAGCCGCTCGCTCGACCCGAACGTGAACCACTTCGAGCCGGCCGACCCGGACGCGATCGCGGCGCCCGAGCGCTCGCACATCGACAGCCACCAGATCCGCAACGTGGCCAAGATCCTCCCGGGCGGCGCGTTCGTCCGCGGGATCAGCGACTACGCCTGCGCCGGCTGCCACCAGGGCAGCAACCGGACGGTCATGCAGTACTGGGGCATCCGCCTCGACCAGAACGAGGACGTCGCGGACGGCAACCAGTACCCCGAGGATCCGAACGCGTTCCAGAACACCGCGGCGGACGACCGGCTCTTCGACCCGGCGATCAACAACAACACGTTCAACGGCCGCAACGCGAACCAGTACGTCCTCACCGAGGACTACGACGCCGACGGCCGCGACGACACGCCGGCCGACGTCCACCACGAGGCGGGCCTCGGCTGCATCGACTGCCACGGCAGCCGTGACCTCCACGGCGGCACCCGCGGCGACGACTCGGGCGGCCGCATCCAGAGCCGGATGAGCCAGGTCGTCCAGATCGAGTGCCGCAACTGCCACGGCAGCGTCGAGTCCTACGCGGCCCGCGTGCCCTGCCGCACCTACACCGGCGAGGAGGCGCAGTGCGCGACCGACCGCGCCGGCAACCCGCTGCGTCACGTCACGATCAACGAGGCGAACAACGAGGTCTGGCTGGTGAGCCGCCTCGACGGGAGCCGCCACTACATCCCGCAGACGCGCGACACCGTCATCGACAACGGGCTGCGCAACCCGCAGACCGGTCAGTTCGTCTACCAGCGGCAGGCGTCCTACGCGATGGGCCGCGCCGACGGCAGCGACGCGACGGGCCTCGGCCCGCTCCAGCAGGACCCCGCGCTGTACCAGAACGGCTTCAGCCACATGGACAGCCTCGCCTGCGAGACGTGCCACAGCTCCTGGCAGAACAACTGCGTGGGCTGCCACCTCCGCAACGAGTACGACGCGGACCCGGCGAGCTACTTCTTCAGCACGATCACGGGTGAGCGTCAGGTCACGTTCCAGCAGAACGCGGACTTCACCTACATCACGCCGGTCCCGATGTACCTCGGGGTCAACTCGCGCGGCGAGGTCTCGCCGATGCAGCCCGGCATCCAGATGTTCTACGCGTACACGGACCTCCAGGGCCGCACGTCGGACGTCTTCGTGTTCAGCGACCGCCAGGGCGAGGGCAACAACCCCGACTACGGCGGCCGCGACGCGCACCCCGCGGCGAGCGCCGACTTCATGATGCCGCACAGCATCCGGGGCCGCGTCGACGCGCAGAACGAGGGCCCGCGCTACTGCGTCGCCTGTCACATGAACGACGAGTCGGTCGCCAACTTCGGCGCGGACTACGCGCAGTTCTACGACGACATGGCGAACCGCAACTACGCGAACCTCAACTTCAACCTGCTGCGTCAGCACATCGGCCAGAACCCGGGCAACCAGCTCAACTCGCCGTACTGGGTGCACATGGCGGCGGGCCTCGGCTCGGGCCTGTTCCTCTTCGACGAGAACGGCTGCCCGGTGAACCCGCTCGACGACAACGACGACCGCTTCTTCTGCGACGGCCAGTCGCCGCAGGATCGGTTCAACGTGAACAACGTGGCCTACAACCTCGACGGCTTCGTCGAGGACACCGGCGTGTCCAACACGAGCTCCTCGCACGTCGCGCAGAGCCCGCGGGTCGGCACGCTGCGCTCGGGCGCGAACAACGCCGGGATGAGCGGCCCGCTGGGTCGTCGCATCATCGAGCTCCTCGCGAACCCGAACACCGGCCTCGTGCTGGACAGCTGGATCGACGCGGACGGTCAGCCCCAGGGCAACGCCGACGCGTACATCAACAACTGAGCCCCACCGAGCTGAGCCCCGCAAAACGGAGCCCAGCGGGGCGCCTCGCCGGGCTACCCTTCCACCCGTGCGCCGCAGCATCGCCACCCTCGTCCTCGCCCTCGGGCTGCCCCTCTTCGGGGCGCCCGTGGCGCGCGCCGACGAGGGTGGCTTTTCGCTTTTCTTCCGCCAGGACTCCGACTCGACCACCGTCATCGCCCCGCGCGTCTCCGCCGTCGGCGTGATCGAGGACCGCACGCGGATCAGCGGCTCCTACTCGGCCGACGTCTGGACGGCGGCGTCGATCGACATCCGCACCGCGGCCACCGTGCCGATCACCGAGCAGCGCGACCAGGTCGACTTCTCGCTGAGCCACGAGTTCGACGACGTCACGATCGGCGGCTCGTACTACTACTCCGGCGAGAACGACTACTGGTCGCACGGCTTCACGCTGCGCTCGGTGCAGGACCTCTTCGGCAACACCACGACGCTCGAGGAGAGCGTGCGCTTCGTCTACGACGTGGTCGGCCGCTCGGGGGAGCCGGACTTCAACGAGCCGAGCACCACCTACGGCGCGAAGCTGATCCTCACCCAGATCCTCAGCCCTGAGGCGATCCTGCAGATCGGCTACGAGGGCATGATCAAGGAGGGGTTCATGCAGAGCACCTACCGCTTCGTCGGCATCGGCGGAGACGGGGTGTGCGGCTTCAACCCCGACTCGCAGCAGCCCGGCACGGCGACCCAGTGCGTGCCCGAATACCACCCGGACTTCCGGCTGAGGAACGCCGCCGTCGCGCGCTTCCGCTACGCGTTCTCCGACGACTCCTCGGCGGGGCTCGGCTATCGGTTCTACATCGACACCTGGGGCGTCACCTCGCACACGGTGGCGGCCCAGATCGCCTGGATCCCCGAGCCGAGCCAGGTGCTCACCCTGCGCTATCGGTTCTACACGCAGGAGGCGGCGAGCTTCTACCGCCAGACCTACGACCCGATGGAGGGCATCCCGCCGTTCCTCACCCGCGACCGCGAGCTGAGCCCGATGTTCAGCAACCGCGTCGCGGTGAGCTACCAGGGGATCGCGCAGCTCGACCCGGACACGCGCCTCAAGATCGCGCTCGCGGTCGGCGGCACCGTGTTCGCGTACTCGCGCTTCACCGGCCTCACCGAGGTCTTCTCGATCGACGTGACCACCGCCGTCACGCTGGAGCTGTGACCGTGCCCGCTCCGCCCACCCCGACGCTCACCGCCGTGCTCCGCGCCGCGCTCCTCGTGCTCGCCTGCGCCTTCGCGAGCGGCTGCGTCTCGGTGATGCCCTGGGAGCGCGAGCGCCTCGCCAACCCGGACATGCAGTTCGGTGGCGCCGAGGAGCTGCACAGCGCGGAGTCCCACGCCACCGAGGTGCGCGAGGGGTCGGTCGGCGGCTTCGACGCGGCGGGCGGCGGCTGCGGCTGCAACTGACTCGCAGCCCGTTGAAGAGTCGACCGTGGTGGATCGCGGCGCCGATCTCGGCGCCGAGCCTTCCTCGACGATACCCGGCTCAGGCGCTGCGGCGCGTGCCGCTCCGCTGGACGACCGCGAGGCGCGAGAGCAGCGCGTCGGCGATCGACGGGAGCGGGAGCACGTCGTTCGCGAGGCCCGCGCCGACCACCTGACCCGGCATGCCCCAGACGGTCGAGGTCGACTCGTCCTGGGCGATCACGACGCCGCCCACCCGGCGGACGGCGCGCGCGCCGGCGAGCCCGTCGCGGCCCATGCCGGTGAGGACCACCGCGGTCGCGCGCGGCCCGAAGACGTCGGCAACCGAGCGGAACAGCACGTCGGCCGAGGGCATCACCCCGCTGCGGGTGCGCTCCGCGCTCAGCTCGAGGTAGTCGCGGCCGCCGTGGCGGAGGACGCGCAGGTGGTGATCGCCGGGCGCGATGTAGACGTGCCCGGCCTCGAGGGCCGAGCCCTGCTGGGCCTCCACCACCGGGGGAGCCACGCGGCCGTCGAGGCGCTCGGCGAGGTGCGCGGTGAAGCCGCCGGGCATGTGCTGCGCGATCACGATCGGGACGGGCAGCTCCTCCGGGAGCCCGCCGAGCACGGTCTCGATCGCGCTCGGGCCGCCGGTCGAGGCGGCGAGCGCGAGCACGCCCGGCGAGGCGGAGATCGCGCGCCGGACCTCGAGCATCTCGCGGCTGATCTGATCGGTCCGCTTGTTGGAGAGGCGCGTCCCGTCGAAGAGCAGCGCCCGGAGCTTGGCGAGGAGCTCCTCGCCCACGATCTCGCGGTCGCGCCCCGGCACGTCCACCGACGGCTTGGTCACCAGGTCGTCCGCGCCGCTCGCGAGGGCCGCGATCGCCGCGCGTGAGCCGCGCCCGGTGTGGGCGCTGAACATCACCACCGGCAGCTTCGGGTTGATCTCGCGGATGCGGTCGAGGGCCTCGAGCCCGTTCAGCCGCGGCATCTCGACGTCGAGGACGAGCGCGTCGACGCCGCCCGCCTGGACCGCGTCGATGACCATCGTTCCGTCGGAGACCGCGTGCAGGACCCGGAAGCGGGGCTCCCGCGCGAGCACCCGGCTGAGGAACGCGCGCATCGTCGGGCTGTCGTCCGCGATGAGAATGTGCTTTCGGTCCTGATCGGCCACGTCCGGGGACGGATCAACGGCGCGCCCCTTCGGGGCTTGAGGCCTCCGCGACCTGGTCGAGCGTCGCGCGATCCGCGACCGCCCCGACCACCGCGCGCGAGGGCCGGAGCCATCGCCGCGCCGCGGCCTGGATCGCGGGCCCCTCGAGCCGATCGAGGGCCGCGAGGAGCGGCGCCATCGCGCCCGCGTCCTGCCCCGCGAGGAGCCGACGCCCCATCGCCGCCGCCAGGCCCTCGGGGGTGTCGAGGCGCGCGAGGAGCGACTCGCGCGCCCGGGTTCGGGCCAGCGCGAGCTCCAGCGGCTCGAGCGCGCGGCCCTCCTCGCCGCGGGCCCGGGCCAGCTCGTCGAGCATCGCGCGCACCGCCCGCGCCGCGTCCTCGGGGGCGACCGCGACCCGCACCGTGAGGCGCCCCTCGCCGGCGGACGCGCGGTAGGCGCACCCGACCCCGTAGGCGATCGCCTCGCGCTCGCGGAGCTGCAGGTTGAGCGCGGCGCCGAACATCCCGCCGAGGAGCTGCTCGAGGACGAGGAACGCCGCGTAGTCGGGGTCGGTGAAGCCGGGCGCGCGATCGGTCACCTGGAGCCAGGCCCGGGACGACGCGGCCTCGACCCGCGCGAGCCGCGGGCCGTCGTCACGGTAGCGCGCGGTCGGCGCGGCCTCGATCGCGAGCTCCCGGGGGCGCCAGGCGCTGAACCGACGGCCGACCTCCGGCATGGCCGCAGCGGGATCGAGCTCGCCCGCGACCACGAGCGCGGCGTGCGCGGGCGCGTCGAGCCGCGCGCGCAACGCCTCCACGCGCTCGGGCGTGAGCGCGGCGACCGAGGGTCGAGGATCGACCGCGTAGAGGCGGTCACGAAGCGCGCGCGCGAGGCTCCCGGCGGCGCCCTCGGCCGCCCGGCGCGACGCCTCCCGCTCCTCGGCCAGCGCGCGCGTGAGCGCGGCCTCCGGGAGCGGGCGCGTGAGCGCGGCCTCGAGGCGGGCCAGGTACGCGGCGAGCGCCTCCGGCGCGACGGCGGCGCCGACCCGCAGCCCCTCGGGGAGCGCCTCGACGGTCGCGGAGAGCTCCCCCTCGGGTCCCTCGAGCGACGCCTCGAGGGCGCGCGCCAGCACCGCGGCGCCCACCTCGTGCCCGAGCACCGCGCGGCTGACGAAGACCACGCGCGTCGCGCCGAGCGGCGCGCCGCGCGCGAGCACCACGCGAAGGCCGTTGTCGAGCTCGCGGCGCGCGAGCCGCAGGCTCAGCGGGTCCGGCCGGGGCTCGGCCGGCGGCCCAGGCAAGGCGTCTCGCGGGGTCCGGGCGACGGGCTCGCGCGGCGCGGGCAGGCTCGCGCGCAGGCCGCACCCCTGCAGCGGGAAAGCCAGCGCGAGCGCGGCGGCCAGCGTGAGCGCGAGGCCCCGCCTCATCGAGCCGCGACCCCGATCACGACCGCCCGGCGCTCGCTGGGAAGCCACCGGTCGACCGCCACCGCGACGCCGGCCGCGTCCAGCCCGCCGTAGCGCGCCCGCTCCCGCTGGGCGCTCGGCACGTAGGCGTCGGTCGCGCCGGCGAGGGCGCGCGCCCAGGCCTCGAGATCCTCGAGGCGAGCTCGCGCCCGGCCGATCCAGCGAGCCCTCGCCCGCGCGATCGCGTCGGGACCCGGCGCGCGCGAGGCCTCGACGACCGCGTCGATCGCGCGGAGGAGGGCCTCGACCGACTCGCCCTCGGCGACCTCCGCCTCGACGCGGAAGACGCCCCCGCGCGCGTGCCCCCGCTGCTCGGCCGTGACGCGCGCCGCGAGCCCCCGCGACACCAGCGCGCGGAGCGGGGCGTCCGGCCCGTCCGTCAGCGCGCTCGCGAACACCTCCAGCGCGGCGTCGCCTTCGGCGAAGCGAGCGGGGCTCGGCCAGGCGACCACGACCCGCGCGGGGCCCTCGATCACGACGCGCCGCCGCACCGCGCGGGGGAGCGGCGACAGGCCGGGGCTCGGCGCGGCGGCGGGCGCCGGCCCGCTGCGGGCGATCGGCCCGAACCGACGCGCGATCTCCGCGCGCGCCTGCGCCGGGTCGAAGCCCCCGACCACCGCGAGGGTGGCCTGATCGGGCGCGAAGTGACGCTGCAAGAACCATTGCACGTGGCGAGGTCGCATCGCCCGCACGTCCTCGGCGCGCTCCACCGCGCCGCGGTAGGGGTGGCCGGGCGGGGTGATCGCCTCGAGCAGCGCCCGCCGGAGGCGCCCCGACCCGCCGTAGGTGCCGCGCTCCGCCCCCTCGTTCAAGAGCAAGCGACGCTGTCGGTCGAGGTTGGCCTCTGTGAGCCCCGTCGCCGCGCGGGCCATGCGCTCGGACTCGACCCAGAGGGCCCAGGAGAGCTGCGCCGCGGGCAGCACGTTGAACAGCTCGACCCGGTCGAGCGACGTCACGCCGTCGTGCACTACCGCCCCGGCCGCCTCGAGGCGGAGCAGCAGCTCGGGCCCGGGGTGCGCGTCCGTGCCGGCGAACTGCGCGTGCTCGGCGAGGTGCGCGAGGCCGCTCCACCCCTCGGGAGAGTCCGCCGCCCCGACGCGGTAGCTCACCGCGGTGGCCACGAAGCGACGCCCCGGGAAGGGCTGGAGCAGCACGCGCAGGCCGTTGCCGAGGGTGTAGTCGATGGGCTCCGGCGCAAGCTCGCGGGGCGGCGTCGGCGTCCCGAGCGCGGCGGCGGCGGTGTCCTCGGGGAGCGCGTCGACGGGCGGCTCGCCCTCCTCGGGCGGGGCCTCGGTCTCCTGGATCGCCGCCAGGTCTTCGGCCGAGAGGGCGCCGCCGCCCTCGACCTCCTCGGTCACGCCCTGGGCGGACGCCCGGCCGGGCGCCCATCCGGACGCGGCGAGCAAGGCGACGGTCAGGGCGAGGCTCCGCATCCTCGACGGGCGTACCACGACGGCGGGCGCGGGAGGCGGCCCCTCGGTGACAGGCGCGTCACGGAGTGACACACACACCGGCGCGCCAGCCGCGTCCCCGAGCGTTGGCACGGCGCATGGTTGCGACTCCGGGGGTATGCTCGTTGTCATGCGCACGTCCCCGACGCCCGGCCGCCGTTCGTCCCCCACGCGGCTCGCCGCGGCCCTCGCGCTCGCCGCGGTCGGGCTCTTCGGATGCGGCGATCCCGACGTCGGCGTGCTTCGCATCGAGGCCGAGGCGGCGAGCCCGTTCGGCCCGGAGATCCGTCCGGGCGGGCGCCTGGGGAGGATCACCGTCCTGCGTGAGGGCGTCTCGGACCGGGAGGAGCTGCTGCGACCGGTCGTGGTGACCCTGACCCACGACGGGTCGGGCGAGCTCATCGGCACGACGCAGCGGACCATGGCCAGCGCGGCGATGGCGTTCGACGGGCTCAGCTACGCGGGCTGCGGCTCGTTCCGCATCCGGGCCACCGCCGACGATCCGGCGATCCCCCCGGCCGAGACCGGGTCGATCACGGTGCGGCCGCTCCTCACGCTCGTCGAGGGCGTCGACCGGGTCGTCATCCCCGGCGGCGGCCCGATCGGGCGCGTCGTCGTGCAGCTCACCGGCGCGGTCGGCGAGCTCGTCCCGCTCGACGGAGTCGGGCTGCGCCTCGCGGCGAGCGGCCCGATCCGGGTGACCGGCGGCACGACCGAGGTCACCACCGTGGGCGGGATCGCGACCTTCGACGACATCGAGGTCGGCGGCTCGGGCCTGGGGGTGCTCCGCGTGACCACCGCGGGCACCGACTGCCCGGTGGACGACCTCGAGGTGTCGGCGATCGCGGTCGGCGACGTGTTCGACGGCCCGCCGATCCACCTGCCGTCCGCGCGCGTCGGGGTGCCCTACGCCGAGACGTTCGGGGCGATGGACGAGCGCTACCTCCACGGGGCCCTGCCGCCGGGGCTCGCGGTCAGCGCGGGCCAGCTGACCGGCGTCCCGACGGAGACGGGGGCGTGGCGGGTCGAGGTGTTCCGGGCGGTCGACACCGAGATCGAGCGCGTCGAGCTCGCGATCGCGGTGTTCCCGAACCACGACCCCGAGCTGGCCGAGCCCGAGGACCCGAGCGCGCCGGGGCCGCACCCGGTGGGGGTCACGGCGTGGACCCTGCCTACGGTGACGACATCGACCGGCGCGCTCAGCGACGTGGCGGTCCGCGTGGCCTACCCGTCCGACGGCGCGAGCGGCCTGGCCGACGGCGTCTTCGGGGCGGTGGTGTTCCTCCCCACCGTGGCCGACCCGCCCGCGACCTACGACCTCTACACCGAGCTGCACGATCACTGGGCCAGCCACGGCTTCGTCGTCTTGAGCGTCGACAGCTCCGCGCTCGCCGCCGAACCGCTCGACGCGGAGGCGCTCGAGGACCACCGCCGGCTCGCGCTCACCGCGCTCGACGCGCTGCGCGCCGAGGCCGCGTCGTCGACCTCCGCGTTCTTCGGCGGGGTCGACCTCGATCGCGTCTTCCTCGCCGGCCACGGGCGCGGCGGCGGGGGCGCGCTGCTCGCGGCGCGAGACGAGCCGGGCGTCGCGGGGGTCCTCACCTTCGCGCCGGTGCTCGCGGAGGTGCTCGCCGCGTCCGGGACGCGGGCCCCCCCCGACCCGATGCCGATCCGGCCGGGGCTCGTGATCGTGGCCGAGCGCGACCGCGTGGTCCCGTGGCCCAACGCGGACATGGCCGGCTCGCTCCTCACCGGGCCGGCCGCGGTGGTGACGATCCGCGACACCAACCACCTCGACGCGCTCGACGCAGCGTCTCCTCACGTCCCATTGACGACCTCCGGGCTCCCGCGCGCGGATCGACGGGCGGTCGAGCGCCGCTACACGACCGCGTTCCTGCGGCGCTTCGCGTACGACGAGATCGGCTTCGAGGCGACGCTCTTCATGGAGCGCGGGCAGACCTCGGGCGACACCGCGGTGGTGGTCCGTGCGCGGCGCTACACCGGCACGGCCGTGCCCGTGGAGGTGGTCGGCTCGGTCGGCTGGTCGCCCTACGAGGACGCGCTCCTCGCGATGGGGGTGGGCCTCGCCGAGTCGCGGCTCCCGTTCCTCGACGGTGCCCATGGCATCGCGCTCGCCGCCGACGGGCAGATCGGGGCCTCCCTCGGTCGCGAGAGCTTCGACGTCGCGGATCGGCGCCGCGTGGTCTTCGACGTGCTGCGCGAGTGCCCACCGCCGCCCGCCGATCCCGTGGTCGACGACGACGTCTGCCCGCCGGTCGAGCTGCCGATCGCGGTCGGGCTCACCGACCTCGACGGCGTCCAGTCCTACGTCCCCGCGCGGCCCGACGCGGTGGTGGGGCGGCACTGGCGCACGGTCGCCCTCGACCTCGCCGACTTCGCCGTCGACCCCGGCCGGCTCGCCCGCGTGGTGATCCGGCGCGAGAGCGCCGACCCGGTCGACGAGCGCCTGTGGATCCGCGACCTGCGCTTCGAGTAGGGTCTCTCGCCACGGGAGGAGCGCGGATGTCGAGCAGCATGTCGAGCAGCACGTCGGGCGGCACGTCGAGCAAGGAGCGGACCCTGGACGTGCTCGTGGTGGGCCTCGGCCGAGGCGGCGGGCGCATCGCTGGCGAGCTGGCGCGCCGCGGCTACCGCGCGCTCGCGTTCCACTCGAGCAAGAAGGCGCTCGAGGAGCAGCGGCACGTGGCCGAGGATCGCCGCACCCACCTCGGCAACGACGCGCACGCGCACACCGGCGGCGACCCCGAGGTCGGCCGCGCGCTGATCCGCGACTCCGCCGGCCGCATCGAGAGCGCGCTGCGCCTCGAGGCGCGCGACGCGGACCTCATCCTCGTCACCGCCGGCCTCGGGGGCGGCACCGGGTCCAACGTCGGCTCGTTCATCGAGGCGTTCGATCGGCGGCTCGCCCCGGTCGTGGCCCTCGTCACGCTCCCGTCGGGTGGGCAGCCCGCGCAGCGCAAGGCGCGCGCGCTCCGCGCCGTCCAGGAGCTCACGCGGCTCGAGCTCGACGGCGTGATCCTGATCGACGACGGCCGCCTCGCGGAGCGCGAGTCGAGCCTCAGCGTGCTCGACTTCTACAGCCGCGTGAACGAGCAGATCGTCGGCCCGCTCGACGAGCTCAACCGCCTCGACGCCCGCGAGGACCTCAGCCCGGTGCGGGGCGTGGAGGCGAACCGGCTCCAGCAGATCCTCACGCGCGGCGGCGTGCTCGCCTACGGGTCGCGCGAGGTGCCCGACCTCGACCTCGAGTCGATCAGCGAGGCGGTCATGGAGATCGTCGCGGACGGCGAGGTGGTCGCCTCGAGCCTCGACCCGGAGACGATCGGGGTGATGCAGATCGCGCTCGTGGCGCCCACCCCGGTGCTCGAGGCGACGCCGGTGCGGCTGGTCGAGGCGCTCCGCGAGCACTGGAAGACGCAGAGCCCGGGCGCGAGCGTAGACGTCGCGATCTACCGCGCGCCCGACGGCGCGCCCGCGGTGGTACACGCGGTGGCGAGCTGCGCCGGCCTGCCGAGCCGGCTCGACGACATGGTCGAGCAGACCGCGGCAGAGGCGGCCGCGTGGCGCGCCAAGGCGTGTCGCCCGCCGGTCCTGGATCTGTCGGCCCTCGACCTCGCCGACGACCCGCCGACCGGGAGCTTCCCGACCGAGGACGAGCCGGCCAAGCCCGCCAAGCCCGCCAAGGCCAAGGCCAAGCCCGCCGTGAAGGCCGCGGCCGCGCCCCGGGCGAGCGCCGCGCCGTCCGCCCGCCCGAGCCAACCCGCGCCCCACCCCGGCCCGCCCGTCGGGGCCGACATCGAGGAGGAGCAGACGAGCGTGGCCCCCGAGCCGAGCGACGCGGGCGTCTCCGGGAGCGGGGGCGGCCCCGGCAAGGCGGTGTTCGCGCGGCTCGTCACCCGCTACCAGTCCTCGACCAACCCCGAGCTGCAGCGCGCGATCGCCCGTCGGCTCGAGCAGGATCGCCTGAGCGAGGACCCGCGCATCCGGCTGCTCGCGGTGGACGCGATGGGCCAGATCGGCGCCGACGTGTTCGACGGGGCGCTCTTCGCGGCGACCGAGGACGAGAACGACGACGTGCGGGCCGCGGCCGAGAAGGCGCTCCAGCAACGGACCGCGTGAGACCGCCGCGGATCGGTCGACACGCGACCGATCCGCGGGACACGTCCGCGGCCTCAGAACGCCTTCGGCGTCGCGTCTACCACCGGCGCGGCCGGGAGCGGCGGGTTGGCCACCGTCGGCGCCGGGCCGTCGTCCTTCTTCGCGCCCCACGGCGTGCGCCCGGTGATCTGCATCATCACGAAGAGCGTGAGCACCGCGCCGATGGTGATCGAGAGCCCGGTGAAGCCCTCCCACATGAACGTGTAGGAGAAGAGGACCAGGTAGAGGAGCTGGCTGATCCCGATCTGCACGAGCGCGAAGCGCCAGCCGACGAAGAGGCGCGCGTAGGTCACCACCAGGACCACCGAGGCGGCCGCGCTGATGCCGAACGACGCCGCGATCGGGAGGTGGTCGACGAGGTAGGCGAACAGCAGGTGGAAGGCGAAGAACGCGCTGCCGAGGAAGAAGTAGTGCATCGGGTGCAGGTCACGCGCGCGGGCCATCGCCAGGATGCCGACCACAAAGAAGAAGAAGAGCATCCCGACCGGCGCGAAGAAGGTGATGCGCGCAGCGAGGGGCCCCGGGTTGAGGCGCTGCGGCATCTCGATCCCGACGGGCTGGCTCGCGATGAGCGAGTCGAAGTCCCACACCCCGCGCCAGCCGTCGCCGCTCGCCTCGTGCGACGTAGGGCTGAGCGAGCCCTCGGGGAAGTCGACCTCGTCGAAGTCGGTCGTGACCTCGAGGCGGAAGTTCGTCGTGCGGCCGGTGCCGGCGGTCATCCGGTACATCCAGCGCTCGGTGCCGCGGCTGCGGTAGACCACCTGGAAGGCGCGCGTCTCGCCCGCCTCGAGGTGACCCGCCCACGTCGCCTCGCCCCCGTCGATCACGAGCTCGACCGCCTCGCCCTCGCGGCTCACCGCGAAGCCGTCGAACACCGTGTTCTGCTGCTCGATCGGCATCACGAAGGTCACCTCGCGCGCCTCGCCGCTGTCGTTGCGGAACCGGTAGGTGCCGTCGAAGTCGACGGTGTAGGTCGGGTACCAGTTCAGCCCGCGGCGCCGGTGCTCGAGCGCGAGCCCGACGTGCAGGTCGCTCCCGACCACCTCGATGGCGCGACGCGACGGCTCCTGGCTGTGGGTGGTGACCTCGCGGCCCACCCCGGTCGCCTGGTCGACGATCGTCTGGACGTGGTCGACCGTGCGAACGTCGTCGTAGTACGCGTACGCCTGCGGCTGCTCGGCCGGCGGCCCCCACAGCCGGTGCACCTCGCCGCTGCCCGTCGAGTCGGCCGACTCCGAGCGCACGAGGAGCGTCGAGCCGAGCACGACCCACGCGAAGGTGCAGCCGAGCCAGACGAACGCGATCCCGATGATCCGCTTCATACCCCTGTCTCCTCCCAGGGCGCCCTCACGCGGGCGCACCCTGAAGAGATGGAGGGCCGAAGACGCGACGCGGCGCCGGCGCGGAGGCGAGGTGAGGGAGAGGTTGTGGCGAGGTTGTGGCGGCCGGCCAGGGTCACGCATCGAGCGACTGGCCATCGGGCCGCGTGAGCCCGTAGGATCCGGGCGGTGGACGAATCGGCGGAGCTGCGTCTAGACGCGCCGACGGTCCTGCTGGTCGCCGAAGGGGAGCGCATGGCGGAGGCCATCGCGGCGTATCTCCACGACCACCAGGTCCACGTGGAGCGCGCGGGCGCGGACGACGCGGCCGAGATGGCGTTCGTCGGGGCGCCCGACCTGATCGTGCTCGCCGGCGACGCGGCCGCCGACCAGGGGGCGGAGGTCCTCTCGCGTCTCGCGTCGAACGCGATGACCGCGACGCTCCCCGTCGCGCTGATCTCGGACGCGGCGGAGACCGCGGCTATCAGCGAGCTGCGCCACGGGGTGGTCGCGATCCTCCAGCGCACCGCGAGCGCCGACGAGATGGCGCGGCGCATCGCCCAGATCGCGGGCGAGGTCCCCGAGCGGCGGGGCGAGGCGCGCGGCACCGTCAGCCTCGAGCGGGCCGACGAGCTCGCGGAGCTCCTCGCCGAGTCGCTGCGCTCGGGGGTCCTCACGCTCACCCACGAGGAGGGCGGCTCGGCCCAGGTGTTCCTGCGGGCGGACCGGCCGATCGAGGAGATCGTCACCGACCTCACGCGGGGCCTCCGCTCGCTCACCCAGCGGCCGGGCGCGGTCCACTACGAGTTCGACGAGACCGTCCCGTCGCGGCTCCACGCCATCGAGCTCGAGGGCGAGCTCGAGGGCGACGGCGAGCTCGGCGGCCTCGAGGG
>JAUHXR010000101.1 GCA_030426845.1 Polyangia bacterium | reverse complement strand
AGCCGCCGCGGCGCGCACCGCGGTGGGTCGGCTCCGCGCATACCTGGACGCCCACCTGAGCCGCGGTGAGGGCGCCGACCCGGACGCGGTGGCCTGCTGGGTCGCGCTCGGCGCGGAGGCGCTGGCCACCGACGAGGTGCGCGCGGCGTACCGCGAGGCCGTCGAGTCGGAGCTCGCGACGCTCACCCCGCTCGTCCGCGAGGCGCTGCGCGAGCGCGGCGCCAAGACCCGCGCGGCGCCGACGATCGCGAGCGCGATCTTCGCCGCGATCGAGGGGAGCTACCGGCTCGGGGTGCTCGCGCCCGGGGTCATCCCCGCCGGCTCGGCCGCCAAGAGCGTGCGCGCGATGGCCGACGGCCTGCTGGAGGCCGCGTCGTGAGCCTCCACGAGCCCGACGAAGACGACCTGCCCTGACGAGAGGAGCCCCATGACGATCGCGATCTACGCCGGCACCTTCGACCCGATCACCTACGGGCACCTGTCCGTGATCCACGAGGCGGTTAAGCTCTTCGCCCACGTGCGGGTGCTCGTCGCGGTGCACCCGACCAAGGAGCCGATGTTCAGCCTGGAGGAGCGGGTGGCGCTCGCCCACGAGCTGGTCGGGCCGATGCCCACGGTGACGGTCGACGGCACCGACGGCTACGTCGTGCGCTACGCGCAGCGGGTCGGAGCGACGGTGCTCGTGCGCGGCCTCCGTGGCGCGGCCGACGCGGCCTACGAGACGGACCTCGCGCAGCAGAACCGCGAGCTCGCGCCGCAGATCATGACCGTCATGCTCGCCTCGGATCCGAGGCTCTCGGGCGTCTCGAGCAGCGAGCTGAAGCGGCGCGCGGAGGCGGGCGAGCCGATCGAAGACTTCGCTCCGCCGAACGTGGCCGCGGCGCTCACCGCGCGGATGCCGGCGCGATGAGCGGCCTCGACCTCGTGCCGCTCGGGGTCGGCGACGCGTTCAGCGCGCGCTTCTACTCGAGCTGTCTCGCGCTCCGCCATGAGTCACGCTGGCTCCTCGTCGACTGCCCGCACCCGATCCGCAAGATGATGGCCGAGGCCGACGTCGCGCTCGACCTGTTCGACGTCGAGGCGGTCGCGCTCACCCATCTGCACGCGGACCACGCCTCGGGGCTCGAGGGCTATGGCTACTTCAGCCACTTCGCGATGGGTCGCCGGGCGGTCATCGCCGCGTTCCCGCCGGTCGTCGAGCGGCTCTGGGACGGCCACCTCGCGGCCGGCATGGAGCGCCTCGTGGTGCCCGGCTCGCGCGCGCCCGCGAGGCGGACGCTCGAGGACTACTTCGACGTCCGCTCCCTCTCGGTCGACGCCCCGACCGCGATCGGCCCGTTCGCGATCGAGTGCCGCCCCACACGTCACCACATCCCGACCACCGCGTTCCGCATCCGCGCGGGCGGCCGAACCCTCGCCTACAGCGCGGACACCTCGTTCGACCGCGACCTCATCGCGTGGCTCGCCGAGGGCGCCGACCTCGTCATCCACGAGACGAACCTCGGCACGCACACGCCCTACGCCGAGCTGGCGGCGCTCGACGAGGCGCTGCGCGATCGGATGCGGCTGATCCACTACCCGGACGACTTCGACCGCGAGGCGAGCGTGATCGAGCCGCTCGTCCAGGGCCGCGCCTACGCGATCTGAGCGCGCGAGCGGCCGCCCGTTGGTCAGTGACCGATTCGCGATGGGCCGCGTCCGCAGCTTCCTCTGGAGCACGACGCTCGAGAGGAGGATCGACGATGACGACGTGGAAGAACGTGGGCCTGGTGATCTCTCTCAGCGACCTTCGAAGCGCGGGTCTCGCTTCTCGAGCAGCGCCCGGACGCCCTCGCGACTGTCCTCGGTCTCGACGGTGAGCGCCTGGGCGAAGGCCTCGCGGTAGGCGGCGCCGCGGGCGTCCCAGCCGAGGCCCGCGCTGAGGCTGCGCTTGGTGAGGCGCACCGCGATCGGGGCGTTGCCCGCGATCCGCGCCGCCACCTCCATCGCGCGCGGCAGGACGCGGTCGCCGGGGAGGGCCTCGTTGAACAGGCCGGCCCGCGCGCCCGCGTGGCCGTCGAAGAGCTCGCCGGTGTAGAGCCACTCGGCCGCCTTCGGTAGGCCCACGAGGCGAGGCAGGAGGTAGCTCACCGCCATGCCGGGGTGGAGGCCGAGGCGGGTGAAGTTGGCGCCGTACTTCGCGTCCTCCCGGGCGTAGCGGAGGTCGCAGACGAGCGCGAGGCCGAAGCCGCCGCCGATCGCGTGACCGTTGAGCGCGCCGATCACCGGCACCTCGACGTCGAGCACCCCGAGGAACGGCTCGTACATCGCGTAGGACCGCTCGGGCGCGGTGCGGCCGGCGTCCTCGCGCTGGATCTGGGAGTTGAAGTCCGCGCCCGCGCTGAACGAGCGACCCTCCCCCGTGATCACGAGGCAGCGCAGGCCGCGATCCTCGCGCGCCTCGCGCAGGCGGGCCTCGACACCTCGCAAGATGTCTTCCGTCATCGAGTTTCGGTTCTCGGGGCGGTCGAGGGTGATCACCCCGACGCCGCCGTCCCGCGCATAGCGAACCGCGTCGCTCATGTCTTCAGAGCCCTCCGAGATCCCAGTCGACGTTGACCCCGAGCATCGCGGACGGCGTGCCCGTCCGGAAGCGGTGCGAGGTGTAGATGCCCATGCGCAGGAAGAAGCCGAGCCCGTAGACGTGCGGGTCGACGCGCCCGAAGCTCATCATCGCGATCGGCCCGAGCTGGTGCCCGACGTAGCCGGCCGAGGGCAGGGTGCGCAGGGCCGAGAAGGCGCCGAAGCGGAGGCCGAAGCCCTCCGGCCAGCGCGCCTGGAGGAGCAGCACCGCCTCCTGGTCGATGACCCAGTCGCCGCTCGCCGCGACCATGTCGTCGCGCACGTCGAGCCAGTACTGGCCGCGGTCGAGGATGTTCGTCTCCGTCCAGGTCGCGGCGAGCGCGAGGATCGAGAGCGACTCGGTGAGCGGCACCTGGAAGCGGAGCACGCCCATGATCCGCATCGAGAAGCCGTTCGCGCTCCCGCCGTCCGAGGCCGGCACCTGGTCCTGGCTCCACGACTGGTCGTAGCCGCTGCGCGCGTAGTAGCCGGCGCCCGCGATCGGGATCGGCCACACCGTCAGCCCGTGCACCTCGACGCGCAGGACGAAGAAGCTCACCGGCACGATCTGCGCGTAGGCGCCCGGGACGAAGTAGACCGGGGACAGGTACGTGGACACGCCGGCCTCGAAGTGGTTGAGCGCGAGGACAGGATCGGCGCTCTCGTAGAGCGGCAGGCACAGGCCGAAGCGCGCGTTGTGCTCGGCGCCGAGCGGGTTCACCAGCGCGATGAGCGACTGGTGCCCGAGCCAGCGCGGCGCGTCCGCGTCACCGCAGCGGGCCTGGGCGACCGAGGCGGCGCCGAGGACCGCGGCGAGCGCCAGCGCGGAGCAGGCGAGCGCAGACCTCCCGAGCGCGGACCTCCCGAGCGCGGAGCTGGCGAGCGCGGACCTCGCGAGCGCAGAGCGGAGCCGGCCGGAGAGGGCGTGCACGAGGGCCGAGGGTAGCCGAGGTACAGTCGGCGCGTGGAGCTGGACGTCGGGGTGATCGGTGCGGGGACCGCGGGGGCGGCGGCGGCGCTCTTCCTCGCCCGGGCGGGCCACCAAGTGACCGTCTACGAGGCGGTCGAGGACCCGCGCCCGGTGGGGGCCGGCATCATGATCCAGCCGACGGGCATGAGCGTCCTCGCCCGGCTCGGCCTGCTCGGCCCGGTGCTCGAGCGGGGCGCGCGCGTCGAGCGGCTCTTCGCGGCCACCCACGCGGGGCGGCCGGTGATCGACCTCGCCTACGCGGACGTCGATCGGCGGGCCTTCGGGCTCGGGCTCCACCGCGGCGTGCTCTTCGAGACGCTGCTCGGCGCGGTGCGCGCCCAAGCGCGGGTGCGGCTCGAGCTCGGCGTGACGATCGACGGCCTGCGGCGCGACGGCGACAGGCGCGTCGTGGTCGACCCCGCCGGCGAGGCGCGCGGGACGCACGACCTGGTCGTGGTGGCCGACGGCGCGCGCTCGCAGCTCCGCGACGACGCCGGCCTGACCCGCCGCGCGACCCAGTACCCGTGGGGCGCGCTCTGGTTCATCGGCGAGGATCCCGACGGCGCCTTCGACGGCACGCTCCGTCAGACGCTGCGCGGGACCCGCGAGATGCTGGGCCTGCTCCCGAGCGGGCTCGGCCCGACCGGAGAGGTGCGGCGCGTCTCCCTCTTCTGGAGCATCCGCGCCGACCTCGTCGACGCGTGGCGGCGCGGCGGCCTCGCACCCTGGAAGGCCCACCTCGAGGCGCTCGAGCCGCGCGCCGCGCCGGTGCTCGCGCAGATCGAGGATCCGTCGCAGGTGCTCTTCGCGCGGTACTGGGACGTGGTGCTGAGGCGCTGGCACGAGGAGGGCCTCGTCTACCTCGGAGACGCCGCCCACGCCACGAGCCCGCAGCTCGGCCAGGGCGCGAACCTCGCGCTCGTCGACGCGATGGCCCTCGCCGACGCGATCGCGGGGGCGCCGAGCGTGGCCGAGGGGCTCGCGCGCTACTCCCGGAGCCGCCGCGACCACCTCGGCTACTACCAGCTCGCGACCCGCGCGCTCACCCCGTTCTTCCAGTCCGACCACGCGTGGCTCGGCTGGCTCCGCGACGCCTTCATGGGCCCAGCGTGCCGGCTGCCCTACGTCCGCACGCGGATGATCCGGACGATGTGCGGCCTCGAGCGCGGCGTCCTCCTCGCCGACCCGCTCCCCCTCCCCACGCTCCCGCCGGGGTGATGGAGCCGGCTGACGGGGCCGGCTGACGGGGCCGCGAGGAGTCGTGATAGAAATCGACGTCATGACCGCCCTCCGCGCCCTCCTCGTGCTCCCCCTGGTCGCCGGCTGCAGCACCGCGATCGCGCTCACCGACGGCGGCCGCACCGTGACCGCGGGCGAGCACGCGGACATGCCCGGCGGCTGCCGGCTGATCTCCGACGTGCGCATCGGCCACCCTCCCGACGCGTCGATGCCGCCGACCCGCGAGGATCTCGTGATCCTCATGCGGAACAAGACCCATACGCAGGGCGGAAACTACGTAGTCGTCGAGTCCGTCGAGGAGCGCGACACCAACGACGACGGCGAGGTCTTCTATCGCGGCCGCGGCACCAGCTACCGCTGCCCCGACCAGCCGCGCTCCGCTGGGCCCGAGGAGGGCGGCGACGACGCGACGGCGGGCGGCGAGGACGAAGACTCCGGCGAGGGCTCCGACGACGACTCGCTCGACGACCTGCTCGGCGACTGACGATCGCCCGGGCGGCGGGAGCCGAGGTGGCGCTCCGTTCGTCCGGCGCGGCAGGCGGCCCGCGGGGGCTCACTCCTCGGGCGGGGGCTCGTCGTCGCGGTGGCGGCAGTCGCGCTCGACCCGCCAGATGCCGCGGCTGAACTGGCCGTTGGGCGCGGCGCGGCGGTAGCGGGCGGCGTAGTTGCAGGCCGCGTCGTCGACCGTCTCGACGCGGATCGACAGCATCGCGAGCGCCCGCGAGGACGGGTGGAGCCCCTCGAGCGAGGCGACGTACTCTTCGGTGGCGTCCTGGTCGCGGTCCTGCGCGATCTCCGCGAGCACGAGGTGCGCCTCGGAGCTGCGGCGGTCGTGGCCGAGCGCGGCCTCGGCCTCGCGCTGCGCGACCGCGCGGTCGTGCTCGCTCCACGCGATCCGCGCGAGCACCGCGTGCAGCTCCGCCCGGACCGCCGCCGGGAGGGTCGACTCGTCGACGTCCTCCACGAGGTTCTCGAGCGTCGCCTTGGCGGGGTTCGACAGGCGCATGCGGGTCTGGGCCAGCGCGCGGGCGAGCACCGCCTCGACCGGGTCCTCGTCTCCCTCGAGCAGGCGCCCGAACGTCCGCACCGCGTCCGCGTAGTCCTCCGCCTGCATGTAGAGCCACCCGAGGGACATCAAGAGCGTCTCGTCCGCGCGGTGGGCGTCGAGCGACTCGCGGAGCTGGCGCACGCCCGAGCGGCCCGCGATCTCCATCACGAGCAGGCGAGCCCGCAGCCGGTGCACCCGGAGCGAGCTGATCTCGGCCTCCTCGATCCGCTCGAGGATCCGCCGCGCGTCGGCGAGGCGCTGCTCGCTGACGTCGAGGTCGAGCCGGCCGACGAGCGCCTCGGGGTGCGACGCGCTCAGGGCGAGCGCCGCGTCGAAGGCCTCACGCGCGACCTCGAGCCGCTGGAGGTGCGCGGCGGCGCGCCCGCGGTCGGCGTGCAGATCGGCGTCGTCGTCCTCGATGCGCAGCGCCGAGTCGAGGGTCGCGAGCGCGTCCTCCCACTGCGAGAGCGCGACCTGCACGTGCGCCTTGGCGGCGAGCAGGCGCACGTCCTGCGGGTGCGCATCGAGCGCGGGCGAGACCAGCTCCATCGCGCGGCTCGCCTGGTTGATCCCGAGCTGCGCCTCCACCGCCACGGGCACGACGTCGGGGTGGTCGGGGAACTCGGCGAGGAGGGGCTCGACCCGGCTCACCGCCTCGCGCGCGTTGCCGCTGCGCAGCTCCATCGCCGCGAGCGCGACCGTCGCGGGGACGCGCAGACCGGGCTCGGCCGCCGCGCTCTGGTAGAGCGTCCGCGCCTCGTCGCGATCCCCTCGGGCCTCGGTGAGCCGCGCGCGGGCGAGGGAGGTGCGCGGGCCGGCCGGCGCGTGGCGGAGCGCCGACTCGGCCGCCCGGAGCTGGTGGTCGGCGAGGGCCATCTCGGCGCTGACCTGGGCGCGGCGGCCCGCGTCGATCGAGAGCGGGGTGGGCAACCGCTCGGCCTGCTCGCGCGCGAAGGCGACGGCTCCCATGCGGAGCGCGGCCTCCACGAGGGTCAGGGTGAACAGCTCGTCGCCGGGCGGCGCGACCTCGGCCGCCTGGTCCAGGTGCTCGCGGGTCGCCACCCGATCACCGGCCGCGGCCGCGGCGCGCGCGAGGAGGAGGCGCGCCCAGGCCTTCTCGTGATCGGTCGCGTCCTCCGCGCCGAGCACCGCCTCGGCGTGCTCCGAGACCGCGTCGAGGTCGGCGCCCGCGCGGTCCATGATCCGCGCCCGCGCGATCCGCGTCGCCGGGTTGCGCTGGGCCTCCGGGACGTCGTCGAGCCGCGCGAGGGCCGCGTCCGCGTCGCCGGCCCGGGCGGTGAGCTCCGCGAAGAGCGCGACGTGCCGGGGGGCCTCGGGCCGCTGCTCGACCGCGATGCGCGACGCGGCGAGGGCCTGTTCGACGTTGCCGACCGCGCGCGCGGCCATCGCGCGGGCCCGCGCCGCCTCCGCCGCCTCGTCGCCCCGCGCGACCACCGACGACGCCTGGTCCATCGCCGTCGACAGGTCGCCCTCCGCCAGCGCCAGGTAGGTGCGCGCGATGCCCCGCTCCCGCGCGACGTCCTCGCTGTCGCTCGAGAGCCCGCCGAGCGCGCCCTCGATCGTGGCCGGGTCCTCGTCCTCCCCCGCGAGGACCAGCATCGCGCGCAGGCGCAGCCGCGCGGCCTGGGAGGCGTCGGCGTCGTCGCCGTCCATCAGCGCGAGCGCGTCGCGGATCGCGTCGACCCGCCCGGTGTCGCCCGCTCGCTCGAGCGCGGTCGCGACCTCGTTGCGGTGCGAGACGTAGAAGTAGAGCGCGACCGCGGTGACGGTGAGCGTGACCGCCAGCACCGCGTAGACGACGCGCATGTTCCGGCGCCGCCGGATCTCCTCGCGCGTGAGAGGGACCTTCTCGATCACCGGGATGGAGGTCCCGGATTGATAGGACTTCACGCTGAAGAGGTCGGACGACTCGTCTTCGCGCGACGCCCCCGGCTCGGGCAGATCGTCGGCCACGGCGACCGCGCATCATACCGTCGCGCGGCCCTCCGAGGAAAAAACGCTGAGACCGGTCCCCGTTCAGGGACTTTGGCCTCGGAGGGCCGACGGCCGCTCAGAAGCGGTAGCCGCCCCGGACGCTCGCGCCGATCGTGAACACCCCGGCCCCCGGCGTCGCGACGCCGAGCTCGGGCAGCGAGGCCTCGAAGTAGAGGTGCTCGACCGGCTGCCAGGCCACCAGCGCGCTGAGCCGAGCCGCGAAGCCCGCGTCGCGCGAGCCGGTCGCGAGGAAGACCGCGCCCACGTCGAGCGCGCCGCCGAGGTAGATCGGCTCGACGAAGAGGCTCGCCAGGTAGGCCACGCCGGCGTGGATCCCGAAGGCGGTGAAGGTCCCCGTCGAGAAGTCGACGCCGGCCCGGATCTCGAGGCCGTCAACACCCTCGAACGTGCGACCCACGTTGACACCGGCGTCGAACACCCCGCCGCCGCCCTGGCCGGCCATCACGGGGCCCAGGTCGCCGAGCGTGAGCGCGTAGCGGCCCCCGACCGCGAGCTGGATCATCCACGGCGCGTCCTGGCCGTACTGGGCGCGCGCGTCCCAGGCTCGGGCCTCGCGGTCGCGCTCCTCCGCCTCGCGACGCGCCTGCTCCTCCGCCTCCAGGCGCGCGGCCTCGGCCGCCTCGCGGGCCGCCTGCTCCTCCGCCTCGCGACGCGCCTGCTCCTCCGCCTCGCGGGCCGCCTGCTCCTCCGCCTCGCGACGCGCCTGCTCCTCCGCCTCGCGACGCGCCCGCTCGTCCGGGTCCTCGGGCTCGCCGGTCAGCCGCAGCGCGTCCTCGCCCAGGCCCTCGCGCCGCACCATCGAGCGCAGGATGTCGGCGAGGCGCTCGGCCTCCTCCGCCTCGAGCACCGTCGCGACCAGCTCCTCGAGCCGACCCGCCGGGCGGTAGTACACGTGGACGTGCAAACGGTATTGCCCACGCAGCGGCTCGACCTCGGCCGTGACCACGTAGATCGCGCGGCTCCCGGCCGCGATCGCCTCCATCGCCGCGCTCGCCGGCGGGTGGTCGACGCGGGCGGTCGGGGCCGGGCGGAGCTGGTGCCCCTGGGCCCGGAGCGCGGTCGCCATCTGCTCGGTGATCGCGTCGAGGCGGTCCTGGCTGGCGCGCCCGTCGACCGGCAGGAGCGCGACGTCGTCGGCCGCGGCCGGCGCGGCGAGGGCGAGCAGCGCGAGGCACGCCGAGAACGCGAGGTACGCCCCGACCCGCGAACCACGGTTCACACGTTCGGACAAATCACGGGAGTTCTGCGGCAAAACGAGTCCTGACCGGGTGATCACGCAAGCGACGGGCCAGGGAGCTTCCCGTCCGGCGCCTGGACCAGCTCGATGAGCACGCCCTCGCCGCCGAGGGGCGACGCCTCGTTGCCCTTGGGGTGGATGAAGCAGACGTCGTGACCGGCCGCGCCGGCGCGGATCCCGCCCGGGGTGAAGCGCACCCCCTGCGCGCCGAGCCACTCGACCGCGGCGCGCAGATCGTCGACCCACAGCCCGACGTGGTTGAGCGGCGGCTGGTGCACGCGCGGCCGGCCCTCCGGATCGATCGGCTGCATCAGGTCCACCTCGACCCCGCCGCAGTCCGCGATGTCCTCGTCGACGTTCTCGCGCTCGGAGCGGTAGGTGCCCTTGGGGGTCAGGCCGAGCAGGTCGATCCACAAGCGCCGGAGGCGCGACTTGTCGGGGCCGCCGACGGCGACCTGCTGGATCCCGAGGATTCGGAACGGGCGCTCGCTCATGGCGCCCAAGGTGCGCGCCGGCCTCGCGTCACGCAAAACGAAAAGCGGCCGTTCAGCCGCGGACGCGCATCCCGACGGCCGCGCGCACTCGGTCGAGGGTCCTCAGCGCGATCGGGCGCACGCGGTCGGCCCCCGCCTGGAGGATCCGGTCGAGCTCCGCCTCGTCGCTCCGCAGCGCCTCGAAGCGCTCGCGCTTGGGGCCGATCTCCGCCTCGAGCGCCTCCGAGAGCGCCTGCTTGGCGTGGCCCCAGCCGTATCCGCCCTCCTCGAGCTGCCGCTTCATCTCGGCGGCGTCCGCCTCGCTCGCGACGAGGCGGTACATCTCGTAGACGGTGCTGCCCTCGGCGACCTTCGGCTCCTCCAGGCTCTCCGAGCCGGTCACGATCTTCATCACGACCTTCCGCAGCTTCTTGGCCGAGTCGAACAGCGGGATGCTGTTGCCCTTGGACTTGCTCATCTTCTGCCCGTCGAGGCCGGGGACGAGCGGCGCCTCGCTGATGTGCGCCTCGGGCACGCGCAGCAGGTCCTCGCCGAAGAGGTGGTTGAAGCGGGCCGCCACGTCGCGCGCGAGCTCGAGGTGCTGGAGCTGGTCCTTGCCCACCGGCACCACGTCGGCGTCGTAGAGCAGGATGTCCGCCGCCATCAGCACGGGGTAGTTGAAGACGCCGGCGTTCGGCGCCTCGCCCTTGGCGAGCGCGTCCTTGTAGGAGACGCCGCGCTCGAGCTGGCCGGTCGCGATCAGGCAGGACAGGACCCACGTGAGCTCGAAGACCTCGGTCACATCCGACTGGCGGTAGAGGTGGACCCGCTCGGGGTCGAGGCCGCAGGCGAGCCAGCTCGCGGCGACGTCGTAGGTGTGCCGCCGCATCTCCTCGGCGTCGCGGACCGTGGTCAGCGCGTGGTAGTCGGCGATGAACAGGAAGCTCTCGAAGCGCTCGGCGAGCGCGATCGCGGGCCGGATCGCGCCGAGGTAGTTCCCGACGTGCGGCAGGTTGGTGGGCTTGATGCCGGTGAGCGAGCGTCTCATCAGGCTGATCCGCTTCGCACGTCCGCCGCGAGCGCGCAACGGGCTCGGGCGTCAGGTCCGCTCGTCGCCGTCCCACCACCGCCGCACCCACGCGCGGCGCTGCGCTCGACCCTCCCGCATCCGCGCGCCGAGGCGATCGATGTCGTCCCGGCGGCCCCACAGCCGGAGCATGGTGAGGAAGAGGACGAGGTTGCAGACCCCGAACACGAGGAGCACCGCGCCGGGGAAGAAGGCGAGGATCGCGAACCCGAGCGCGTAGCCGGCCGCGGGCAGGAGGAGCCACGCGTCCACCCCGGCGGCGGTCACCGCGAGGATCGCGGCCCACACGAGGAGCTGGTGCCGGCGCGACTCGTCGAGGCTGTCGCCCCCGGCCGCCATCTCGACCCCGTGGAGCAGGAGCTGGCCCACGACCGCGAGGAACGCGGCGAAGGAGATGCGCCGGTTGATCGCGGTGCGCGTCAGCGACTCCCGCGCCCAAGTGAACAGCCCGGCGAAGAGCATGAGGATCGCGACGTCGACCACGATCGCGTTCAGGTGGGTGAGATCCGCCTCGTAGCCGAAGCGCCCGAGGAGGTAGGCCCCGGCGGGCATGAGGACCCAGACCGCGCCGACGATCAACGCGAGGAACGCTCGCGTGCGGCGGCCGGCGGTCGGGTCGAGATCGGCGCGCATCCGCTCGAGCCGCGCGCCGTCCTCGCGCTTGGCCTCGCGGGCTCGCGCGATCTCCTCGGCGAGATCCGCCGGTGCCTCCGCGAGCTCCGTCAACAGGGCGTGCGCCGACTCGGGCTCGTCCTGGGCGAGCTCGTAGCGCGCCATCCGCACGATCACCGCCTCGAGGCCCTCGCGCGCCTCCGGGCCGTCGTAGACCTCGAGCGCGTGCCGGTAGCCGAAGCGGCACTCGGCGAACGCGCGGTAGACGGCCTCGCGGGTCGGCTCCTCCTCCTCGAGGAGCGCCTCGAGCGCCGCGCGCCGCAGGTCGGCCTTCTGGGCGAGCGCGATCGCGTCACGCTGGCGCAGGTAACCCTGGACGGCGAGACGGACCTGCTCGGCGGTCTCGAAGCGCCCCTCGGGGTCCGGGTCCATCGCGCGTCGGATGATGCGCCCGAGCGGCTCGGGGACGGTGTCCTCGAAGGGCGGCGAGGAGTCGATGATCTGCGCGACCATCTGCATCAGCGTCTCGCCCTCGTGCGGCGGCCCGCCCGCGACGATCTCGTAGAGGGTGGAGCCGAGGAGGTAGATGTCGGAGCGCTCGGAGAGCCGGCTCGGCGATCCCCCGAGCATCTCCGGCGCCATGTAGGCGGGCGTGCCTGCGAGGTCCGTGGCGTCGGCCGCGAGGGGGACGCGGCCCGAGCCGTCGTCCTCGAGCGCGACCGCGATGCCCCAGTCGACGACGTAGACCTCGCCGAACGCGCCGATCATCACGTTCTCGGGCTTGATGTCGCGGTGGAGGACGCCGCGGCTGTGCGCAAAGCGGATCGCGTTGCACACCTGCATGAAGATGCGGAGGTTCCACTCGAGCGGATCGTCGACCCCGAAGCGCGCGCGGAGCGCGGCCGGGTCGTGCATCAGCGCCTCCCAGCTCGTGCCCTCAACGCGCTTGAGCACGATCTGCGGCGCGCCCTCGGGGCCCAACGTCACGTCGTAGATCGGGATGACGTTCGGGTGCTCGAGGCTCCCCGTGACCCACGCCTCGCGCAGGAGCTTGAGGGTGGCCGCCTCGCTCCCCAGCAGCTCCTCACGCAGCGTCTTGACCGCGACCTTGCGCGCGAGCGCGGTCTGGGTCGCGAGGCGCACCCGGCCCATCCCGCCCTCGCCGAGGGTCCCGTGGAGCTCGAGCTTCTTGCCCGCCGCCTCGTCGAAGGTGCCCAGCAGCCGGAGCAGCCGCTGCGCCTCGGTCTCCGTCTGCGGCGGCACGATCGTCTGGCTCGCCGGCGCCTCGAGGGTCGCGCCGTGCTCGCGGAGCTCCTCGAGCGCCCGCCGGAGCTGCTCGTCGTGTTCGACCGCCTCGGTCACGCGCGACGATCCTGCGGTACGGGCGCGCGGGGGGCCAGTGTCGTGCACCCGGGGTCTCGACGCGCCCGAGCACCGCGCCGGCGCGGGGCCTCCTGGCTCAGCGCCCCCGTCGCGTCACGACGAGCCCGAGGAGCGCGAGCCCGAGCCAGCCGAGGGCGGGGCTCGGCGAGCCTCCGACCCGGCAGCCGCAGCCGTAGCGCACCACCTCGGCCGGGCCCGCGTCCAACACGGCCCCGGCGTCGGGCGGGCCCGCGTCCGGGATGGGCTCCCCTATGCAGAGCTGGAGGGTCTGGCACTCCCCGACCGCGCAGCCGCCCGCGTCGTCGCAGGGCCCGCGGCTGTTCGCGTGAGGCGTGCTGCGGCGCCCGCAGAACAGCGTCTCGATGCAGCGCCGCACCGGCTCGCAGCGCGTCCCGGGGAGGCAGTCCGGCAAGCCTTCGCCGCACGGGTTGTACCCGCAGGTCGTGCCGCAGTGGTTGGCGGACGCGTACTCGCCGGGGGCGCACGTCGCCGACGGGTCGGGCGGGGGGAGCGCGTCGGCGGCCACCACCGACGGCGCCGCCAGCACGAGCAGCGCGATCCATCCCCCACGCACCCCGTCAGAGTGCCATCGACGCGACCGCGAACCCAATTGGACCACTCAACTCAGTTCTATTGGCTTACGTGTCCCCGCAGGCTGGGCCAATTGGCCGCTAAAGGCCGCCTCCCGATCGGGCATTGTCCATTGTCGCGCCTGGTCCAAACCGGCATACCAAAGGTCGGGAGTGGCGGATGAACGACCTGGGATTCGCGATCCGGCCGGACGGGGCCGCGCCGATGTACCGGCAGATTTTCGAGCAGATCGCGGCGCGCATCCGCTGTGGCGCGTTCCCCGCGGGCTTCCGCCTGCCGCCGACGCGGGCCCTCGCGGAGTCGCTCGGGACGCACCGCAACACGGTCGTGCGGGCCTACAGCGAGCTCGAGGCGGCCGGCTTCCTGAGCTCGACGGTGGGCCGCGGGACGTTCGTGAACGACCTGCCGCCGGACGCGCAGGTCGAGGAGGCGCGAGAGCGGAGCCTGCCGTTCGAGGCGCTGCTGTCGCGTGCCGCCCGCACCGAGCCGATGCGCCGCTACCTCCGCCTCCGCCGCGCGTCCATCCCGCCCGGCGCGATCGACCTGACGCGGATGATGCCGCCGCCCGAGCTGATGCCCGCGGAGCTCTTCCAGCGGTGCCTCACCCACGTGCTGAAGACGTCCGGAGCCAAGGCGCTCGGCTACGGGCCCAAGGAGGGCGCGCGGCCGCTGCGCGAGGAGATCGTGCGCGACCTCGCCCGCCGCGGCGTGCCCTCGAGCGCGGCCGACCTGCTCGTGACGACCGGCAGCCAGCAGGCCCTCGACCTGATCGCGCGGGCGCTGCTCGACCCGGGCGACGTGGTGATCACGAACGTGTCGACCTACGCGGGCGCGCTGCTCGTCTTCGCGGCGACCGGCGCGCACGTCGTCGGCGTGGCGAGCGACGCGGACGGCCCGGACCTCGACGCGCTGCGACGCCTCGGCGCGCGCCGGCCCAAGGTCCTCTACCTGATGCCCAACCACGCCAACCCGACCGGCGCCTGCGTCTCGAACGCGCGGCGCGCCGCGATCCTCGCGTGGGCTCGCGACGCCCAGGTCGCGGTCATCGAGGACGACTACGCGGTCGACCTCGAGCTCGACGACGGCCCGCTCCCGACGCCGATGCGCGCGCTCGACCCGGACGTCATCCACGTCGGCTCGTTCAGCAAGCGCCTCATCCCCGCGCTCCGCGTCGGCTACGTCGTCGCGCCGCCGTCGCTCCACCCGCACCTGCTCGCGCTCAAGCACACCACCGACCTCGGCAGCTCGACGCTGCAGCAGCTCGCGCTCGCCGAGTTCCTCGACCGTGGCTACCTCGTCGCCCACCTCCGCCGCATCCAGCCCGCCTACCGCGCGCGACGCGACGCGCTGCTCGAGGCGCTGCGCCAGCACCTGCCGGACGACGTGCGCTGGCAGCGGCCGCCCCGCGGGATCTCGGTCTGGGTCGAGCTGCCCGAGGGCTACGACCCCGGGGCGATCTTCGAGGAGGCGCTCCAGCGCAAGGTGATGGTCTCGCCGGGCCACTACTTCGCGGTGGACGAGGGGGCGCGCGGCGGGCTTCGCCTGAACTTCGGCTGGGAGCCCGAGGCGCGGCTCCGCGAGGGCGCGCGCCGGCTCGGCGAGGCGGTCCGCGCGGCCCGCGGCCGCGACCCGAGCGGGCCGACGGTCGAGCTGGTCTGACGCCAGCCTCCGACCTCGCGGCGCGCCTCGCGCCACACAGATAACGGAACACAGGTTGTCGCCCGCGGTGCCGCGGGTGGAGGGAGACGAGCATGCAGAAGAGCACCTACGCGACGAAGATCGGCCTGGCCGAGATGCTCAAGGGCGGCGTCATCATGGACGTCGTCGACGCGGATCAGGCGCGCGTCGCCGAGGAGGCGGGGGCCGCGGCGGTGATGGCGCTCGAGCGGGTCCCCGCCCAGATCCGCGCCGAGGGCGGGGTCGCGCGCGCGTCCGACCCGTCGCGGATCGAGGCGATCCAGCGGGCGGTCACGATCCCGGTGATGGCCAAGTGCCGCATCGGGCATCTGATGGAGGCGCGGGTCCTCGAGGCGCTCGAGGTCGACTTCATCGACGAGTCGGAGGTGCTGACCCCGGCCGACCTCGCGCACCACGTCGACAAGCACGCGTTCGAGGTGCCGTTCGTGTGCGGCTGCACGGACCTCGGCGAGGCGCTGCGGCGGATCGCGGAGGGGGCGGCGATGCTCCGCACCAAGGGCGAGGCGGGGACGGGCGACGTGAGTCAGGCGGTTACCCATCTGCGCAAGATCGAGGCCCAGCTCCGCCGCCTCGGCGGGCTGGAGCCCGAGCAGCTCGTGGCGGAGGCGCGGACCCTCGGCGCGCCGCTCGAGCTGGTGCGTCAGGTCGCGGCCGAGGGTCGCCTGCCGGTGCCGCGCTTCGCGGCCGGGGGGATCGCGACGCCGGCCGACGCCGCGCTCTGCATGCACCTCGGCGCCGAGGCGGTGTTCGTGGGCAGCGGGATCTTCCTCTCGAGCGATCCGCCGCGGCGGGCTCGCGCGATCGTCGAGGCGGTCACCCACTGGCGGGACCCGCGCGCGCTCGCGGAGGCGTCGCGCGGGCTCGGCGAGGCGATGCGAGGCACCGAGGCGAGCGGGCTCGCGCCCGAGGCGCGGCTCGCGGGGCGCGGCGCCTGATGCGGGTCGGGGTGCTCGCGCTCCAGGGCGGCGTCGCGCCCCACGTCGCGGCCGCGCGCGCGCTCGGGCACGACGCGGTGGAGCTCCGCCGCGCGGCCGACGCGCGCGGGGTCGAGGGGCTCGTCCTCCCGGGCGGCGAGAGCACCGCGCAGCGCCGGCTCCTGGCCGCGCAACCTGGATTGCGAGACGCGATAGACCGCCTCGCGCGCTGGGGCGCCCCGGTCCTCGCGACCTGCGCCGGCCTCGTCCTGATCGCGCGCGAGGTGGACGGCGGGCCGGGGACCCTCGGGTGGCTCGACGTCGCGGTGCGCCGCAACGGCTGGGGTCGCCAGCGCGACAGCGCCGAGGCGGTGGCGGACGACGGCGCCCCGCTCGTCCTGATCCGGGCCCCGCGGATCGTCCGCGTCGGCCCGGCCGTCGAGGTCGTCCGCGCGCTCGCTGGCGAGCCGGTCCTCGTCCGCCAGGGCGCGCTCGTGGGCGCGACCTACCACCCCGAGCTCACCGCCGACCTCCGCGTCCACCGCGCCGTGTTCGGCGACGCGCGGGCGGAGGCGGGCGCCGGCGCCGATGTGCAGTAGCCTCCGCCGGTGCACCGCCGCATCTCGAGCTTGCTCGCGCTCGCGCTCGTCGCCTGCGCGGGGGGGAGGCCGCCGCCGATGGCGCCGCCGCTGCCCGACGAGGAGGAGCGCGCCGAGGAGGGGCCGCGCATCGCGGGCATCGCGCTCCCCCGCCTCCCGGTCGACGTCGAGCCGGACGATCCGCTGCTCGCCGACGGATGGGCGCGCACCGAGGACGCGCTCACCATGCCCATCCCGCAGCCCCCGACCGGCGAGGCGTGGGAGGTCGAGACCTGGGCCGACGAGGACTTCGCCGACTGGCTGCGGCGACGGGCCGAGGTGATCAGCGCGGCCCAGCACGCGCTCACCCCCGCCCGCGAGGGGCCCGCCCGCTACAGCGTGGTCGCGAGCATGCTGCTCGGCGTGGCCTACACCCGCTTCGCGATGGACCTCCGCGGCATCCCGACGCCCCCCGTGTTCGCGGCGAACGAGGAGCTCTCGGTCGTCTTCCGGGAGGCCCTCGAGTCGGCCGCACACTCGCTCTGGCTGCGCGCGCTCGACGCCTTCGGGAGCTGCTCGAGCGTGGCCGCCGGCGAGCCCGCCCACAGCCTCGACCGCTGGCGCGAGGCCTGCGACCGCGAGCTGCGGACCGTGGGCCGGATGCTGCCGGACCACGATCCCGACGACGAAGACGACGACGAAGACGACGACGAGGACGACGACTGAAGCGCTCCGGCGCTCAGGCCAGGCTCAGCCCACCTCGATGAGGCCGAGGCTCGCGGCCTCGAACACCGCCTCGCTCCGCGAGCGCACCTCCAGCTTGCGGTAGACGCGGCGCATGTGGGCGGTGACGGTGTGGGCCGAGATCGACAGCAGCTCGGCGATCTCGACGAACGTGAAGCCCTTCGCGACCAGCGAGAGGACCTCCGTCTCGCGCGCCGACAGCACGCCCTCGACCTCGGGCTCCGGCGCCGCCGCGGGCTCCTCGGCGGGACGCAGCCGGCGCAGGAGGTGCCGCGCGATCGCCGGGCTGACCGGGGAGCCGCCCGCGAGCAGCTCGCGCAGCGCGCGCTCGACGTCCTCGCGCGAGCCGCCCTTGAGCAGGTAGCCGGTGGCGCCCCGCTCGATCGAGCCGATCACGTTCTGCTCGTCGCCGAACATCGTGATCACCACCGCCTCGGCCTCCGGGGAGCGCGCGCGCAGCGCCTCGATCAGGTCCGCGCCCGAGCCGTCCGGCAGGCCGAGATCGGTCAGCAACAGGTCCGGCGGGTCCGACTCCAGCGCGGCGCGCGCCTGCTCGCAGCTCTCGACGGCCGCGAGCAGGCGCAGCTCCGGCATCCCCCGCACGACGGCCGCGAGGCGAGCCCGGGTGGCGGGCTCGTCCTCGACGATCAGCACCGTGCGGGGCTCGCTCACGGGTCGAAGCGTGCCACGAACACGCCGAAGCCGGCGCCGGAGTCGCTCAGCGTGGCCACGTCGAAGTCGATCGTGCCGAAGAGCTTGCCCACGACCACCGTCGCGCCGGACGCGTCGATCGCCACCGCGCGCGCGTCCTGATCGGAGGCGTCGCCGAAGCGCCGTGACCAGAGCGCGGTCCCGTCGTGCGCGAGCCGCGCGACCGACGCGTCCCGCTGGCCGGCCGAGACGAGCGGCCCGGCGCCGAAGTCGACCTGACCCTCGAAGCCGGTGACCACCGCGAGGCCCGCGTCGCTGACGTCGATCGCGATGCGGTCCTGGAGGTCGTCGTCCCCGTAGGTCGCGCTCCACCGGTGGGACCCGTCGTTGTCGAACGCGCCGATCCAGAACGCCGGCAGCGACGCGCCGAGCGCGGTGAGCGGGCCGCCGCCGAGGTCGATCGTCCCGCGGAAGGAGCCGGCCACGTAGACCACGCCGTCCGAGCCCACGGCCACGTCGCGGCCGATCTGCCCGGCCGCGCCGTCGCCGAAGACCGAGAGCCAGTCGAGCGCGCCGACCGCGTCGATCCGCGCGAGGAAGATGTCCTGGAAGCCGGCCGAGGTCTGCGGCGCGCCGCCGAACGCGACGCTCGTCGCGAGCTCGCCCGTGACGAGCGCCGCGCCGGACACGTCGACCGCGACCGCGTGCGCCCGCTCGTCCATCGCCCCACCGCTGCCGAGCGCCCACTCCACGCCGAAGCTCGCGTCGAGCGAGACGAGGAGCGCGTCGAGCCGCCCCGCCGACGTGACGGTGGTGGCGCCGAAGGTGGCCGAGGCGTTGAGCCCGCCCGCGATCAGCACCCGGCCGTCCGAGGCGACCGCGACGTCGTTGGCCTCGTCGTTGCCGGTGCCGCCGAAGCCCGCGCTGCGCACGTGGGCGCCCGTGGGATCGAGCTGCACCACGAACAGATCGCGGCCGCCGACGTGGGGGAGCGAGCCGCCGCCGAAGCTCGGGCCGGTCCCCGCCGCGCCGCCGTAGACCCCCACCACCACCGCGTCGCCGCCCGGGGTGATCGCGACCGCGCGCGCCTCGCTGTCCTGGCCGGCGATGTTCGTGCCGAACCGACGGCTGAACACGTGGGCCCCGTCGAGGCCGTAGCGCGCCACGAAGATGTCGGCGTTGCCGCCGCTCGCGACCAGGTTCCCGCCGCCGAAGTCGACCACGCCGCGGAAGGTGCCGACCACGAAGAGCCCGCTCGCGTCCACCGCGACGTCGTGGATGAAGGCGTGGTTGGTCCCGCCGGCCGTCGCCGCGTAGCCCGACGCCCACCGGGTCGCGCCGACCGCGCACGCGCCGGCTCCGTCGCAGACGCCCGCGCCGCACTCCGCCTCGTCGTCGGTGCCGGCCGCGCGCGGCGCGCAGGTCCCGACGCTGCCGGCCAGATCACAGGCCGCGCACTCGCCGTCGCAGGCCACGTCGCAGCACACCCCGTCGACGCAGTAGCCGCTGCCGCACTCGCTCGCCGCGGCGCACGCCTCGCCGAGACCGCCGCCGCCGCCGTCGACCGGCGGGCCGCCGTCGTCCGGCGCGGGACCGGCGTCGCCGTCCGGGGGCCCCGCGTCGTCGCCGCCCGGGCCGGCGTCCACCACGGCCGCCGGCCCCGCGTCGCTCCCTCCGTCGACCGGCGGATCGCCGTCGTCGCAGCCGGAGGCGACCGCGAGCGCCGCCCCCCCGATCACCAAGCTCAAGAGCCACTGTCGTTCACGCAAGCAGGTCAGTCTCATCGTCACCTCCCCGCCAAGCTAAGAAGCGGGGCGGGGTTGGCGTGTCCCCTCCATCGGGGACACGGTGGCGTGAATGCGACGCGGGACCGCGTACACCCCGGGGGGCCAGGTCCGCTCGATCGCCGCGCGCGCGTGGGCGGTGGGCCTCGCGGTGAGCGCGCTCGCGAGCGGCTGCGGCGACGGCGTGGAGGCGGCGGGCGTGCACACCCTGTCGGCCGCGCGGTTCTGCGCCATCGACGGCCGAATCGATTGGGCCGATGGAGTCGGCGCGCCGCCCGAGGTCGACGACGACGACCCGCGGTGCGCGCGCGTGAGCCTGCCCGATCGCTGGAGCGAGCGGCGCCCCGCGCGGCAGGGCCTCGGCTGGTACCGCTTCGAGCTCCCGCCGGCGAGCGAGCGCGCGCCGGGGCCGTGGGGGGTGCGGCTGCCGCGGCTCAACATGAACGCCGCGGTGTTCGCGGACGGCCGCTGGCTGGGGAGCGGCGGTCACTTCGAGGAGCCGGTCACCCAGAACTGGAACCGCCCGCTGCTCTTCACGCTCGACGCCGACCGCGTCGCCGAGGCGCGGTACGTCGACGTCGCGCTCTTCGCCTACCGGGGCGACTGGGGTGGCCTCGCGCCGATCGAGGTGGGGCCCTTCGAGGCGCTGCGCGCGCAGCACGAGCGCCAGGTCGCGCTCCAGGTCGTCCCGGCCCGGGCGGCGACGGTGGTGGCGGCGGTGCTGATCGCGCTCCTGACCGCGCTCTTCTTCGCCACCGATCGCAAGCCCATGTACGGCTTCTTCGTGCTCGGCGCGGCCTGCTTCCTCGTCCACAGCCTGGCCGCCCACGTGCGCGAGATCTACGTCCCCTACGGCTTCGGCCGCTGGCTCATCCACACCTCGTTCGACTGGTTCGTCGTCTGCTTCCTCGCCGCCTTCCACCGGTGGATCGGCGTCGCGCGCCCGCGCCTCGAGCGCGCCATCGCGATCGCCTTCGTCCTGAGCAGCCTCGCGAGCGCGGTGGCCGGCAGGGAGCTCTTCCTGCGCGTCGCGCTCGTCGGCCACGGCCTCGCGCTGCTCGTCTTCGGCTACGGCTTCGCGACCCTGCTCGCGCGCTTCTCGCGCCTGCCCCGCCTCGAGCGGAGCGCCCTCCTCGTCGCGGGCGCGCTCACCGTCGCGCTCGGCGCGCACGCGTTCCTCATCCAGGCCGGCGTCCTGCCGCGCTCGAGCCCGCGCCTGCTCCACCTCCTGGCGCCACTCCTCTTGCTCTCGTTCGGCGCCGTGATGCTGGGCGACTTCCTGCGCGCCTACCGGGAGGCCCGCCGGCTCAACCGCGAGCTCGACGCGCGGGTGAGGGCGCGCGAGGAGGAGCTGAAGGCGAGCTTCGAGGCCCTGCGCGAGCTCGAGCGGGCGCGGCTCCTCGACGCCGAGCGCGGGCGGATCATGCGCGAGATGCACGACGGGATCGGCAGCCGCCTGGTCTCCGCCCTCTCGCTCACCGAGGACGACGCCGACCGCCGGGTGGAGGTCGCGGACGCGCTCCGCGACGCGCTGCTCGACATGCGCGTGGTGATCGACTCCCTCGACCCGAGCAACGACGACCTCCTCACCGTCCTCGGCACCCTGCGCACCCGCTTGCAGCCCGCGCTCCGGGCGCGCGGCGTCCGCGTCCGCTGGGAGGTGGAGGACGTCCCCGACGCGGCGCGGCTCGGGCCGGCGGGGCTCCTCCACGTCCTGCGCGTGGTGCAGGAGGCGGTCACCAACGTGATCAAGCACGCGGAGGCGCAGGAGCTCCGGCTCCGCACCCGCGCGACCACGCTGCCGGACGGACGCCCCGCGATCGAGGTCGAGGTCGCCGACGACGGCGTCGGCCTGGACGAGGACCGCGCGCCGGGCCGGGGCCTCAGGAACATGCGGCACCGCGCCGCGCAGCTCGACGGCACGCTCACGATCGACACCGACGGCGGCACCCGCGTCACGCTCACCGTGCCGACCCCCTCGGATCCGTGATCGCGCTCAGCCGAGGCCGTGCTTGCGCATGAGCCGGTAGAGCGTGGTCCGATCGATCCCGAGGCGCTTGGCCGCCTCGACCCGCTTGCCGTCGACGTCCGCGAGCACGCGCTGCACGTGGGCCGCGGCCGCGCGGTCGAGGAAGTCCGCGAGGTTCACGCTCGCCACCGCTGCTTCGCCCGGGTCTTCGCCCGTCTCCTCGTCGAGGACGAGGTCGCCGAGGGTGAGCACGCTCGACTCGGCGAGCACCGCGCCCCGCTCGATCACGTTCTGCAGCTCGCGCACGTTGCCCGGCCAGGCGTGCGCCTCGAGCCACGCCTCGACCTCGGGCGTCCAGCCGTCGATCCGCCGGCCCACGTCGCGCGCCTGACGCCTGAGGAACGCCCGCGCGAGGGGGAGCACGTCGTCCGGCCGCTCGCGGAGCGGCGCGAGGCGGATCGGGATGACCTGGAGCCGGAAGAACAGGTCCTCGCGGAAGCGCCCCGCCGCGACCTCCGCCTCGAGGTCTCGGTTGGTCGCCGCGATCACCCGCGCCTCGACCGGCCGCGCCTCGGTCGCGCCCACCGGCTGCACCTCGCGCTCCTGGAGCACGCGAAGGAGCTTGACCTGGACGTCGGGCGTGATCTCGCCGATCTCGTCGAGGAAGATCGTCCCTTCGCCCGCCCGCGCGAAGAGCCCGGGCTTGTCGCGCTCGGCGCCGGTGAACGCGCCCTTCACGTGGCCGAATAGCTCCGACTCCACCAGCCGCTCGCTGAGCGCGCGCACGTTGACGGCCACGAAGGGCGCGTCGGCGCGCGGCGACGACTGGTGGATCGCGCGGGCCACCACCTCCTTGCCGGTGCCGCTCTCGCCCGTGATGAGCACCGTGCTCCGCGACGCCGCGACCCGGCCGACGAGCGCCATCACCCGCCGCATCGCCGGGCTCTCCGCCACCACGAAGCTGCCGCCGCCGAGCGCCTGGCGCAGGTAGCGGTTCTCGGTCGTGAGCCGCGCGTGCTCGAGGGCCCGCGCGACGAGCGCTCGGAGCTCGTCGTTGTCGAACGGTTTCTGCACGTAGTCGTAGGCGCCGCGGCGGATCGCGTCGACCGCGGTGCGCACCGTCGCGTGGGCGGTGAACAGGATCACGGGCAGCTCGGGGCAGCGGGCCCGCGCACGCTCGAGCACCTCGACCCCGTCCATCCCGGGCATGCGCAGGTCGGTGAGCAGGAGATCCACCGGCGCCCGCGCGAGCGCCTCGAGGAGCGCCTCGGGCTCGGTGAAGCCGACGACCTCGTAGCCCTCGCGCCGGAGCAGCATGCTCACGACCTCGACCATCCGCGGCTCGTCGTCGAGCACCGCGACGCGCGCGTCGGTCACGCGGCCTCGGTCAGCGCGGCCGGCCCGCCGCGCGGCAGCTCCACCATGAAGCGCGCACCGCCGAGCGCCGGGTCCGCGTCCACCGCGATGCGCCCGCCGTGGGCCTCGACGATCCGCTGCGCCATCGCGAGCCCGAGCCCGGTGCCGCTCGCCTTGGTGGTGAAGAACGGCTCGAACACGCGCCCGCGGACCTCCTCCTCGACGCCCGGCCCGTCGTCCGCGACCTCGAGCCGCGCGCGCTCGGGGTCCATCGAGGCCCGGACCTCGGCCCGCCGCGCCCCCGCCTCGGACGCGTTCACGAGGAGCCCGAGCACGAGCTGGGTGAGCAGATCCGCGTCGGCCTGGACGGTCGACGCCTCGGCCGCCTGGGCAGGAACGTCGGGCACCTCGACCTCGAGCGCGGTCGACTCCCGGGCGAGCGCGACGGCCCGGTCGAACACCGGCCCGAGGGCCGTCGGCGCGACGGTCAGCCGGGCGGGTCGGGCGAAGGCGAGGAGCGCGCCGATCAGGCCGTCGAGCCGGTCGATCTCGTCCTCGATCAGCTCGCACGCGCGGTGGTCCTCGGTGCCTTCGTCGAGGCCCTCGCGGACGATCGAGGCGCTCGCGCGGATGACCCCGAGCGGGTTGCGGACCTCGTGAGCGATGCCGGCCGCGAGGCGCCCGATCGCGGCGAGCTTCTCCGACTGGGCAAGCTCGGCGCGGCGCTGCTCGAGCAGATCGAGCTGACGCTGGATCCGCGCCGCGTCCGCGAGGGCGCGGGCCCGCGCCATGTAGAGGCGTCCGAGGGCGAAGCCGAGCGCGGTGTAGCCGACGACGAAGCTCGCGAGGATCGCCCAGCCGAGCGGGCTCCCGCGCAGACCCGCGAGGTCGAGGCCCCAGCCGCCGAACATCCACAGATCGACGGCCGACGTCGTCAGCCCGAGCGCCCCCCCGATCCAGTCCCAGCGCCGCGTCATCACCCCGAGGCTACCGAGCGAGGCGCGTGCCACAAGGCTCCGCGCGCCGGTCCGAGCCCGAACGTTGCGCGGCTGCAACGCCCGCACGGCCCGACGTTGCGGCGCCGCGTCGACCTGTCGCGCCGCGGCCCGCGGCGAGGCGCTGGCACGGAGGCTGCGGTGAGGCCCGTCGAAGGGAGAGAACACCATGAACCTCAAGCGCCTCCTCGTCGGCCTCGTCCTCCTCGACTTCGCCGCCTTCACCGGCTGGATCCTGTTCACCCAGGACAACCTCGCGCTGATCGAGGCGAGCCTCACGAACCCGTGGGGGATCCAGGTCGCGATCGACCTCTGCATCGCCGCCTGCTTCGGCTCCGCCTGGCTCTACCGCGACGCGCGCGCCAAGGGCCTCAACCCCTGGCCGTGGATCGTCGCGGTGATCCCCACCGGCTCGCTCGCCCTGCTCGCCTACGCGACGGTGCACGGCTTCGCGTCCCGGGCCCCGGAGTCGCCGCGCGTCGCGGAGCCCTCGCTCGCGGCCTGAGCCTGTGCGACAAGTCGAGGGTGCGGACCACGCTCCTCGGCCTGTCGCTCCTGCTCGCCTCGGGCTGCGCGTTCCGGCACGTCGCGCGCACCGTCGGCGAGGGCAACGCCGAGGTGCGCGCGTCGGTCGGCGGCCCGTTCTTCTCGAACCTCGCGCCCATCCCGATCCCGAACCTCCAGGTCGGCGGGCGCTACGGGCTGACCGACGGCTTCGACCTCGACGCCGACGTCTCGGTGCTCGCGGCGGCCTACGGGATCGTCGCGTTCGACGTCGGCGCGGTCGGGCAGATCTACCGGGAGCCGCGCGGCTTCGCGCTGTCGGTGAGCGGCCGCGGCCACTTCCTCATCGGCGTGCGCGGCCCGGACTTCCGGTTCTTCCCGGAGCTCGGCGTCCACATGGAGGGCGTGGCCACGCCGTGGCTCGTGCTCTTCGGCGGGGTCAGCGGCCTCGCGCAGTTCGGGCCGCCGGAGGACAAGCCGCCGGTCTTCGTCGCGCCCTACGTCGGCGCGGAGGCGCAGTTCGGCGGCACCGACGAGGACGGCCACCCGCACGGGATCGTGCTGGAGCTCGGCTGGGTCAGCCCGTGGGAGGACTCCACGAGCGTCATCGCGTGGGAGCCGGGCTACGGCGCGTTCCTCGTTCACCTCGGCTACCGCGTCCGCTTCGGCGACGGGGAGATCCCTCGATGAAGCACCTCGCGTTGCTCCTCCTCGCGCTCTTCTCTGCGGGCTGCACCCTCGACGGGTTCCTCTTCTCGCCGCGCCCGATCGAGGGCGGCTACCGCTGGGACGAGGTCGACGAGAACCTCGACGGCGAGCTGACCGACCCGCATCCGTCGCTCGTCCCGCCGGAGCGCCGGATGGAAGGGATGCTCGAGGCGGGCGGCGAGCAGATCCACTGGGTGTTCGCCCAGAACGAGGCCCCGCGCGCGACGCTGCTCTACAGCCACGGGACGTCGCGCAACGTCGGCCGCTACTGGGACCGCGTCGAGCTGCTCTGGGGCCTCGGCTACTCGGTGCTGATCTACGACTACCCGGGCTACGGCCTCTCGACCGGCTCGCCCGACGAGGCGGGCGTCTTCGCGGCCGCGCAGGCCGCGCTCGAGCACCTGGTGACCCTGCCGGGGGTCGACCCCGACGCCGTGTTCGTGATGGGCTACTCGCTCGGCGGCGGCCCGACCTACGAGCTGGCCGCGCGCGCCGGCCGCGGCGAGGCGCCGGCGATCGCGGGGGTGATCAGCGAGTCGACGTTCTGCAGCGCGGACGCGCTCGTGCAGGACGGCTCGTTCCTCGACCTGTCGGGCAGCTTCCTCGTGAACGCTCGCTTCGACAACTGCGCGCGGATCGCCGAGCTCGACGTGCCGGTGCTGATCATCCACGGGCGGGCCGACGACTTCGTGGTGTTCCGTCACGCCGAGATGCTGGAGGCCGCGGCGCGGACGCCGCCGAGCACGCTGTTCGTCGAGGGAGCGGATCACTCGGACGTGCCGCTGGTCGCGGGGGACGCCTACGCCGAAGCGATCACGGCGTTCCTTCCGTAGGCCGGCAAGCCCGCGAGATCTCCGCGCCTCATCGTCCGCGGGGTGCCGGCTCCGGCTCCGGCTCCGGCGCCGGGCGGCTTGGTCGGCCTGCTGTCTATCTCCCAGGCCCGAGGGGGTGGGCCGGCGCTCTGCCGATGCGCCCGAGCAATGACGAGGTTGCGGTGCGCGTCTCTTCGGGATGCTGGCGGGGTGGTCGGAGTCGGCCGGGGACGCGTTAACGCGATATCGGCGGGACTTCTGTTGGGACCGCGCGCGCATCAAGTCGACGAGATGGGCCGGAGAGGGCGGAGCGGATCG
>JAUHXR010000100.1 GCA_030426845.1 Polyangia bacterium | reverse complement strand
GAACGGCTCGCTCACGCGCGCCTCGCCACCGGCGGGGATCTCGAGGATCTGCGCCGGGCGCGCCTCGCCGCCGATCGTCGCCACCGCTCGGACGCGGAGCGGCTCCTCGGTCGCGTTGTGGAGGAACGCGGTCGCCTCGACGTGATCGCCGGCGGTGACGAACCGCGGGAACGCGGGGCGCACCACGAGCGGCTGCTCGGCCACCACGCTCGCGCTCGCGCGTCCGCTCCGGGTGGTCGCGTCGACCGCGACCGCCATCACGCGGTACTCGGTCGGGCGGTCGGGCAGCGTCATCGTCGCGCTCGCGCGCCCCTCCTCGTCCGTCACGAGGAGGGGGGCCCACAGCGGGGTCGGGTCGAAGCGCTCGCGGTCGTCGAGCGCCGGGGCGCGCTCGGCGCCGTCGCCGCCGTCGCCGCTGGCCTCGGGCATCGGCGGGGCGGCGAGGCGGGAGACGAGCTGACGTCGCAGGTCCTCCCACGCGAAGGCGGCGGGGCGCGGCCGGTAGAGCCCGGCGGTCGGGTCCGGGACGTCGTAGCCGGTCAGCCGCAGGGTCCCCTCGTCGACCGCCCACAGCGCGACCTCGCCGCGCACCGGGCGGCCCTCGTGGTCGCGCACCTGCACGGTCACCGGGACGTCGTCCCCCGGCCGGGCGTTGCCCTCGAGCTCGAGCGTGACCTCGAGGCCCGACGACGCGGGCGTCACCCGCAGCTCCGCGACCCCGAAGCGGAGGTCGGGCGCGCCGAGGTCGACCTCGGAGCTCGGCGCCGCGGTGCGCCCCTTCACGAGCGTCACTCCGACGAAGGCGTTCGGGACCATCGCCTCGGTGAGCGGCACCCGGATCACGTTGCCGCCCGCCGACACGCGGCGCCGCTCCACCGAGATCGTGCCCTCGCGCTCGACCGTGATGAGCGCCTCGGCCTCCTCGAAGGGCGACTCGAACGCGAGCTCCGCCGTCTCGCCGACCGTCCAGCCGCGGCGGCTCGGGGTCACCTCGATCGGCGCGCCGGGCGGATCGCGGTCCGGCTGCTCGTTGGGCCCGGCCACGTAGACGCGACGGCTCGCGATCGCCTCGCGCCCTGCCTCGTCGCGCCCGCGGACCTCCACGAGGTAGGTGCCCGGGCGGGTCGGCGTGTACGCGCAGCTCGCCGGCTCCGCGCCGGTCTCGATTGTGCACGTGTGAACGATGTCTTGACGCTGATCCCGGCGCATCTGGTACGCCCCGCCGCGGTAGGAGTGCGAGGCCTCGGACCACTCCCACCACGAGTGCCAGCCCTCGCGCACGAAGCGCGCCTCGAGCGACTGGCCGGTCAGGGCCTCGCCCTCGTGATCGATCGCGACCGCGGTGGCCGCGAGGGGCTCTCCCTGCGCGATCCAGTCGTCCTCGCGGCGGAGCCCCACCTCGAACGCTGCCGGGTAGGCGACGAAGCTGCGGCGGCCGGCGTGGGTGTGCCCCGCGCCGTCGGTGATCTCGGCCTCCAGCGTCACGCGCGTCCGCGCCGCGCCGCCGAGCTGGACCTGCGCGTCGAGGTGGAGCCGGCCCTGCGCGTCGAGCGCGCCCTCGCCCGCGGCGACCGTCCCGCGCAGCCCGCCAACGCCGACCGGGGTGAAGCGGAAGCGCGACCAGCGCTCCGGGTAGCTCGCGAGGCCCTCGGTCGTGAGGCGCCACGCGGCGCGTCCGCGGCTCACCGGCGCGCCGAAGAGGTACGTCCCGCGCGCGTTCGTCCCGATGGTGTCGCCGGCGTGGACCGGCCCGGCGACGCGGTCGACGTCGACCCGGAAGGTCGGCTGGCGGAACTGAGCCACGCGGAGGCCCGCGCGGCCGAGCACCTGGTCGGGCGCGTCGGCGCGCACCACCTCGAGCCCCCACTCCCCGAGGCTCGCGGCGGCCGGCAGATCGAAGTCGACCGACGCGGTGCCGTAGCGCGAGGGCTCGAACGGCTGCTCGCGGGCGGGCTCACCGCTCGGCGCGACGAGACGGACACGGAAGGAGCCTTGTCGCACCGCGGCCGCTCGCGCGCCCTCGACCCGGCGGAGCAGCACCTTCGCGTGCAGGCCCTCGCCCGGGCGGTAGGCGCCGCGATCCGCGAAGACCGTCGCGATCGTCGCGGCCGTCTCAGGGGCCGCGCCGGGGGTCAGGCCCATCGCGGACGGGCCGAGCGCGCTGCGCGGGTCGAGCATCACCGCGGCCCGATCGTCGCCGCGCTCGACGAGCAGCGCGTGGGCGACCACCAGCGGGTCCCGCTCGAGCGGGATCCGGGCCACCCCGTCCGCGTCCGTCCGCATGCGCGTCAGCTCCTGGGCCTGGGCGTCCGCCACCACCACGGCGGCGCCCGCGATCGGCGCCGCGGTCGCGATCGACGTCACCCAGACGATGAGCCCCTCGCGGTTCGCGCGCACCGTCACGCCGAGATCGGTCGCCTGCGCGAACGCGGTGTGGCCGGCGCCGGGCTGGGTCGCCGCGTCCGGGCGGAACGCGACCACCGCCATCGTGCTCTCGCGCCCGTCGCCTCGCCACGCGTACTCACCCGGGCCCCAGCGGTTCGCGCGGGCGGTCGGGGCGAGCGGCGCGAGCGGGGTCGACGCCCCGCCGTCGCGCACGAAGGGCCACGGCGAGACGAGCGCCCGCAGCTCCTCGCCCGGCGCGACCCCGCGGTAGAGCACGTCGCTCGGCTCGGCGTGGATCGCCGCGAAGGGCATCCGCGCGGGCGCGTCGGACTCGAAGGAGAGCCGGCCGGTCGCGACCCGGATCGTCGCCGGGTGCCCCGAGCTGCGTACCGCGAGCGGGGGCAGCGGCCGCACCGGCTCACCGTCCTCCGTACGCAGCCCGCGCACGCGCACCTCGTACACCTGATCGGGCGCCCACTCGCCCCGGATCGTGATGAGCCGGTGGCCCGGCGGTCCGTGCGGGGTCAGGCGCACGCTCATGCCCGGGAGCGCCGGCCGGATCTGGAAGTCGCTCGCGTCCGCGCCGTCGAGGCGCGCGCTGCTGAGCAGGCGCAGGCTGGGGCCGATGTCGACGATCTGCCCGGGCGAGCCCTGGTAGCGGCACTGGCCGGCGTGGATCGCGCCGTCCTCGCAGTCGACGCCCTCGAGGTGCGGCCGGGGCGCGAGGTCGTAGGTCATGACCGCGGGGCTGTTGCCGGCCCACGGCAGGTAGCGGGGTGCGAGGGCCAGGCCGACGCGCGCGCCGGGCTCGAGCGCGCGCCGGAGCACCACGTCGAGGCGGTAGGCGTCCTCCGGCTGGTTGCGCGCCGGCCGCAGGCTCACGGGGAGGCTCCGCTGCCCGCCGCCGATCTCGTAGGCGAGCAGCTCCTGACCGAGCGTGGCCGCGCTCACCGGCGCGTCGAACACGAGCGGGAGCGGGGCGCCCGCGTTGACCCGGCCGCTCGAGCGGTAGCTGATGACCCGGGGCGCGCCGTCGAGCACCACCACGCGCTCGAGATCGTCGACGAGCGCTTCACCGCTGAGCGAGGCGAGCTCGGGCGCGAAGCGGAGCTGCACCTCCCGCACGTCGGCGGTCCACGCGCCAGGGTCGGGTGCGAAGGAGAGCTGGCTGCGGCTCACCCAGCGGGTCGTGCCGGCGAGCGGCGGCTCGAACACGAGCGGCGAGCCCTCCGCCTCGCGGCCGACCGCGGGGCCGTCGACCATCGGCCGGTTGAAGCGGACGCTCAGCCCCTCGCCCCGGCGGAGCCGCATCGCGCCTTCGCCCGGGGAGAGGACCGCGAGCGCCTCCGGCTGATCGGCGACGAGCAGGGGCGCGAGCGGGGTGGCGGGGGGCAGCTCCTCCTCCGGCGCCGGCCACGCCTCGACGTCGTCGAAAAGCCCCGGCGGCACGGTGGCGAGCCCCGGGCGCCCGCCGACGTCGTCCCCCCGCGTCGCGACCCAGGCCAGGAGGGCCGCGAGCGCGGCCACGCCGCCCCCGATCAGCCAGACGCGCCAGCGCCGCGGAGGGGGCGTGAGGGGCGCGGAGCGGTAGGGGCCATCACCGGGAGAGCTCGGGTCGTTCGCGTCGGCCATGGGGCCGCGTGGAGCAAGGGTCGGGCCGAGACGGGCCGGGAGCCCCTCGCGCAGCGCTCAGCCCTGAATCGTCGAGCCCGGCCAACACGCGGGCCGAGGCTCGATACGCGGGTCGCGTGTCAGCGCGTCCACGCGGAGTCGACAAGGGGACACGGCTCAGGTCGCGAGGAGCACCGCCACGACCAACAGGCCCAGCGCGAGCGCGGCTCCCAGCGCGAGCAGCGGCCAGGGCGGCGACGAGCGCGCGGGCCCCGGCGGGCTGGACGCGAGGGCGGGCGGCCGCAGCGTGGTCGGCGCCTCGGGTCGCGGCGGGCCGTCGAGCGGATCGTGCGTCTGCTGCACCAGCTCCGCGAGGCTGGCCTGGCTCACCGAGCCCGTGCCGCTCCGGACGACCACCTCGCCGAGCGCGGCGCGGAAGGCGCTCGCCGACTCGTGCCGGCCCCGCGGGTCGACCGAGAGGCTCGCCCGGAGGACCTCGTCGAGCCCGGCGGGGATCGATGGGTCGGTGCCCTCGAGGCGGGGCGGGCCGCCGAACGTGCGGATGGCGGTGACCGTCTCGGCGGCGGTGCGCTGGTCGAAGAGCTGCTGCCCGGTCAGCGCCTCGTAGAGACACAGCCCCATCGCGAACAGGTCCGTGCGCCAGTCCACGCGGCCCGCGAGCTGCTCGGGCGCGAGGTAACCAAACTTGCCCTTCACCAGCCCCGGCTGCGTCTTGACGAGCTGGGTGCGGGCTTTCGCGAGCCCGAAGTCGACCAGCTTCACCTGGCCGTCGCGGCCGACGAGGATGTTCGCGGGGCTGATGTCGCGGTGGACGATCCCGAGCGGCTGCCCGTCGTCGCCCCGCAGCCGGTGGGCGTAGTCGAGGCCGGAGGCGACCTCCGCGATCAGCCGGGCCGCGAGGGGGAAGGGCAGGCCGCGGTAGCCCCGACGCTCGAGCAGCTCCTTGAGGCTGAGCCCGTCGATGTGCTCCATCACGAGGTAGTAGCGGTCGCCCTCGCGGCCGAGATCGTGGACGCGGCATACGTTCGGGTGCTCGAGCCGCGAGGCGAGCCGCGCCTCGTCGAGGAACATCCCGACGAAGACGGGGTCACGCGCGCACTCGGCGAGCAGGCGCTTGATCGCCACCCGATCGCCGCCGGGGCCTTCGGCGAGGAAGATCTCGCCCATTCCGCCCGCGCCGATGCGCGCGAGCAGACGGTACACCCCGCACCGACCGAGATCCTCCGACACGTGCGTCCTCAGCGTATCAGCCAGGAACCGCCCCACGCGCATCCGCGGCAGGATTGCTCCGCTGGACGGGCTGGGGCACCCTTGGCGGGCGGGTGAATAGCTGGGCCAGAGCGTCCGTCGATTCCCCCGAACCCCCGAGGCTCCGTCGATCGAACCATGTGTGGAACCAAACCGTGTGGACCCGCTGCGTGACTGGCTCGTGCGGGCCACCAAGGACCAGGGGAAGAGGGATGAAGAAGCTTAGCTGGCTCTGGGCGCTCGGGATCGCGGGCCTCATCGCGCTGCCCGCGTGCACGATCGATCCGACCTACACGCGCTGCAGCACCAGCGCCGACTGCGAAGTCTCCGAGGAGTGCTTCCAGATCACGACGTCGGTGACCAACGGCAACTTCTGCAGCAGCAACTGTTCGGCGGACTCTCAGTGCGAGCGGAACCTCGGCTTCGCCGGGAGCTGCATGGACCCGGACGGCAACGGCGGGATCTGCTTCCAGGAGTGCGTGCTCGACGTGGACTGCTTCAGCAGCAGCGTGTGCGTCGAGTTCATCGACAACACCGGCTTCCTGAACTTCGTCTGCCTCCCGCAGAACTGACCGCGTGAGCGAGAGGGCGCGCGTCGGCCGCCCCGCGGCGCGGCGCGCTGCTACTCTCCCGCGCGATGCAGACGACCAAGACGCAGCGCTGTTTCGGCGGCGACCTCCACGTGCTCACCCACGAGTCGCCCGCCTGCGGCGGCCCGATGGAGCTGACCGCCTTCGTGCCGCCGGGCGACGGGCCGTTCCCCGTCGTCTACTACCTGAGCGGCCTCACCTGCACCGCCCACAACTTCACCCAGAAGGCGGGCGCCTACCGCGTGGCGGCGGAGCTCGGCCTGATCGTGGTCGCGCCCGACACGAGCCCGCGCGGCGCGGGCTACCCCGGCGAGGACGACGACTGGGACTTCGGCACGGGCGCGGGCTTCTACGTCGACGCGACGCGGGAGCCCTGGTCGGCCCGCTACCGCATGGCGACCTACGTGACGGAGGAGCTGCCCGCGCTGGTCGACGCCGCGCTGCCGACGCGGGGGCCCCGGGCGCGCGCGATCATGGGCCACTCGATGGGCGGTCACGGCGCGCTGGTGCACGGCCTGCGGAGCCCGGACGCCTGGCGCTCGATCTCCGCGCTGTCGCCGATCTGCGCGCCGTCCCAGGTGCCGTGGGGGCACAAGGCGTTCGGCGGCTACCTCGGCGACGATCGACAGGCCTGGGCCGAGTACGACGCGACCGAGCTCGTGCGCCGCGCGCCGCACCCGGCGAAGATCCTCATCGACCAGGGCACGGCGGACTCGTTCCTCGTCGAGCAGCTGCGCCCCGAGCTCTTCGCCGCGGCGTGCGAGCAGAGCGGGCAGGCCCTCGAGCTGCGCATGCAGGAGGGCTACGACCACTCCTACTTCTTCATCGCGACCTTCATCGAGGATCACCTGCGTCATCACGCGGCCCATCTGGGCTGAGGCGCCACGCGACGTAGAGCGACGCGCCCTTGAGGGCGGTCGAGCCGGCGATCGCGAGCCACACGCCCGCGATCCCGAGCGGGCCCGACAGGAGGAAGGCCGCCGGCACGCGGGCGGCGGTGAGGCCGAAGCTGAGCGCGGCCGCGAGGAGGGTGCGGCCGGAGCCGGTGAACGCGCCCCGGTAGACCTCCTCGAGGGCCATCGCCGCGAGGACGAGCGCCTGCGCGCGCAGATAGAGCGTGCCGGCCTGGACGGTCGCGGGGTCGTCGGTGAAGAGGCGAAACAGCGGCTCGGCGAACAGCCCGAGGACCACGGTCGCCGGTACCATCACCGCCAGGCCGAGCTGGGCCGCGGCCCGCGCCGACGCCCGCGCCCGCGCGCCGTCGCCCGCCCCGAGGTGCTGGCCGACCATCGTCGCCGCGCCCACCCCGAACGCCTCGCACACGAAGTAGGCCACCCCCTCGATGCGGTGCCCGAGCCCGAGCGCCGCCATCTGCTCGGGGCCGAAGCTCGCGATGACCCGGCCGAGCGCGACGTAGACCATCGCGAAGCCGAGGCGGGAGCCGCTCACCGGCGCGCCGATCCACGCCACGGTCAGCGCGGCGGAGAGGCTCGGTCGGGCGGGCCGCACGCCACGCAGGAACAGCACCGCGCCCCCGAGGATCGCGGCCACCGCGTTGGCGATCGCGGTCGCCCAGGCGGCCCCCGCGATCCCCATCGCCGCGACGGGGCCGCCGCCCCAGATGAGGAGCGGGTCGAGCGCGGCGTTGAGCGCGAGCGCGGCCGCGGTGAGCGCGAGCGCGGACCGCGTGTCGCCGAGGCCACGGAGCACGCCGCCGACCGTGGCGGAGAGCGCGAGGCTCGACGCGCCGAGGAGCGAGGCGCCGACGTAGTCCATCCCGTGGGTCCGCTCCGCGGTGCCGGTCGCGAACCCGAGCAGGTCGAAGTACACGCCGCGCGCCGGCCACAGCGCGGCGAGGCCGACCGCCACCGCGAGCCCTACCGCGGCGCTCGAGGCGGCGGTGACCCCGATCCTCGCTCGCTCCCCCGCGCCCTCGTGGCGCGCCGCCTGGGCGAGCGCTCCGACCGCGGGCAGCTCGCAGGTCAGCGCGATCATCCACCACGCGAACGCGCTGCCGCCGAGCGCGGCGAGCGGCTCGGGACCCATCCGCCCGACCCAGTACGAGTCGGTCAGGTAGTAGAAGGAGCGGAGCACGCCCATCGCCGCGACCGGCCAGGCGACGGCCCATACCGCGCGCGCCGGCGTCAGCGCGCGCAGGGACCGCTCAGCCATCGTCGGGCAGGTCGATGCCCGGGACGGTGTCGTCGGCGCGCTTCACGTCGGTCGCGTCGCTCCACGATCCGTCGTCGGGTCGGGCGCCCGGCTGCGTGGCGGCCGACTCCTCGAGCTCGGCCAGCTCCTCGACCAGCTCGATCTGGGTCGACTCTGCGGGCAGCGGCGGGAGCGCGGGTCGCTCGACGGAAGGCGGCTTGCGTTTGATCAGCTCGATCGCCGCGCCGGGCGCGACCTCCTCGGCGAACCGCTCGGGGAAGGTCGCGCGCATGAGCGCCTGCAGCTCGCGCTTGCCCAGCCGGTGCCCGGCCTGCTCGCGGTAGGCGTCGAGCGCCTCGCGCAGCTCGCGCGCGGTGCCGAAGCGCGCGTCCGGATCGACCGCGAGCGCCCGCATCACCACGCGCTCGAGGGCGGGGTCGACGGGCGCGTGGCGCGACGGAGGCTCGATCTCGCCGGCGCGGATCGCGAGCACCGTCTCCCGGTCGTTGTCGCGCCGAAACGCCCGCTCGCCGGTCAGCATCTCCCACGCGCAGATCCCGAGGGAGAACAGATCGCTGCGGCGATCGATCGGCCGGCCGTGGGCCTGCTCGGGCGAGAGGTAGGCGAGCTTGCCCTTCACCACGCCGGCCTTCGTCTGCGAGGCGCGGTTGGCGGCCTTCGCGAGCCCGAAGTCGATGACCTTCACCTCGCCGGCGTAGCTCAGCAGCACGTTGTGCGGGGACACGTCGCGGTGGATCACCCCGAGCGGGCGGCCGAGCGAGTCCTCGGCGAAGTGCGCGTGGTGGAGCGCCTCGGCGACCTCGCACAGGATCGTGCAGGTCGCGTCTTCGGGCAGGCGACGACCGCGCTCCGCGAAGCGCTCGAGGATCGCGCGGACGCTGTGTCCGTCCACGAACTCCATCGCGATGAAGTAGTGGCCGTCGACCTCGCCGAGGTCGAACACCTGCGCGATGTTCGGGTGGTTGAGCTGGACGGCGAGCTTCGCCTCGTCCACGAACATCGTGCGCACCTCGGCGCTCTCCGCGATGTACGGGAGGATCCGCTTCACCGCGACGATGCGCTCGAAGCCGGCCGCGCCACGGAGCTTCGCGCGGAAGACCTCGGCCATGCCACCGACGTCGATCCGCTCGAGGAGCTCGTAGCGACCGAACGTCCGCTCCTCCATGGCCGGACCCTACATGACGGGCCGGGATTCGAGAACCGCCCACGCCGCCTCGCCGCCCGCGTCGCGGGAGGCGGTCACTGGCCGCCGAGGCGTCGCGTCGCGTTGCGGTGACCCGGGCTGAGCTCGAGCGCCTGGCGCCACGCCGCGCGCGCCTCGCGGAGGTTGCCAGCGGCGCGGTAGGCGTCACCGAGGAGGACCTGGTTGTTCGCGTTGCGCGGGTCGCGGCGGATGAGCCGCTCGGCCCACCGCACGGCCTGGGTTCCGTCGCGCCGCGTGATCGCCACCCGCGCCAGCCCGGCGAGCGCGCGCGCGTTCCGCGGCTCTCGGCGCAGGACCTGGAGGTAGTGCCGCTCCGCCTCCCGCAGGTTGCCGCGGTTGCGCTCGAAGTTGGCGGTGCGGAGGTGGAAGCGGACGTCGGGCGTGCGATCGTCCGTGCTCTCGCCGCCGCCGGTCTCGTCGCCGGTCTCGCCGCCGGTCTCGCCGCCGGTCTCGTCGCCGGTCTCGCCGCCGGTCTCGTCGCCGGTCTCGTCGCCGGTCTCGTCGCCGCTGGCCTCGCCCGCGTACGGCGCCCCGCCGTCGCGCCCCGCGTCGCTCGCCCCGCCGTCGCTCGCCCCGCCGTCGCGCCCCGCGTCGCCCCCGCCGCCGTCGCTCGCGCCGCCGTCGCTCGCGGCGTCGACCTGGGCGTCCGCGTCCAGCCCCGCCTCGGGTGACCCGTCCAGCGCGTCGCCCGCGTCCGCCGTCGCGCCTGCGTCCTCGGCGGGGCCGGCGTCCGGCGCGCCGGCGTCCATCGTCGCGGCGAGGGTCGTGTCGGGCGCGTCGGGCGTGTGCACGGGGCCGTCGCTGGAGGGGAGGGCGAACGGGAGCGTGTAGCCGCCGATCGAGCCGCCCGACGCGTAGAGCGCGTAGCCGCCGCCGAGGAGCGCGACCCCGACGATCGCGGCCAGCGTCAGGGGGAGCGCGCGGCTCCTCGGCGGGGCGGGGATCGGCTCATCGTCATCGAGCGGCGCGGCCGCCTCCGGCGCAGGCGCGGCGACGGGCTCCTCGCGGGGGGGCTCGGACGGCGGCTCGCCGAGCGCGCCCGGCTCCGCGGTCGCCTCGATCACCGGGATGCCGTCGTCCGGCTCCTCCTCCGACCACGGGGGCGGCGCGGCGACCGGCGTCCCGCTCGGGCGCGAGAGCCGGGCCGGCGGGGGCGCCACCGGCAGGGGCGCGGGCCGGGGCAGGGCGGGGCCGCGCGCCGGCGCCGCGTCGGAGGGCAGGACGGTCTGGAGCTGACCCAGCAGCGACTCGAAGCGGCCGAGGAGGGCCGACGGATCGGTCGCGCCCGTGCCCGACGCTGGCTCGGGCGGCGGCGGATGGACGGTCGCGGAGGGCGGCGGCAGCGACGGCCGGATCGGCGGCTCCTCGCGGTCGGCGGCGGCCAGGGCGTCGTCCACCGGCGCCATCACGTTCGCGGTCGACGGCGCCTCGCGGTGCTCGATCCGCACCCGGCCCGAGCCGAGCCCGAGCCACGCCGCGATCGCGGCCGGGCCCTCGGCGAGCTCCTCGGTGCCGCGGGCGTTGAACGCGCGCGCGCCGGCCACCAGCCCCTCGGCGAGATCGAGCTCGACGCGGACCCGCGGGTGGCGCGTGATCACCTTGAGGCCGAGCTCCGTCGCGGCGAGCGCGCGCAGGAGCCGCCCGGGCCCGACGAGCTCGAGGCGCGTCTCGAACTTGGGCTTGTCGCGCGCGCGCTGCGCGAGGTCGCGGTCCGGCTTCATCAGCGCGTGGACCGAACGATCCAGCCGCGCGAGGCTCGGCGGCGCGCCCGGCTCGGGCCACAGCTCCTGCGCGTCCACGACGAGCAGCGACGCCCACCGCAGGCGCGGGTCGCGGCGGAGCTGGCGCAGCGCGGCCATCGCCCAGCTCTCCACCCCCGAGCCGTCGAGGATCACCACGTCGGGATCGTGGGCGCGGGCCCGCGTGAGCCCGGTCCCGTCGCCGTCGGCCACCGCGACCAGCGCGCCCCGGTTGCGGAGCTCCTGCACGAGCTGGTCGGCGCGCGCGGGGTTCTGCTCGATCAGGAGGACCCGCCGTCCGGCGAGCGCGTCGGGGCCGTCCTCGGCCGCGTCGGCGTCGTCGAAGAGGCTGAGCCGCGCGCCGGGGCTCTCGTGGAACTCGTAGCGCAGGGGACCCGGCTCGGTCTTGAGCAGCGGGCGCAGGCGCTCCACCAGCTCCTCGATCGCCTCGGCCACGGGGCGCCCCGCCTGGATGACGACCTGGGTCGAGGGCCCGCGGCCGTCCTGGCTGCTCACCGAGAGGATCCCCGAGCGGAGCTGCTGCGAGAACAGCCGCACGAGCTCATCGACCGTCGCCTCGCCGAGCTGCCCGGCCACCTCGCCGCTCCGTTCGGGCAGCTCGCGCGCGAGCCGCGCGATCTCGCGGGCCATCCCGTCGGCGCTCGCGCTCTTGCGCACCGTCGCGACGAGCCCGTGGCGGAACGCGTCGAGGCTCGCGTCCGGCTCGCGGTCGAGGAGCAGGACCACGGGGACGAGGGCCGCGGCGGGGTGGCCGCTCAGGCGCGAGAGCGCGGCCGCGCCGCCGTCGTGGGTCGCGTCGCCGAGCAAGAGCAAGAGGTCGGGCGCGGCCGCGAAGGCGGCCTCCACGATCGACTCCGTAGGGGCCGTCTCGACCAGCAGCTCATGGCGCTCGAGGGCGACCTCGAGCGCTTGCTGCATGCGTTCCCCTCCGCCCACCACGAGGAGCGTGGGCCGGTCCAGCGCGCTCACCCGGGCAGGGTACCAACCCCCGCGCCCGAGGGCCTGTTTGTGTACAGCCGGGCCCAGCGCTCGAGCCCAGCGCTCGAGCCCAGCGCCCGAGCTCAGCGCCGGAGCGAGGCCAGGATCGCGGCCGGTGCGGGGCGCGAGACGACGGAGAAGCCGAGGAGCCGGGCGCCCTCCACCCGGGCCGCGGCCGCGATGGCCCAGGGGGGGAGCCGTCCGTGCTCGGCGAGGCGCTCGGGGAGGGCGGGCAGCTCGACCTCGGCGCTCCGCGTGTAGTCGCTGAACAGCCCGTCGCCGCACGCGTAGCAGGCGGAGGTCGCGAGCTGGAGCGAGACCCGCAGCCCGTGGGTCGGATCCCAGGCGGGGCGGATCGCGACGAGCTCGACCTCGTCGACGCGGAGCTCGGGAGACACCCCTGCGTCCTCGCCCTCGGCGATCAGCCGCGCGCGCGCCCTCTCGGCCGCCTCGGGCAGGATCGAGGCCCGCTCTCGCTCGGTGAGCAGCGCACCCGCCGGGCCGGCGCCGCGCAGATCCCAGACGAGCGCTCGCTCGCTCATCGCGCCGTGCGCCCCCCACGCGTCGAGGCGCTGCACCTCGTCGACGAAGAGGAACGGCCCCACCAGCCCGCGGAGGGTGATCACCGACTCCACGTGCCTCACCGGCCCGGGGGCGGGCGCCTCGACGACCTCCACCGAGGCGTCCGAGACCAGCTCGCGCAGGAGCCCGCGCGCGACCGGCCGCGTCCCCGAGGGCTCGCCCGGGTTCCCCTCGCTCGCGGGCTCCTCGTCGTACACCGGTCGCTCGACCGTCTCCTCGACCCACTGCCAGAGCGCCTCGCCATCTGCGAAGAGCGGCCCCTCGATCGGCTGGCTCGCCAGCGGCGAGCCGTCGGCGGTCGAGACCCAGAAGGTGACGTGGCGGTGCTGCGCGTCCTCGAGCCAGACGAGCCCGCTCTCGGCCGGGGGCTCGGCGTGGGGCACGGTCACCGCGGGGCCGGTCGCCGCCTCCCCGCCGCACGCCGCGACGGTGCTCGCCGCGACCGCCGCGAGGAGGGTCAGCCCCAGCGCGCGAGGTAGGCGTCGATCGACAGCTTCCGCCGGGTCGACGCGCTCGTCATGTACCGAACCTTGCCGTAGATGGGGCGCTCGGGGCCCCACGCGCGATCGAGGTGTCCGAGGATCCACGTGATCCCGGAGTACGAGTTCGGATCGCGTCCGTCCAGGGCCCATCGATCGTTGAGCGCGATCATCCGGCTCAGCGCTTCGTCCGGGCTCGGGCTCCACTCGAGGATCTTCTTGCCCCACAGCATCCGCAGGTAGTTGTGGATGCGGCCCTCCTCGCGGAGCTGGCGCTGGGCCGCGTTCCAGATCTCGTCGTAGGTCTGGGCCGCCTCGAGGTCGTCGAGCGAGTAGACCGGGTCGCGCGGATCGTCGGCGTGCGCGTCCAGCGTGCGGTTGGCCCAGTCGGGCAGGATCGAGCGCTCGGCGTGGTCGGGCCGCGCGGCCGCCACCGCGAACGACAGCTCGCGCCAGCACGTGAGCTGCTCGAGGAACGCCTCCGCCGCCTCCGACATGTTCCACCAGCCCTCGCGCTTGCCGTTGGGCTTCGGTGCCTGGTCGCCGACCGACCAGCCCTCCGCGCCGGCGACGTCAGCGAACAGCTCGTGGGCCGAGAGGTGGCCGAAGTGGAGCCACGGCGAGACGCCGCTGGTCGCGTCGCGGTCGGGGTGGTTGCCGTCCTTCGCGTAGCGGCCGAGCCCGTCCTCCACGAAGCGTCGCCATCGCGCCCGACCCGCCTCCCCGCCGCCGCGCTCGTCGGTCGCGGGGACGTCGTGATCGATCGGGAGCCCGGCGATCAAGGGCGCCGGGTCGGCGAGCTCCTCCGCGCTCACCGGCGCCCACCGGCCGCCGAGGTCGGGGATCGCCGCGCCGCGGAGCACCTCGGCCTCGAGCGGCCGGACGCGCGGCGCGCGGGCCAGCTCCTCGGGCAGCACTCCCTGGGCCCAGCGTCGATACCCTCGGGCGGTCACCGGCGTCTTGTCCGGCCGCCGCATCGGGATGAGCCCCGCGCCGTCGACCGCCTCGAGGCGCACCGAGAGCCGAGACGCCGCGGCGGCGAGCATCCGCGGGAGGAAGAAGGTGGGGTAGTCGTCGGTGACGACGATCGCCGCGCGCTCGGCCAGTCGCGCGAGCAGGCCCGAGCCCTCGCCGGGGGAGCGCTCGACGTATGGGAGGTAGGTGACCCCCGCGTCCGCGAACGCGCGGGAGTGCTCGGCCATCCCGTCGAGGACGAAGCGGTGGAGCCGATCGCTCGCCCAGCGGTAGCCGACGCGGAGCGGCTCGAAGACCAGGAGCGGCCGTCCCAGCTCCTCGCACCACTCGCGCGCCCGGTCGAGCGCGTAGCTCGAGCGGGCGCGGCGCTGCGCGACCATCCAGTAGAGGACGTAGGCTCCGCCGGGGGCGACGGGGGCGTCGTGGAGCGCGCGGACGCGGACGCCGGGGACGGCCAACGCGGGGCTCAGGCCTCGGAGCGCGCGCGCCGGCGCCGGAGGACGAGCCCGGCCGCCGCGATCAGCGCGAGGCCGAGCCCGCCGAAGCCGCCGGTCGCGCCGCGCGAGACGTGGCAGCCCCCGCCGCCGCTGTCGTCGGGGCCCGCGTCGCGCGTGCCGGGGCCCGCGTCGGTGCCGGCCGGGCCCGCGTCGGTCCCGCCGCATCCGGCCATGTCGGTCCACTGGGTCTGGCTCATCGACGGGTCGCAGACCTGGCAACCGTTCGCCGGGTTCTGCTCGTCGCGGGTGCGGCACATCCCGTCGATCAGGCAGCAGGTCGCCCCGCAGCAGATCGCCTCGACCCGCGCCGCGACGTCGTCGTCCTGCGCGGCGGCCGACCCGGTGGTGAGGCCGGCGGAGAGCCCCACACAAAGGGCGGTGAGGGAGGCGAGGCGAGCGGCGGTGCGGCGCATGGGGAATCTCCGGGGTCCGAGGGATCCGTACGCTAACCGAAGCGGAGCCCCCAATGCCATCAGCCCGTTGCAGAACCTCCCGCGCGCCTCACGGCCGGGAGCCCTCGCCTGCGCGGCGCATCGCTCCTCGAGAGTCCTCCGGGACTCCCTCGTCCCGCTGCGCAGGCGGGCCCTCGCCACCGCGATCCATCACGGTCGATTCTTCAACGGGCTGCTATTCACTCGGAACAGCGACTCATGGCAAATCCCACCGGCCTCGCCGCGCGACTCGGCGTCACTCCTCCTCGAGATGCCCTCGGCATTCCTCGTCGTCGTTCCTTGATTCGCACGACGATGGCTCGCCGGGATTGACCATTCACGGCTGTTCCGAGTGACTATGGAGGAACCGTGCTCGGTCGTGGCCTCGCTCTCGCCGTCGCGGTGATCCTCGCGCCGGGGCTCGCCGCCGCCCACGGCCGCCCGCCGCTCCTCGGCTACATCGTCAGCAGCCCCGCCGACCCGCGGGTCCTTTACGCGCGGGGCACCTGGGGCCTCGCCGTGTCCCGCGACGGCGGCGCTCGCTGGCGCTGGCTGTGCGCGGCCGCGATGGGGGTGGACGCGCGGAGCGAGGATCCGACCCTCCGCGCGATGAGCGACGGAAGCCTCCTCGCGGGGACCTTCGGCGGGCTGCTGCGGAGCGAGGACGGGGCCTGCAGCTGGGACGCGCCCGAGCCCGCCCTCGAGGGCCGGTACGTCGTCACGCTCGCGGTCGGCGGCGGCGCCGTCTACGCGATCGCAGCCGAGCCGGGGCAGCGCGACGTCCTCTACCGCTCGCTCGATGCCGGGCTCACCTGGGCGCCCCACGGCGACGGCTTCGGAGAGGTGCTCGTCGGCTCGCTCGTGGCGGCGCCGTCCAATCCCCAGCGGCTCTACGGCGCGGGCCAGATCCCGCCGCGGGCGGCGGGCGAGCCGCGGCGCGCGTTCCTCGTGGTCAGCGACGACGGCGGCCTGACCTTCACCCCCCGCGAGCTGACCCCGCTCGAAGCCGGTGAGCGCGAGCTGGCGGTGTGGGCGGTCGACCCGAACAACGCTGACCGCGTCTACGCCCAGGTCCTGCACTTCAACGGCGAGGAGGCGCCCGAGCGGGTCGTGCGCTCGGACGACGCCGGGCTGAGCTGGTCCACGGTGCTCCGAGCTCCCTACCTCGGAGGGCTGCTCGCGCGCGCGGACGGGAGCGTGCTCGTGGGCAGCCGGCTCGGCGGGCTGTGGCGCGCGGAGGACGGGGCGACCTTCGCCCCGCTCGACGCCGACGTCGCGGTGGCGTGCCTCCACGACGCTACCGATACCGTCTGGATGTGCGTCGACGAGGCGCGCTCCGGCTACGCGCTGGCGTCCTCGACGGACGGCCGCGCCTTCGCGCCGGCGCTGCGGCTCTCCGACATCGACGAGCTGGCGCCGTGCCCCGCGTGCACCGCAGGCGCGGTGGTGTGCCCGGCGTGGAGACCCGACGTGATCTACGATCTCGGGCTCGACGCGGCGCTCCCGCCGGGCTTCGACCCGGACGGAGGCACCGGCGCGCCCCGCGACGCGTCCACGCCGGCGGAGTGCGCGCCCGACGGCGGCCCCGGCGGTCCCGGGTCGACCGGCTGCGGGTGTCGCTCCGCGCCGCGGGGTGCGGGCCGGCTCCCTCTCGCGCTCGGCCTCTTCGCGGCGGCCATGTTGCGCTTCCGTCACACGCGATCTCGGATCTGCCGCCGTTGAGCGACGGGGCCGCCTCGCGCAGGTGGGCCGATGTAGGCGCTCCCCCCGATCCCGAGCGAGAGCCTCGGTCGAAACGCTCCGGACCGCGCGCCCGATCGAAAGTCAAACGTAGAAGGTGGCCAAAACTCAAACATCAAAGATGCGTGGAGCCGGTATCGCTGCGGGAACTGTCCCCATCTGCGGGGCTGTGGATAACCTGTGGAAACGGGCGGGAAAACCCTGGGGAAAGCCCGGTGGGCGCTCTGTGGGCTGCCTGTGGGCAAAAAAACCGGGTTTGAGAATACGAATTCTCTTGCGCTCAGGATTCCGTTCGCTAGTATCCATCTCGAAGGTCGCGGAACACGAGTTCGCGGGCCTTCGAGTCGCAGAAGCCGTCGAGGCGCTGCCGAGCGCGGGGTTGGTTCTTACGAGCCACGTCGCGGGAGGAGCGACGCGGTGCGCGGGTAGCCCGGTCACGGGTCCGCGCGCGTGTCGTCACAAAGGCGTTTCGTGAGCGAGGAGGGGTGGGAAACCGTCCCGAGGCGCTCGCGGCGGAGGGGAAGGCTCCGGCTGGAACCAACGTCGGTGGTGGAAGGTGCCTGATCGCCGATGCCTCCGGGCGGGAGCGGTCTTGGCCGGTTCGAGCGATGCCGAGGGGAACCCACCCCACGGAGATCACGGGTCGGCGACGAGGGCATCGAGGCGGGCTGAGCGGGTCCTGGAAGACGGCAGATCAGACGGACGAGGAGGCGCTTCGGCGCTGAGCCGTGCGGGGGATCGGTCGGATGAAGGGAGTGCTCGCGAGGGTCGTCTCGCCGTTCGCGCAGGCGTCGGGTTCGCCCGACGAGACGCGAGCGCCGCGGCAGGGTGAGGTCGCCGTTCGCGGGGGCCGCCACCGGGTCGTGGGGCCGAGGCACGTGGATGTGCCCTGGGTCGGTTGACACTGCAGAGGCTCTCGAAATCGTCGAGCTCACGCGCCCGCTTGCGGGCCTGCTCGACAGCCCTCGCCGAGTCGTCGGTCGAGGGGAAGAGGACGAGAGCGGAAGATGCTTCGGGCGCACCGGAGCCCGGTCGAGTTTCACGCGAGACCGGGGGAGGGCGCCTCGACCAACGGGTCTCGACCCGTGCGCGCGTGACTCAGGTCACGCGGCGGCGGGCCGGTCGTCGGACACTGCGCGCTGTCTTCGGACACGCGCGCAAGCACGAGCGAGCGCTGCGCTCGGGAGTGCAAGTGCTCTGGCGGTACCCCGCAAGGTGACGAAGCATCAGAGGTACGCTCGTACCGAAGCGGCCGGGGAGAAACACCCGGCGCGGAGGCGAGCTCGCCGAAGCGGCTCCATGGCGTGAATCCTGGAGTCCCGTCCGCGTGGGAAGCGGGCGGAGTGAGCCGAGACGAGGGGTGCTCAGCTTTTGAAACGAGAATCGTGAGTTGCAAACATCGGTCGTTGCCGACCGGGGTTGGAGCCGCATCGCACCCACGCGAAGCGGGATCGCTCGACGACGGTTGAACCGTCCGGGCCGCCGACGTCTCGTCAGAGGCGGAGGTGAAGCCAACCTAGCTCGACAGGCCCTCGGCCTCCGTGACCCGGAGCGGCGAGACGAGCCTGACCACCCAGGTGGCGCGCTCCCCCGAGGAGCGTGGAGCGAATCCGAGTCGGAGCACGTCGCTCCTCGAGAGCGGCGGCCAACGCGAGCCAGCCCAACCGGAACTCCCGCAGGGAAACCCCCGGCAGGGAGGGGCTGGCGCCGGAACGGCACGATGAAAGACGGCAGGATCGCACGGCCACCCAGGAACGGGGGAGACCTCGGGAGAGGGCGGCGCGGTGACGGTCCTCGGTGAGATGGAAGCTCCTGTCCTCGATGAGCCAGCGCCCCTCGCGGGTCGGCCCACGGGACAGCTCGACCGCGAACGAGGGCTCGCAAGAGCGCTCGGGACGAACGAGCACGGGTGCGGACGAGGTCACCTTCGACAGAAGGCGCTTCGGGACGGACACGGGAGCAGACGCGCGGCGATGGGTATCGACGAGCGTCGGCCACCTCACGACAGGCGGCGTCAGAAGGAGGCAACGGTACGGAGTGTCGAGGCAAATCCTCTACGAGAGGCGAGGTTCCAAGGGACCGTCACGACACGCTCGAAGCGCACCGGCTCGCCGGCGCGTGACGAGCTCATCCCACCCGAGTCAACGGAAGCGGGGCGGCTATGGTCGCCCGCTGATCACTGCAGAGCGCGTTCGTTTTCGAACACCGCGCCTGGACATCAGAGCTCACGAGGAGTTGATCGTGTCGGCGGCGCCCGTACAGCGCCGCTCACACATCGCGAGGGCTGGCGAGAGCCAGGACTGGCGAGCGAGCTTCAAACGGCGGATCCCGACGGGGGTCCGCCGTTTTCTTTTCCGTCGGCGTTCCTCTCGAGCCCGCGGACCTCTCGAGCCCGCGGACCTCTCGAGCCCGCGGAGTGCCGGGCGCGAACCGGTTCAGTCGACGCGACCGTCGAGGCAGCGCAGGTAGGCCACCAGCTCGTCGAGCTCGGTCGCGCTCAGCCCGCTCGTGATGCCGTGTGCGTCGCGCGGGTTGCGGATCGAGAGCACGTCGCGGAGCGTCGCGGCCGAGCCGTCGTGCAGGTAGGGCGGGCTCGACCAGACGCCGTGCAGGGTGGGCGTGTCGATCCCGGGGAGCGCGCCGCCGAGGCGGCCACCCGAGCCCGGGCCCAGCGTGCCGACGTCGTGGAGGCGCGGGACGCCCGGGGAGATGAACCCGCTGTCGGTGAGGCGCGGCCCCGCGTGGCAGGTCGGGCAGCCGGCGCTCAGGAACAGCGCGCGCCCGCGGGCGGCCTCGGCGGGGAGCGTCCCGTCGGGGGCGCGGAAGGGGCTCGGCAGCTCCGCGTCGAGCGAGCTCACGTAGGCGGCGAGCGCGTCGAGATCGGCGGACACGCCCGCCTTGGGATCGCCGAGCGGCTCGCTGCGGGTGCCGACCGCGAAGTCGGCGTCGCTCATCAGGCCCGTGCCGCGGAAGGGCCCGCGGAGGTCGTGCTCGAAGTCCTGCACCTCGTCGAAGTTGGCGCTCCAGTGCAGCGGGCCGTCGCCGAGCCCCGCGCGGCCCACGAGGTCGATCGTGTTGCGCAGGCCCTCCCCCCGATCGGTGAAGTCCCAGGTCCGCCGATCGCCGAGCCCGTCCAGGTGGCAATGCGCGCAGGCGATGTAGCTGTCGCGGGCGAGCCGGGGATCGGCGGCGTCGTTGAACAGCCGCTTTCCGCGCAGCTCGACCTCGGGGAGCGGCTCGGCGGCGACCGTGGCCAGCCGCGCGACCTCGACGGGGAGCCGGTTGGGATCGCCGACGTCGTAGACCACCAGCTCGCGCGACAGGTACGCGTCCACGAAGAGCCACCGGTCATCGGGGGAGAGCGCGAGGCCCTGGGGCGCGAAGCCGACGTCCTGGAGCGTCCCCGCCTGCGCCTGGGCGAGGAGATCGCGCCGCTCCACCGTGCGGCTGCCGCGCATCGCGACGTAGAGGAGGTCGCCGTGGCTGGACAGCGCGGCCGCGCTCGCGAAGCCGCGATCGTCGAAGAGCTTGCGCGCCTCGAAGTCCTCCGCGCCGCTGCCCGGATCGAGGAACGAGATCGCGGCCCGCACGGTCGTCTCGTGGGTCAGCGGACGCGGGCTCACGAAGGTGCCCTCACCGATCGCGGCCTGGAGCGAAGGGACCACCGCGACGCGCCCGGTGGGCGAGACGAGGAGCTGGTCGAGGTAGCTCGGCACCCCGCCCGTCTCGGTGTCCGACGCGGCCTGGGGGTCGTAGGCCAGCGTCCAGACCTCGCGCTCGGAGCCGTCGGTCGCGAGCGCCGCGATCTCGGCCGCCGCGTCGGGGGAGCGCCAGCGCGTGACCGCGAGCCGACCGTCGGGCAGCCGCGCGATCCCGCGGGCGTCGTCGATCGCGAAGAAGCGCGCCGCGACCTCGTAGCCACCGCCGGCCGCGGGCGCGACGCGCGCGACCTCGCCGGTCGCCGACAGGGTGACGAAGAGCCCGGCCTCCCCGTCGAGTGCGCCGAGCGCGCCGAAGGGCCGGGCCGCGCCGAGCGCCACGCGGTCGGTGGTCCCGTCGGGCGCCACGAGGGTCACCTCGCCGCCGTCGGGGCACGCGACCGCCCATCGGCCGTCGAACACGGTGACGGTGCGCGGACCGTCGCCCACCGCGAACCGATCCGCGAGCGTGACCGCGCCCCCCGAGTAGGCGAACACCGCGAGCTCGTCCGCGTCGGGGCTCACCACCGCGACCTCCTCGCGCGCGGGCCACACCGCGATCGAGCCGCTCTGCGCGGGGGCGTGGACGAGGGGATGGGTGACACGGACGTTGACAGTGTCGACCCGGCGCCGCCCCTCCGCGTCGAACACCGCGAGGAACGCGCGGTAGAGCCCGGGCGCGTCGTAGATCACGCTCACGGCGGCCTCGGGTCGCGGCGCGTCCCAGCCGCGGCCGTCCCCGAACTGCCACTCGAAGGTCACCGCGCCGGTCGAGCCCGAGCCGTCGAGGGTGACCTCCTCGCCGACCACGGCGTAGCGGTCCTCGCCCGCGTTGGCCGTCAGCTCGGCTTGCTCTCCCGCGTCGGTGCCGGCGTCCGGCGCGGACCCGGCGTCCGTCCCGGCGTCGGGGACCGCTGGGCCGTCGCAGGCGGCGAGGAGGGCGGCGATGATCCAGAGGGGCGCGGCGCGGGTCACGGCTGCCTACGGGGAGCGCGGGTGAGCGGGGGGCGCGCGATGACGGCGGGAGGGCGCGCGCGGTCGGGAGCTCGGTGCGCAAGTCGTCGTCCAGGAGGACGGCCACGAGTACGTGCACGAGCACGATCGGCTGCGGCGGCGGGAGGTGGGGGCGCCGGTCGCCGCGCACGACGGCATGCACGATCGTTTGCGTCGGCGGGAGGGCGGGGCGCCGGTCGTCGCGCTCGTGCACGATCGTGCGCGGCCGCGTGGGGGGCCGGGGCGCTCACTCCACCCCGGTGGTGAAGGTCACGGTGGTGCCGGTGGCGAGCGCGTTGCCGTTGAAGTCGACCACGCCGCCGGCCATGACCTCGAGCGTGTATTCGGTGTTCGGCTCGAGCGGGCAGCGCGGGTGCACGTTCGCGATCGCCTCCTGGGCGCTCACGATCGCAGGGACGCGGGTCGCGTCCGGGTCCATCCCCGCACGGTAGAGCCGCAGCGAGCCCTCGTGGGCGCTGCGGACGTCGATGAGCTCGTCGAAGCTGACCCCGAGCCGGCCGGTGGTCCGCACGCCGGTCGCGCCGTCGGCCGGCCACACCCAGCCCACGGTCGGCGCGACCGCGTCGGGCTCGGTGGCGAACGGCGCGACCGCGCTGCCCTGATCGGGCGTGGCCTCGTCGTCGACGCTGAGCACCGCGACGTTGCCGATCGGCACGATCGTGTCGAGGTCGCCGACGAGGTTCAGCCGCGTGACCTCGGTGATGTTCGCCATGTCGGAGACGTCGTAGATCGTCGCGAAGTTGGACTCGCCCACGAACGCGAGGTGGCCCTGCACGAAGACGTAGCCGCCGTTGCCGTCGCTGATGTTGGCGCCCGCGAAGGTGGGCGCCTCGGGGTCGCGCACGTCGTAGACGATCACGCCGCCGCCCCCGTCCTTGTTCGCGCCGTAGAGCCGGCCGCCCACGAGGTTGGTGAAGTAGATCTCGCGGGCCCGCCCCTCGGCCTCGATGAGGAAGTCGCCGCCGGGGATCGGCTCCGGGTTCTCGGGGTCCGAGATGTCGAGGAGCACCGCGCGCGCGCCCTCGGCTTCCGTCACGACGAGGAGGTTCCCGACCGCCTGGACCTGCCCGACCTGCATCACCGGCTCGAAGGTGTACTGGCCGACGAGCTGGGGCGCGGTGGGATCGGCCGCGTCCACGATCCACACCCCGTTCTGTGCGCCGCCCACGTAGACGTAGGGCACCTGCCAGAACACGCTCAGGCTGAGCCGCGCGTAGGCGTCGGGGTAGATGAAGCCGGGCAGCTCGAGGTCGGCGACCTGGGTCGGCGCGGTGGGATCGGCGATGTCCCAGAACTGAACGCCGCCGCGCCCCTCGGCGAGCGCGCGGCCGAGCTGATCGACAACCGCCCAGCGCCCGCCCTCCTGGGAGAAGCCGATCGCGTGGGTCTCGCGCATCGTCTGCGCGAACCCGGTGCCCACCGGGACCGGGCTGCAGGGGTCGTCGAACTCCCAGAACGTCAGCCCGCCGCCGCCGTACTCGGGCGCCCACGGCATGAGGAGGTAGCCGTCGTACATCGTGACCAGGTTGTGGTGGTCACTGAGATCCATCTCGCCACCGTCGAGGAACGCGCAGTTCGTGTAGAGCTCCCCGGCCGCGTAGGTCTGCGCCGGTCCGCCGGGGCCGCGGTTGGGCGTCCACGCGTCGGGCGCGGGGAACGGCCCGGGGTCGAGCGTGGGATCGCAGAGGTCGACGCGCGGTGGGCCGGCGTCGGGCGGGCCGGCGTCCGGTCGAGGCCCGGAGTCGACGCGCGGCGGGCCTGCGTCGAGCCCGGCGCCGTCATCGCACGCGACGGCGAGGAGCGCGAGGGAGCAGGCGAGGGCGGTGGTCCGAAGAGGCACGCCGCACACTATGCGCTACGCGGCGGCTCGTGTGGAGCGCGGCCCCGAGGCGTCAGCGCAGCCTCACCGCGCAGCCTCACCGCGCAGCCTCACCGCGCAGCCTCACCCCGCGGAGGGGTGGCAGCTCTGGCAGGTGACCTCCTGGCCGAGCATGGTGGTCATGTTCGCCGTCACCTGCTCCTCCATGAAGGTGTACATGTCGGTCAGCACGCCGCGCGCGCGGTTGTAGGACTCGCTGCCCGGCGCGGGCACCGGCGGGAGGTGGTCGCTCGGCATCGCGAAGTTGGTCTCGCTGCCGTTCGGGCCGTGGCAGTTCTCGCAGCCGAACTCCGCCCAGCGCTCGGCGTCGTGCTGCTGGAAGAGCTCGCGGTAGATCGGGTGGAAGCGCCCGATCATGTCGAACTCGCGCTCCTCGTGGGACATGTCCGACCACGGCGTCTCGGGCGGGTTGATGCCGATCAGCTCGACCGCGCTCGCGGTCACGGTGTCGCCCGCGTCGTCGAAGCCGTCCTCGTCGAAGTCCTCATCGCCGGCGGTGCCGTCGCCGTCGGTGCCGTCTCCGCCGCTCGAGCCTCCGCCGCACGCGAGGAGGAACGCCGAGAGCATGACCGAGAGCAGACCCCACCCGTAGATTCGCATGGCCGCGAGGCTAACAGCGGTCTGTCGCACTGTCATCGGGGATCGGCGGCGGTAGACTCCCTGGCCGTGAGCCTCCGCTTCGCCCCTCCGCCAGCGCACTCCACCCGCGCGCTCCCCCGCCTCTCGGCGCTCCTCGGCGTCACGGCGCTCTTCGCCTTGGGCGCGTGCGACGACGGCGCCGATCTCGACGCCGGCCCTCGCGACGCGGGCCCACCGGCCAGCCCGGCCGCGGTGTTCGAGCTCGACGGGGAGTACGGAGACCGCGAGAGCTTCTTCGACCTGCCGTGGCCCTCGGACCTCCGCCTGCGGGCGGACGGCACCCCCGACATGACGGGCTACCCGAACGGCGGCTCCTCCCTCGTGCGCGACGTCGTCCCGGTGGCCGAGCGGCGCCGGGGCTACTCCACCGTCCCGGTCGCCTACTTCCGCTTCGGCGCGCCCATCGCGACGCAGACCGAGGAAGAGGTCTTGCCGGCCGAGGTCGACGCGCCGGTGCTCCTGCTGGACGTCGACCCGACCTCGCCCGAGCGCGGCCGCCTGTTCCCGACCGTCGCGCGGACGTTCCCGCGCGACAGCTACACGCGCGACAACCTCCTCGGCGTGGCCGCCTACCCGGGCGTGGTGCTCCACCCGAACCGCACCTACGCCGTCGTGGTGCGCGCCGCGTTCGGCGACGCCGGCGGCGCGCCGCTCCCCGTGGCCGAGGCGTTCGCGCAGGTGGCCGCGGGGGAGGCGCCCGACGCCGCGCTCGGCGCGCAGGCGGTGGCGGTCTACGGGCCGCTCTTCGAGACGCTCGACACGATCGGCGTTCCGCGTGCGGAGGTCGTCACCGCCACGGTCTTCACCACCGGGGACGTGGTCGCCGACCTGTACGACCTGACCGAGCGGCTCCGCGCCGAGGTCAGCGTCACCCTCGAGGGCGTCGCGCTCGACCCGGTCGACGGCGACCACGACCGCACGTGCGAGCTGCTCGCGACCGTGTCGATGCCGCAGTACCAGGTCGGGGAGCCGCCGTTCGACACCGAGGGCCAGTTCGAGCTCGGCGCCGACGGGCTCCCGATCGAGCAGCGTCGCGAGGTCGCGAACGTCGTGTTGACGCTGCCCAAGACGGAGATGCCGGCCGCCGGCTACCCGCTGATGGTCTACTTCCACGGCAGCGGCGGCGTGGCCGCCCAGGTGATCGACCGCGGCCCGCGCGGCGGCGCGCCCACGGGCGAGGGCCCCGCCCACATGATCGCGCAGCACGGCTTCGCCTCGGCCGGCGCGGCCCTCCCGCTGAGCCCCGATCGGCTGCCCGGCGCGAGCTCGATCGCGTACCTGAACTTCGCGAACCTCGCCGCGTTCCCCTTCACCTTCACTCAGGGCGTGATCGAGTCGCGGCTCCTCATCGACGCGCTCGAGGACCTGCGCGTTGACCCGAGCGCCCTCGGCGCTTGCGCGGGGCCGACCCTGCCCGCGGGCGAGGCCGCCTTCCGGTTCGACGCAGCGCACTTCGTCGGTCTCGGCCAGTCGATGGGCGGGATGTACACCAACCTCGTCGGCGCGGTGGAGCCGCGGCTCGAGGCGCTGGTGCCGACCGGCGCGGGCGGCTTCTGGCCGTACTTCATCCTGAACACCTCCTTGTTCGCCGAGATCCGGACGCTCCTCAGCGGCCCGCTCCGCCTCGACGCGGACCTCATCTCACACCTGCACCCGTCGCTCGGGATCCTGACGACCGCGTGGGAGCCGGCGGAGCCGATGGTGTTCATGCCGCGCCTCTCGCGCCGCCCGCTGGACGGGATCGCGCCGCGCCCCATCTACGAGCCGGTGGGGCAGGGCGACTCGTTCTTCCCCACCGTCGTCTACGACGCGATGGCGCTGGCTTACGGGCACCCGCAGGCCGGCGAGGTGGTGTGGCCGACGATGCAGACCTCGCTCGCGTACGGGGGGCTCGACGGGATCATCGACTACCCCGTCACGCAGAACCTCATGAGCGAAGGCGGCGGCGCCTACACCGGCGTGGTCGTGCAGTCCGCCGGCGACGGGGTCACCGACCCGCACGAGATCTACGTGCAGATCCCCGAGATCCGCCGGCAGTGGGGCTGCTTCCTCGCGACCGCGATCGCCGGCGACGCGACGGTGGTCGCCCCCGCGCCCGAGGGCACGCCCTGCCAGTAGCGGCCGCGCCGCCGGTACTCGGTCCGCCGCCGCGTGGCCGACGCGTCACATGTAGCGGATCGCGACCACGGTGAGCACGCGGACGCCGCCGGGGGTGCGGACCCGGACCTCGTCGTCGAGGTGCCGCCCCATCAGCGCGCGCCCGACCGGCGAGCGGTAGCTGATGCGCCCGCGGTCGGCGTCGGTCTCGTGCTCGCCCACGAGCTGGTAGGTCCGCGGCTCGCCGTCGTCGTCCTCGAGGGTGACCGTCGCGCCGAAGAACACCCGCTCGCCGCGGTCGACCCGCGGGTCGACGATCTCGGCGCCCTCGATGACCTTGCGGAGCTGGCGCATCTTCTTGTCGATCGCGCGCAGGCGCTTCTTGCCGTAGATGTACTCGGCGTTCTCCGAGCGGTCCCCCTCGGCCGCCGCGTCGGCGACGCCCTGGACGACGCGGGTGCGCTCCGCGCCGAGCTCGGCGAGCTCGCCGACCAGCGCGCGGTGACCCTCGGGGGTCATGTAGTGCGTGGGCCCGTCGGCCATCGGGGCGGCAGGGTACACGGGCCGCAGCCCGCGTCGAGCCGCCCGCGCCTACCGTCTCGGGGTGGCCCGTGGCATGAGGCCCGTGATGCGCCGCGCGCTCCCGGACCGCTCGACGATGCTGGCCGCGAGGCT
>JAUHXR010000482.1 GCA_030426845.1 Polyangia bacterium | reverse complement strand
GCCACGAGACCCTGCGGGCCCCCGCCCCTTGCACCGCTGCGATCGGCGCCGAAGCCGCTCAGATCGCGACGCCCCGAGAATCGGCAAGTGCTTGATTAGGGTCTAGTCAGTCGCGCCGGGCTCGGGTCGGCGCGGTGATCTACCGCCGCTTGGGGCGGACGGGGAACACGCGCCGGCCGCCTTCGTCGCGCGGCTCGCCGACGTCCATGTAGTCGAGCCGCAGGGTCTTCCGGATACCGCTGGGCAGCCGCACCACCAGGCCGCCGCCCTTCGAGGGGCCGTCCACCTTGCAGCGCCCGAACTGGCGGTGCTGGATGAAGTCCCCCTTCTGCGGGATGCGCTCGGTCGAGGCCGGGGCCGGCCGGCGCGCCTGGCCGCGTGAGGGCCGGCGCGGCTCCGCGCGCGCGGGCGCCGGCGGCTCGCTCGCCGCCGCGACCGCCGCCCAGGTGACCTGGGCCTGAGTGTCCTGCTCGCGCTGCGCGCTCACCGCCGCCACGTCGCCCCAGCTCACCGCGCCGCCGGCATCTTCGTCGGCGCCCGAGCCTGCGTCGTCGTCGTCTTGGTCGTCGTCTTGGTCGTCGTCTTGGTCGTCGCCTTGGTCGTCGTCTTGGTCGTCGCCGGCGTCCGAAGCGGCCGCGACCCACGCGCGGCTCGCCGCCGCCTCGCCCTCGAACGGCTCCACCCACAGCTCGACCTGCTCGGCGACCGCGTCGATCACGGCGCCGCCGGTCACCGCTCCGTCGGGCCGCGCCACCGACGCGCGGAGCCGACCGTCCGGGCCGAGCGGCCCCTCGAGGGCCAGCAGCTCCACCGGGCCGCGCATCCGCCCGGGGCCCTCGAGCTCGACCGAGCGGAGCGTGCCCACGCCGCGCACCCAGCCGGTCGCGACGCCGTGATCGCGCGCCAGGTCGACGAACGCGTCGAGCACCCGGTCGCCGCGCTCGAGGACGATCCAGAGCCGGCGCCCGACCGCGCCTCGACGCACGTTCACTCGTCCTCCTCCTGCGCCCGCAGCCGCTCCTCCTTGGCCTCCACCGCGTCGACGAAGAGCTTCACGTACTCGCCCGCGCTGAAGAACGCGAAGAAGAGGCTGAGATAGAGGAGGTAGAGGCCCATCGTGTTGAACGACGCGCGCAGGACGGTGAAGCCGAAGTTCAGCTCGTAGGGGTGATGCACGATCAGCATCAGCAGCGCGACCATCTGGAGCGCGGTCTTGTCCTTGCCCCACTTGCCGGCCGCGATGACGACACCCTCGCTCATCGCGATCACGCGGAGCGACGTGATCGAGAGCTCGCGCGCGAGCAGGAGGATCACCACCCAGGTGGGCACGTGGCCGAGGTGCACGAGGAACACCAGGACGGCCATCACGAGGAGCTTGTCGGCGAGCGGATCGAGGAACTTCCCCAGCACGCTCACCAGGCCCTGACGTCGGGCCAGCCAGCCGTCGAGGAAGTCGGTGACCGCGGTGACGCCGTAGACGAGCGCGGCCCAGAAGCTCGCGCGCGGCGTGCCGATCGCGATGAACCAGAGCACCACCGGGATCAGGGCGATGCGCAGGAAGGTGAGGAGGTTGGGGAGGTTGACCGCGTCCTCGAAGATGCTCCGGCGACGCGCCTTGCGCGCCGACGCCGGGGGTGGCGCGGACCGCGACGGTCCCGGCTCGCCCGCCCCGCCCTCGGCGACGGCGCCCTCGGCGGCGACCTCCGGATCGGCGGTCATGTGACCAGCACGATCCCCTGGCCCTTGAACCCGAGGCACACCGACGCGGGCTCCGGATCCTCGACCTCGACCGGGAAGAGCCGCCCCGTCCAGCCGACCAGCGCGGACGGATCGACCCGCACCTCGACGTCGGCGCGGACCTCTAGCCCGCTCGGGCGACGAGGCAGCCGCAGCACGACGACGCCCTCGTCCTGGAACGAGAGGAGCACCGCCTCCTGGCCCGCGAGGGGCAGCCGACCGGACTCGTAGCCGACGCGATCGTCGAACGCCGCGACGTACTCCTCGCGGACGTAGAGGTGCGCGCTCGAGACCCGGAGCGCGTGGAACCGACGCCCCGGCGGCGCCGACAGGACCGCGGCCACCGGGCCGTGCCAGCGTCGGATCGGCTCGACGTCTCCGCCCAGGACCTCGCGCGGCGCGCGCCCGCGGTAGCGGCGGCGCACGAGGTCGGTCTTGACGGTCCCGCGGACCGCGCGGACCCCCTCCATCCGGGCGTGGACCGCGCCCTCGGACTGGATCAGCAGCTCGCCCTCCGCGCCCACCGCGAGGGGCGTGTCGGCCGGCAGCTCCACCGCCCAGGTCTCGGCCACCGCGCCGAGGGGCGGCGGGCCGAGCGCCACCACCGGGCGGCTCGCGCGGCGCGCCCGCGGGACCTTGTCGGCGCCGGTCTCGAGCACCTGCCACGAGCCGCCCCGGCCGACCGCCGGGCGCTCGCGCTCGATCGAGAGAGACACCGGCGCCTCGGCGAGGCGGTGCTCCGCCTCCGTGGCCGCGTCCCGCATCGCGCTCACGTCGCGCGCGGGCACCGGCGACTCGGCGTCCTCGGCCGGCTCGGCCACCGGAGCGCGCACCTCGCCCGCGCTGCTCAGGCCCTCCATCCGCCGCGCCATCGAGAGCTGGCCGCCCTGGAGGAACGCCTCGCGCGCCGAGTCGAGCTTGCCCAGCCGCCACAGCACCAGCCCGAGGTAGCCCCACCCGCGCGCGTGGTCCGGGTCGAGCTCGAGGGCCCGCTCGAGGTGCGCCTTGGCCTCGTGGGGCTGCCCCGTCTTGAACAGCGCGAGCCCCACGTTCACGTGGAGGATCGCGTCGTCGGGGAAGTCCTCGAGGAGCGAGCGCCACAGGCGGATCGCGGTCGGGTAGACCCCGAGACGGAAGTAGACGCCCGCGAGCAGATCCTGGCTCTGCGCGTCGCGCGGACGATGCGAGAGGGCGGTCTCGAGCTCCTCCTTGGCCTCGACCACACGGTTCTGCATCAGCAGCTCGCTGCCGCGCGAGAGGTGGAAAAGGAAGTCCTCGTTCGCCGGCAGCTCGTCCTCGCGGCGCAGCGGGCGCCGACGTTGCACGTCTGTAGATCGGGCCCCGTCGCGCATGCGCGCCGAACGTAGCCCGCGCGGCCGGCGAGTCAAAGTCGACGCCGACTCACCGGCCCCTCGGGGCCCTGCTATAGACGGCCGATGCGCGCGCTCGTCACCCTCGCCGCCGTCGCCCTGCTCGGCTGCGACCCCGGAGCGGAGACCGACGCGGGCGCGACGGACGCAGGGGCACGGGTCGACGGCGGCGGTCACGACGCGGGTCGGCCCAGCGACGCGGGCGGGCCCGAGGACGCGGGACCGTGGGACGGCGGCCCGGGCGACGCGGGCCCGAGCGCGCCGGGGATCGACGACGTGGTGGCCCGCCTCTCCGCGCCCGGCGCGACCGACGCCGACCGGGACGAGGTGCTTCGAGAGGTCGCCTGGACGGCCGGCTGGCCGCTCCGCGACGGCTCACGCTGGCTCTTCGTCACCCGCTGGGACGGCGCGCCGGCCGGGGTCTCGCTCGTCAGCGACCTCAACGGCTGGGATCCGGCGGCCCACCCGGCGGCGCGGGCGGGCGCGTTCTACTGGGCCGTCCTCGAGGTCGACCGCTACCCGGCCGGGGCCGGCTACAAGTGGTACGGCGAGCCGGGCATCTACCGGGCGCCGCCCGAGGCGACGGCCTACGCCTTCGACGAGAACGGTGAGCTCGGCTACGTCGCGCCTCCGCAGCGCCTCGCCTACCGCGAGCGCTTCGTCGGGCTGCGCTCGCCGGAGCTCGCGCCGCGCACGCTCCGGGCCCTGCTCCCGGCCGGCTTCGTCCCCCGCTCGGCCGAGGCGGCGCGCGCCCGGGTGCTCCTGCTGCACGACGGGCAAAACGTCTTCCACCCGGACGCTCCGTACGGCGGCTGGCGGGCGGACGAGGCGGTGGACGTCCCCGCGTTCGACGACGTGGTCGTGCTCGCGATCGACGCCGGGCCCGATCGGCTCGAGGCCTACACCCACGCGCCGGACGATCTCGGCGCCGGGCCGGGCGGCGGGCGCGCGGACGCGTACCTCGACCTCGCGCTCACCCGGGCGCTGCCGTTCCTGCGGGCGCGCTACGGGCTCAGCCCCGCGCCCGAACGCCTCGCGGTCGGCGGCTCGTCCCTCGGCGGGCTCGTCACCCTCTACCTCGCGATGAGCCGCCCTACCGCGCTCGGCTGCGCCATCGCCATGAGCCCCACCCTCGGCTGGGGCGCCTACGCCGGGGCCGGGGACGACGCGCTCGTGCGGCGCTGGACCGCCCACGGGCCCGTCCCGATCTACCTCGACAGCGGCGGAGGCGGCGTCTGCCTCGACACCGACGGGGACGGCGTGCAGGAGGACAGCGCCGATCGCGACAACTTCTGTACCACGTCCCAGCTCCGCGACCGGCTCGCTTCGCTCGGCTACGCGCACGGGGTGGACCTGTTCCACTGGCACGAGCCGGGCGCGACCCATGACGAGGCGGCCTGGGCCGCGCGCCTGCCTCGCGCGCTCGACGCCTGCGCCGCCGCCGGCTGGACGCGCTAGAGCGCCAATCGGTTTGAAACCGCCGCAAATCACGGGCGGGACAGCCGTCCGGCGCGGCCAGCCGCTCCTCGACGATGCCTGAGCATCGCCTCGTCACGTCTGACCACGCCGAACGGCCGTCG
>JAUHXR010000481.1 GCA_030426845.1 Polyangia bacterium | reverse complement strand
CGGGTCGAGCGCGACGTCGCAGATGATCCCGACGCCGGCGTCCGCCTCGCGCAGCGCGCGGACCGCGCGGCACACGAGGTTGTCGGGGTTGAACGCCTCCTCGCCGTCGGGGCTCTTGTCCTTCGGGTCGGTGACCGGGAAGACCGCGACCGCGGGGACCCCCGCCTCGGCCGCCCGCTGGGCCTGCTCGACCAGGAGATCGATCGTGAGCCGCTCGACTCCCGGCATCGACCCGATGGGCGTCCGCTCACCCGCGCCCTCGGCGACGAAGCACGGCCAGATCAGATCGTCCGCGGTGAGGGTGTGCTCGCGCACGAGGCGCCGCGACCAGTCGTCGCGGCGGTTGCGGCGCATACGCGTCCGCGGGAATTGCCCGAACCAGCGCTCGGTCACGCCTCACCTCCGAAGCTCTTGACGTTCATCTCACCGAGGACGCCGATCTCGTCGAGGAGGATGGCGACGACCTCCTTCTGCATCTCGATCCGCCGCGCCTCCTCGAAGCCCATCCAGGTCTCGACGCAGATCCCGACGCAGCCGATCGCGTCGACGATCACCTCGGTCGACGAGGTCGCCACCGGGTAGTAGAGCGGCGACCACGCCTCTTGCTCGCTCTGGCGCGCGTCGTTGAGCCGCGCGACGGCGCGCGTGACGAGCGGCGGGACGGGGTCGACCCCGTAGACCAGCGTCTGGCCGAACGAGGGCGTGACCGCCGGGTCGTAGCGCTTCATCGACTCGTGCAGGGTCGCCACGAGGGCGGGGCGCTCGTCGAGCACGAGGTCCATGAAGCGGCGGGCGAGGCGCCGCTCGCGCTCGGGCGCGCCGGCGTCGCCGGGGAAGCAGCGGTTGAGGTCGAGGCCGCCGGGCGCGGCGCGCTGACGGGCGCGGTACGCGGGGCGGTTCATCGTCGGGACGACGAGGAGCCGGCCGCGCTGGGGGTGCAGGCCTGCCTCGAGCAGCTCCTCGAGCGCGTGGACGCCCGCGATCTCGTCGCCGTGGATGCCCGCCTGGATGAGGGCGACCGGGCCAGGCTCCGGCGCGTCCAGCACGTGGATCGGCACGGTGGGCGTCAGGTAGTGGATGCCGGGGCTCAGGGGCATGGGCGCGAAGGGTAGGCGCGCGCCCGCGCGGCAACAAGCGCGCGCAACCGCCGTCTCGAGGAGCTCGCTGCCCGAGCTCGGGCGCGAGGGCCGGCGTGCACCCGAGCTTCGGAGCGGAGGTAGTAGGATGGCCTGCGTGTGGGGACGACGTCGGCGGGCGAAGGGCGCCTGGTTGGTCACCGGCGCCGCGAGCGGCTTCGGGCGTGAGGTCTGCGCGCGGCTCGCGCGATCGGGGACGCCGGTCGTCGCCCTCGATCGCGACGCGGAGGGGCTCGTCCGGCTCGCCTCCGCGCTCGCGGGACCGCTCGCGACGGTGACGGTCGACGTGACCGATCCGGCGGCGGTGCATGCGGCGGTGGCCCAGGGCGAGGCGGCGGTCGGCCGGATCGCTCATGTCTTCCACTCCGCAGGTGTGCTCGCGGTCGGCCCGGCCGAGGAAGTCTCGCCGGCCGACTACCGGCGGATGGTCGAGGTGAACTACCTCGGGAGCGTCCACGTCGCGCAGGCCGCGCTCCCGTCGCTGCGCGCCGCGGCGGCGGGCGGCCGAGCCACGCTCACCCTCGTCGCGTCGGTGGCGGGCCTCCGCGGCTTCCCCGAGCTCGCGGGCTACTCGGCGAGCAAGTTCGCGGTCGTCGGTTTCGCGCAGGCGCTTCGGGACGAGCTCGCGGGGACGGGGGTCGACGTGCGCGCCCTCTGCCCGCCGCCCGGCGACACCCCGATGGTCCGTCAGCTGCCGCGCGTGCCGCCGATCTACCGGCTCTCGCCGCTCTTCAGCGCGGAGGAGATCGTCGACGCCTACTTCGCGGAGCTCGACACGCCGGGCCTCATCCAGCTCGTGGACCTGCGCAGCCGCGCGCTCCACCGCGTAGCCCGGATCGCCCCCGGCCTGCTCGACCGGCTGGTCCGCCTCGTCCGCTGAACGGGTGATCCGGTGACGCGCCCCTCGGTGCCTCGGTCGTGCCAGCGCGTCACGGACGTGAACCCGCGTTCCGCCCCGCGGTGAGAGTCAGCTCCCGCCATCCACTGGAAATGGCGCCTGAAATGGAATATGTCCGATTCGCTCCCGGCGGCGCAGCCCGTGCAATACGGGGCGCGAGTCGTCCCTGCCAGCGATGGAGTTCCGCGTGAGCGCGATCACCGCATCTCTTACCTCTCTGCCCTTTGCTCAGTTCCGGCGCAGCCCCACGTTCTACCTCTGGTACGACTCGTTCTACGCCGTGCTCGCGCTGGTGGGCTCGCTGATCCTCATCCAGTCGGGCTTCCACGGCCTACTGCCGCGCTTCGAGCCTTGGATGCTCGCGCTGCTGCCCGTGGCCGCTTACGTGATGATCATGGCGCACGTGTTCATCCACAACGCGTCGCACGGGAACTTCCCCAAGGCGATCAACCGCGTCGTGGGTGAGCTCTGCGGGGTCCTCGTCCTCACGAAGTTCGCGTCGTGGGAGATCGTTCACCGGCGCCACCATCGCTACTCCGACGACCCGGAGCGCGACCCGCACCCGGCCGAGCGCGGCTACTGGCGCTTCGCCCTGAACACGCTGATCAACGTCGAGCTGCAGCTCCGCCAGGAGTACTACGACAACCACGGCGACTCGCCCGAGACCCGGCGCTACGAGCGCTGGCGCGCGCGCCTCTCGTTCGTGTCGGGCGCGTGCATCGTGTTCTTCTTCTTCCTGCTCTTCGGTCCGGGCGGCTTCTTCCTGCTGTACCTGCCCGCGTTCGTCGGCGCGGCGCTCTTCGTCATCCACTTCAACTGGGCCGGCCACAACGCGCACCGCCCCGACACCGAGATCGCGCCGGCCGACCTCGACTACGGGTGGTACTGGCTCGGCAACCGGATCTTCTTCGGCATCTACTACCACGGCACCCACCACCGCCTCGCGATGCTCTTCAACCCCATGAAGGGCGCCAAGCGTTTGGCTCGCCGGCGCGCCGAGCAGGGGGAGTCGGACGAGCCCGCGGACGGCGAGGACGAGGAGGCCCACGCGACCGCCTAGGTCGCGTGGGTGTGGGCCATGGCGTCGATCGCCAAGCCGGAGCTCGCCAGCGGGCGGTCCGCCAGGGGTGACTGGCTGCTCCACAACACCGCGGACTACCGTCAGCTCGGCATCGTCGCGCTGTACTGGGCGCTCCTGTTCGGGATGTTCTTCGTCCCCGCGGCGCGCAACCCGGTTTGCTTTCTAGGGGCCTGCTACCTCTCGTTCCTGAACGCGGTGGTGATCCACAACCACCTCCACAAGGGCGTGTTCCGCAGTAAGCGCCTCAACCGGCTGTTCCGCGGCGTGCTCAGCTTCGGCGCGCTCTACCCGGCCTCGGCGAACATCGCCTCGCACAACCTCGTGCATCACCACTTCGACGACGACGGGCAGCCGGACTGGGCCGCGCCGGACAACGTCAGCTTCCGGTGGCACCTCCTCAACCTCATCCACTTCCCGAACGTGGTGGGCCCCAACACCTTCAACGGGGTGGGGCGCTGGGCCCGGACGACTCGGCAGAAGGACTTCCGTCGTCAGTACCTCGCGGAGCAGGTCTTCGCCTTCGGCCTGACCGGCGTGCTGCTGGTCTGGGACTTCTGGACGGCGCTGTTCTTCATCGTGCTGCCCCAGCTCTGGGGCGCGCGCGGCATCCTCCGCATCAACCTCATCCAGCACGACGGCTGCGACGTCACGAGCGAGTGGAACCACTCGCGCAACTTCGTCGGCCGCTTCTTCAACTGGGTGATGTGCAACAACGGCTACCACACCATCCATCACAACCGCGCGGGGCTGCACTGGTCGGTCCTCGCCGAGGCGCACGCGCGCGAGTGCCGCCCGCGGATCGACCCGCGCCTCGATGAGCCGAGCATGGTGAGGTACCTGCTGCGCACCTTCGTGCTGAACTTCCGGCGCCCCGAGGACGTCGACGTCGCGGCGGCCGAGCGCGACGCCGAGCGGATCGATCTCGCGACGCGCGACGCGCGCAAGGCCGAGGCCGAGGCCGAGGCCATCGCTTCCTGAGGCCGCGTGCTGACTCGCGAGATCATGGGCGCGCTCGCCCTGGGCATCCTGTGGCTCAACGCGGGCCTCGTGATGGCCGCGGCGTTCAAGCAGCTCCAGGGGCTGCGCCGGCTCGGCCGTCGGCTGCGCGCGATGGCGGACTCCGGCGGGCTCGTCCATGGCGAGGTCGTGCGCGCGGGGGAGGGCGACCGCTTCGCGGTGCGCCGCATCCACCAGCTCGGGCGCGCCGTCACGAGCGGCGGGCCGCCGACCATGCTCTTCACCGACGGGCCGCAGTCGTTCGAGGTGCTCGGCGGCGCGGTTCGGACGGCCGAGGGCGACGTGGAGATCGCGCCCGCCGATCCCGTGCGGAGCGAGGTCTGGCACGACGCGGCGCGTGGCGCCGAGGCGGTGGGCGGCTCGGCCGAGGCGTTCGACGAGGCCCTCCCGGCGGCGAGCAAGTACAAGGGCTTCGCGCGCGATCTCGAGGTCGAGGTGCGCCGCGGCGATCGCGTCTGGGTGGTGGGCGCGCGGGACGGGGACGCGCTGGGCGCGCCCGAGGAGGCCGTGCCCCTGCTCGTCTCGATGGTGGACCCACGCGCCTGGATCGCGAGCCGGAC
>JAUHXR010000099.1 GCA_030426845.1 Polyangia bacterium | reverse complement strand
GCGTCGGCCGACGCACGCAGCGCACATCGCGAGGAAGGAGGGCCTCGCGGGGCCGTAGAAGGGGCTGCTGTGGAGGACTCTTCGATGCGACGTATCTCGGCTTCTCTGTTGGTCGCGCTCGCCCTGGCGAGCGGATGTGCGGCGGGCGACCCCGTCGATGGCGGCACCGACGACGCGGGCGAGGGCTGCGCCAGCCCCTGCGAGACGGCGGGCGAGACCCGCTGCGCAGGGGACGTCATCGAGGCCTGCGCGGTGTCGTCCACCGGCTGCCTCGGCTGGACGAGCGGCCTCGACTGCGCGGCCGAGGGGCGCAGCTGCGACGACAGCTCGGAGCCCGCGGTGTGCAGCGCCGGCGCCGGCACCTGCGACGACGGCGCGCAGAACCAGGACGAGACCGATGTCGACTGCGGCGGCATCCGGTGCGACGCCTGCGCGCTCGGTCAGGGCTGCGCGCTCGCGGCGGACTGCGACAGCCGGAACTGCGACACGGTGAACGGGATCTGCGTGACCGCGGACACCCCGACCTGCACCGATCGCGCGCAGAACCAGGATGAGACCGACATCGACTGCGGCGGCGCGACCTGCGAAGGCTGCGGGGTCGGCGCGCGCTGCGTCGGCAACGACGACTGCCGCTCCGGAATGTGCAACGCCGGGACCTGCGAGCCCGAGCCCGGCACCTGCACCGACGCGATGCAGAACCAGGACGAGACCGACGTCGACTGCGGCGGCGCGGCCTGTCCGGCGTGCGGCGTGGGCCAGCGCTGCGGCGCGGGGAGCGACTGCTCGACCGGCTTCTGCGACGGCGGGCGCTGCGCCCCGATGAGCGCCTCGTGCAGCGACGGCGTGCAGAACGGCACCGAGACGGACGTCGACTGCGGCGGGAGCTGCGGCCCGTGCATGGACGGCCAGGGCTGCGCGTCGGCTGCGGACTGCACCGCCCCGTACTGCAACCACAACGTCTGCGTCCAGATGGGCACCTGCGACGACGGCGCGCGCAACGGCGCCGAGTCGGACGTCGACTGCGGCGGGTCCGACTGCCTCGCCTGCCCGAACGGGCGCGAGTGCACGATGGCGTCGGACTGCCGGACGGGCACCTGCGACTCCACCGGCACGATGCTCTGCGTCAACCCGGGCGGCCCCACCTGCACCGACCTGATCCAGAACCGCGACGAGACCGACGTCGACTGCGGCGGCCTCTACTGCGCGCGCTGCGGTGACGGCGACGTCTGCGTGGACTCGACCGACTGCACCTCGGGCGCGTGCGACCTCGCCGCGACCCCGCACGTCTGCATCCCGACGACCCCGAGCTTCATGGCCGACGAGGACTTCGAGACGGGCGACTTCAGCCGCTTCCCCTACGCGTTCAGCAACATGAACGGCGCCAACGACTGGGAGATCGAGACCGCCGCGGCGAGCTGCCACGCGGGCGCGTTTTGCATGCGCACGAGCCGCATCCATCCGTCGACCGGCGTGAGCGCGGTGGAGGTTCCCCTCTCGGTGCGCCGCGACACGACGGTGAGCTTCTGGGTGCGCACCGACCTCGAGGACGCGGAGCACTTCTTCCGCTTCTACGTGGACGGCGTGATGCAGCGCGAGATCACCGGCCAGACCGGATGGCAGATGGTGTCGGCGCCGGTGACCGCGACCGGCGCGGGCGGCCTCGACCGCGTGCTCCGCTTCGAGTTCAACCGCTCGGCCTTCGTCTCGACGATGCACCCGCCGCGCTTCGAGGTGTGGATCGACGACATCGACATGCCCGAGTGGAACACCCCGCCGACCGTGCCGGAGCTCGTGACGCCGACCAACGGTCAGCTCACGACCGACACGACGCCGACCTTCGGCTGGCGGAGCTTCGACGCGGACTTCGACCCGATCACCTACGAGATGCAGTGGGACACGGACCCGTCGTTCCCGGCGCCGATGACGACCGGCGAGACGAACATGACGACGTTCACGCCGACCGCCGCGCTGACCGACGGCATCTACTACTGGCGCGTGCGCTCGAAGGACAACTCGGACTTCCGCTGGAGCGCGTGGAGCGAGCCGAACGCGCTCGAGGTGCTGAGCACCCACGAGTACCCGAACGTCTGGCGGCAGACCGAGGACGACCAGTTCCTCATGAACGAGCTGCTCGGCGTGACGGTCGCGGGCGACGCGGTCGCGCCGACCAGCGGGATGATCCACGTGACGGGCTCGAGCACGGTGGCGTTCAACGGGGCGACCCGCACCGTCACGACGGGCGCGATGCCGACCGGCGGCCTGGTGATCAACGGCAGCCTCCGCGTCACCGCGCAGGCCGACTTCGACAGCGGCTGCTCGAGCAACGAGTGCGCGTCGGTCCGCATCGACGGGACGACGATCGGGACGCACGACCCGCGCACCTGCGGCACGGCGTCGTCGACGTTCGCGGTGAGCGACGTGGGGCGCTTCGTGGACGACGGCTCGGTGCAGATCGGGTTCACGACCCGGAGCGGCGTCGACTCGGGCGGCTGCAGCGGGCTCTCGAACACCTGGTCGTTCGACCTCAGCTACGCCCTCCCGTCCTCGGGCGCGCAGATGACGAGCGTGCCGATCCACTTCTCGACCTTCGGGGGCGCGCTGTTCTGGGAGAAGGTCCACGTCGTGGGGACCGGGACCATCCGGATCCAGGTGCTCGACGACGCGGGCGCGCTGATCCCCGACACGGTCCTGCCGGGCAACTCGACCGGCAACACGGCGCGCACCATCCAGCTCTGGTACGTCGACCCGATGGTCTACCCGACCATCCGCCTCCGCGCGCTGCTCGACACGGGCGCGCAGCTCGAGGAGTGGAGCGTGGTGGGCAACGACGTCTACGAGTGGACCTTCGAGCGCGACGGCGACGCCGAGGGCTGGGCGGTCGAGGACACCGGCGCGACGCCGACGATGACGGTGAGCGGCGGCGCGCTGCGGCTCGACACGCTGGCCGCCGGCACCGACGCGCGCGTCACCTACGCCGTGCCGCGAGACACCGGCAACCCGATGAGCGGGATCGACGCGCGGCGCTTCACGCGGATGCTCGTCCGCGTGCGCACCAGCAACGCGTACAGCAACGACGACGTCACGCTCTTCTGGTCGAACAACTTCGGCGGGGTCGACACGCGGCGGAGCTTCACGGAGCCGGGCGTGTTCCTCGGCGCGGCCTACCAGGACGTGGTCATCGACCTGACCCAGATGCCGATGGCGCCGAACGAGCCCTGGCGCGGGACGATCTACGGGCTGCGCATCGACCCGGTGGTCGACTTCCTGGACGCGACGCTCGCGCCGTCGGACGGGTGGTTCGAGATCGACCGGATCACGCTGTTTTAGCTGGGAGGGTTTGACGCAAACCCTCCCCCCCATTCGGAGTGAATCCGAATGGGGCCCGCTCGGGGTTGGCTGGGAGGGTTTGACGCAAACCCTCCCCCCCATTCGGAGTGAATCCGAATGGGGCCCCCCCTCCCGACATCGGCGCCTTCGGCGCCGTGGGCGGACCTCCCTACGCAGCCGACGGGCGGACTTCGCTGCGCTCGTCCGGGTACGGGCGCTGGGGCGCCGGGCCACGGGCACTCCGACGCGGGGCGGACTTCGCTGCGCTCGTCCGGGTACGGGCGCTGGGGCGTGGGCGCCGGGCCACGGGCACTCCGACGCGGGGCGGACTTCGCTGCGCTCGTCCGGGTACGGGCGCTGGGGCGCGGGCGCCGGGCCGGGGGCACTCCGACGCGGGGCGGACTTCGCTGCGCTCGTCCGGGTACGGGCGCTGGGGCGCGGGCGCCGGGCGGACTCCGACGCGGGCGGACTTCGCGACGCTCGTCCGGGTACGGGCGCCTGGGGCGCGGGGCCGGGCCGGGCGGACTCCGACGCGGGGGAGCGGGCGGGGCTCCGAGGCGGCCGTTCGACCCGGAGCCTCGTCCGACCCGGAGCTCAGTGACCGCCGGCGAAGTTCTGGACCCACTGCTCGCCGTAGCGGGAGCTCTCGACCAGGGCGAAGCCGATGCCGATGACGTGGTACTCGGGGTTCATGATGTTCGCGCAGTGACCGTCGCTGTCGAGCCAGCCGTCGACGACCTCGCGGGCGCTGCGCTGGCCGGTCGCGATGTTCTCGCCCCAGGGGAAGGCGCCGTCGAAGCCGGCGTTGCGCATGCGGTCGGAGAACTCGCGGCCGTCGAGGCTGACGTGGTCGAAGTAGTCCTGCTCGCCCATGTCGAGGGCGTGGCCGCGCGCGGCGACGCGGATCACCTCGTCCATCTCGAGAGGGCCGGTCGGGCCGAAGTTGCCGCGGGTGTCGCAGTTGTGGCCGACCGCGCGGGCCTCGTTGGTGTAACGGAGGACCTCGCACTCGCGCTCGGCCCAGCTCATGTCCCAGTCGCCCTCGGTGATGCACGCGAGGTAGCTGCAGTCCGGGTCGGCGATGTCGATGAGGCCGTCGCCGTCGTTGTCGTCGCCGTCCTCGCAGAGCGACTCGCGCGCGGTGACCTGGAGGCGGAACGCGCCGCTCGCGTTGGTGTTGTAGCCGTCGACCACGACGAGGACGGTCTCGCAGGCCTCGAGCTGCACCTCGACGACCGACTGCTGGCTGCCCTGAGCCAGGTCGTCGTTGCACGCGATCTCGGCTCCGTCGCAGCCCTGACGGATCGAGAGCACGGTGTCGTAGGCCGAGCCCACGGTGCTGAACTCGTAGAGCCCGGCCGAGGGCGCGGTGAACTGGTAGGCCACGTCGGTCGCGCCGGTCCCGCCCATGCCACCGCGCCCCGAACCACACATCGAGCCGCCGAAGTCGTCGGTCGCGCCGCGGTCGTTCCGCCCCATCAGGTCGACGGGGAAGTCCGCGACCGCCATCTCGGCGCAGGCCATCGGCGCCGGGCTGCAGCTGCCCGGCGAGCCCGCGTCGACCCCCGGGGGCACCGGGCCGGCGTCGACGCCGGGGATCGGCGGGCCCGCGTCGCCGCCCGCGCCGTCGTCACAAGCGGTGAGCAGGAGGAGCGCGCTGGCCAGGGCGAGGACAGGGCGGAGGGGGTACGTGCTGGCCAGGGCGAGGAGGGGGCGGAGGGGGTACGTCATGGCGTGTCCGATGGTAGCGAGCCGGGCGTACGCGCGCACCAGTCGGTCGGTCACCACGCGGTTCGTCGGGTTCTCCGATATGGAACGGGGCCTGCTCCCGTTGTCCCCCCGACCCCGGATGACCGCCCTCGGCACAACCTGGACCAGGCTCGCGCTCCTCGGCGGCGCGCGCGCACGCACCGAGCCCGAGCTCTGCGAGGCCGCCCTCGAGGGCGACGCGGCGGCGTGGGACGCGCTGTTCCGGCTGCACCAGCGTCGAGTCCTCGTCGCCCTGCTCGCCCGCGGGGTCCGAGTGGATCGGGCGCGCGACCTCTGCCAGGACGCGTGGGCCCGCCTCATCGTGCAACAGCGCGCCGGGCGTCTGCGCAACCTCACGCTCCCGGGGCTCGCCATCCGCCAGGCGCTGTTCCTCGCAGCCGAAGAGAATCGGCGCGCGCGCTCGCGTCGGCCGCACCTCCCCGTCCACGAGGTGGAGCCACCGGCCGACGCCACGACCTTCGAGCGCATCGTGGACCGCGACCGGCTCGCCCGGGCGCGGGTTGTCCTCGAGGGCTGCCCGCCGACGGCGCGGCGGGTGTTCGAGCGCCTCTACGCCGAGCCCGGGGTGCGCCACGCCGAGGTGGCCGAGGAGCTCGGGCTCTCGGTGCAGCGCGTCCGCCAGATCGTGTGCGAGGTCCGCAAGACGCTGCGGGCCGCGCTCGAGGAGGGGTCGTGAGAGGCCACCCCGACGCGGCGGAGATCCGCGCCTGGCTCGAGACGGGCCACTCGGCGCCCGCGCTCGAGGCCCACCTCGCCCGCTGCGGTCCGTGCGCGGCCCGGCTCGAGGAGGAGGCGCGGATGGAGGAGGCGCTCTTCGAGGTCGCCGAGGCGAAGCCCCGGGCGCGGCCGAGCGCGGCCGGGTGGGCCCTCGCGATCGTCGCCGCCGCCGCCTCGATCCTGCTGCTGCTGGGCACGGTCACCGCGGAGCGCACCTCGCCCTCCGCGCCCCCTCACGTCGACGCCCGCGCGCTCGACGGAGGCGTCCCGCGCGACGGCTCCGTCGACCCCTAGCAACAGCCCCGCCGCGTCGCCGGGACCGGCGGGCGCCGCGCCTCGATCCCACGCTCCCTCGACCCGAGCCGCGCGCTCGTCGATCCGCGCGACCTGCGCTCCCTCACCCGGTCCCCGGAGGCCCTCGTGCATCTGAGCCCCCTGGCTCGCCGCGACACGGTGGCGGCGGCGCTCGTGCTCGCGCTCGGCGCGGCCGTCCTGCTCCTCGCGGTCGAGCAGCACGCGCTCTGGGATCCGGTCGAGCTCGACGCGGCCCAAGGCGCGCGACCACGTCTGGTCCAGGCCGCGATCGGCTGCGCGATCCTCCTGCTCGTCGCGCGCGGCGCGAGCCTGGTCGGAGGGCGGCGCGCGGCGGTGCTCGCGGCCTGCGTGGTCGTCGCCATGCCCGCGATCGGCCTGCGGGGGCGGCTCGTCGCGGCCTCGCTCGCGCCCGCCCTCGCCGCGAGCCTGACGGTCGTCGGCGCCATCGGCGCGCGCCTGCCCGGCCGCGGACGGGGGCGCGCCCTCGACCTCGCCTTGATGAGCGCGGGGGCGGTTGGGCTCGGGTGGCTCGACGCGCCGATCGGGCCACCCACCGCGGCCCTCGTCGCGCTCGTGGCGCCGCCGCCGAACGGGCGGACCGCACACGCAGCTTGTGTCTCCATCCTCGCCGCCGGGCTCGCGCTCGCCGTCGCGCACGCGGGCGCCGGCGGCCTCGCCGGGAATCCCCCCGACGCGCCCTGGGCGCAGGCCCTCGAGCCCGCGGTCTACGGCGCGCTCCCCTGGGCCGCCGTCGTCCCGCTGGCTGCGCTCGCCGCGCTCGGGCGGGCGCGCCGGCACCGGGCCTGCGCCGCGATCGTGACCTGGCTCGCCCTCGATCCGTGGCTCGGCGACGGCCGGAGCGGCTTCGTGCCGGCCGCGATCCTCGTCGGGGTCGCCCTCACCCGTCCGACCCCCGCGCTCCGACGCGGCGGTCTGCTCGCGGTCGCGGGCGCGGCGGTGATCGCGCTCGACGTGTGGCGATCGTTCGATGGGATCGTCGAGGCCGCGGCGGCACCGATCGCGCTCCCCGACGGACCGGGCGCGTGGCGCGGGATGGGCGCACTCGGGCTCCTCTTCGCGGCGCTCGCGTGGGCGGCGGTGCGCGGCCGCGGAGTCGGGATCGGCGCGGCGCGGCTCAGCGCGCTCGCCGGCCTCGCGATCGCGCACGGCCTCACCCCCGCGCTCTCCGCCCAGCTCGGCCACGGCGATCTCCTCGCGGCGCTGCCCGGCGGCGCGCCCCTCGCGGTGATCGGGGTGTCCGAGGGACGCGCCGCGCGCTGGCGGCCTGACGGCCCGACCCCCTCGCGCCTCGCGAGCCCGGCCGCGCTCGCCGCGTTCCTCGACGCCCCCGAGCCCCGCTACGCGGTCGCCCCGAGGGCGGAGCGCTGCGCGATACGCGCGGCTGCAGCGGGCCGGGCGCTGCACGTCCCCGGCGCCGACGCGCGTCTGCTGCTGCTGTCGAACCGGCCCGGCCCGAGCGACCGCGACCCCCTGCGCGGGGTGATCTTCGCGGGCCCGCCGGCGCCACGCCCGCTCGCCCGCCTGGCGCAAGTCGACGTGCTTCACTTCGAGGCGCCCCGCTCGGTCCGCAGAGGCGCGGAGGTCGCGGCCGCGCTCCACCTGCGGGTGCGCGCGCCCATCGGCCGAGACCTCCGCGTGTTCGTCCACGTCGACGGCCCCGGCGCCCGCGTCCAGGCGGATCACGACCCGGTCAACGGGGTCTGCCCGACCTCGCGCTGGCTCCCGGGCGATCGGGTGATCGACCGCTTCCGCTTCGACGCGGGCGGGCTCGCCCACCCGCCCGGCCGCTACGCGATCTGGGTCGGCCTGTTCCACGGGTCACCGGGCCGCTGGCAGAACATGCCCGTGCTCGACGGGCCGCGGGACGCCCACGACCGCGTCCACGTCGGCGACCTGGAGCTGCGGTGAGGGCGCCACGCCTCGAGGCGCTCGCCGCCCTCGTCCTCGCCCTGGCGATCGTCCTGCCGGGCCTCGGTCGGCCGACGCTGATCGATCCCTGGGAGACCCACTACGCCGAGGTCGGGCGGCGCGTGCTCGAGGACGCCGACTGGGTGCGCCTCCAGTGGGCCGACGAGGGCTTCCGCAGCAAGCCCGCGCTCGCGCCGTGGCTGATCGCGGCGAGCCTCCGCGCGCACGGGCTCGCCGAGGGCGGCGGGACCGGCCCCGAGCTCACCGGCTCCCGGTGGACCGCCTGGGCCGCGCGGCTGCCCTTCGCGCTCGCGTCCGCGCTCGGCCTTCTCGCGCTCTTCCTCGTGACCCGCCGGCTCGCGTCGCGCGGCGCCGCATGGCTCGCGCTGCTCGTCAACGGTACGTGCGCGCTCCCGCTGCTGCTCTCCCGACAGGCGATCACCGACGGGCCGATGGTCGCGACCACCGGCGCGGCGATCGGGCTCCTCGCGCTCGCGCTCCTCGACGGAGCGCGGCCGGCCCGCGTGATCCTCCGCGGGCGGGGCCTCCGCGGGTGGACCGGACCCGAGCTCGTCCAGGCCGCGATCGTGCTCACCGCCGGCGGACAGCTCATCTACGGCTCCATCCACCTCGGCTCGCACCCCGCGCCCGGCGCGGGCGGGCTCGACCCCCGCCTGCTCGTGATCGGGCCCGGCCTCCTCGGGCTGCTCGCGCTGGTCGCGCTCTGGAGGCGGTTCACCGCGCGCGAGGCGCGGCACGGTCACCTCTACGCAGCCTACGCGCTGCTCGGGGTCGGCGTGCTCGGCAAGGGCCCGCCCGGGCTCGCGCTCGCCGCGCTGACCGGGCTCGGGTTCGTGATCGCGGAGCGGCGCTGGCGCGCGCTCCTCCGGGTGCGCGCGCTGGACGGCCTCCTCATCGTGCTCGTGATCGCGGGCCCGTGGCACGTCGCCATGGCGCTCGAGGACGGCGTCGGGTGGGTCACCGAGTACATCGGGCACCACTGGCTCGGGCGCGCGGCGGGCGCGGCCCACAGCGCCAACGAGGCCGGCACCGAGACCTTCCGCTACTACGTCGAGCAGCTCGGCTACGGCCTCTTGCCGTGGACGCCGCTCGCCCCGGCCGCGATCGGCGCGGCGATCACGGGGCGCCCGGGGGAGCCGCCGCGTCGGGCCGCGTGGCGTCGCGTCGCGCTCCTCTGGGCGCTCCTCGGCCTCGCGTTCTTCACCGGCGTCGGGACCCGGTTCCATCACTACGTCGCGCCGGCGGTCGGCGGCCTCGCCGCGCTGATCGGCCTCTGGATCGACGACGCCGCGCGTGGCCGGCGGGCCCCCGCCGACGGCCCCCTCCTGCTGCTCGGCGCGGCGCTCACGGTCCCGATCGCCCGCGACCTCGCGGCCGACCCTGCGATCTTCCTCGAGCTGGTCACCTACCGCTACGACCGCCCGTGGCCGCCCTCGATCGATCTGCGGCCTCCCCTCGCCGCGATCCTCGCGCTCGCCGGCCTCGCCGCGGCCCTCGCGGCCCGCTGGCCTCGCGCCCTCGCGGGGAGCGTCGCCGCGGCGGGCGCGCTCTGGTTGTTCCTCGCGGGTCCCTACCTCGAGGCGGCGGCGCCGCACTGGGGTCAGCGCGCGCTCGCGCGGACCTACTACCGGGAGCGCGGCCCCGACGACCCGCTCGTCGCGTGGCAGCTCTACTGGCGAGGAGAGGTGTTCTGGACGGCGGGCGAGGTGATCCAGCAGCGGCAGGGCGATGCGGCGAGCCTGCGGGATGCGGCGGCGCGGCACCCCGACGCGTCACGGATCTACGTCGTCACCGAGGCCGGGCGGCGCGAGGCGGTGCGCGCGTCCCTCGACCCGGCCCGGCGCGCGAGCTTCGAGGTCGAAGACAAGAGCTCGCACAAGTTCGTGCTGGTGTCGTTCGCGCGCGCGCCCTGAGACGCCGAGCTGAGACGCCGAGCTGAACATCGAGCGAGCGCCGGTCACGCCAGCGCGGCGTCGATCGCGTCGCGGGTGTCGTCGAGCAGGTCGACCAGGTTGTTCGCGCGGCTGAGGTACGGCTCGTCCGGGTGATCGAAGACCACGCCCACCGTGAACACGTCGTGCGGATCGAGCGCCCGCGTCGCGGCCGAGCGGGCGCGCGCGTAGCCGAGCTTCTTGAGCGCCTCGCGGAGGCCTCGCTGACGCTCCGGGACCACCAGGTTGTGCGGCGCGGTGCGGACCTCGAGCCTCCCCTCGACCCGCGGGCGCGGCTCCTTCGGGTACGGGATCGCGAGCTCGCCCTCGAACAGTCCGTCGGTCGTCGCGAAGCCGATCACGGCCGCGCCCGCCCGCTCGGTCGGCTCGTCGAAGCGCCACTCCGACTCCTCGTCCGCCGCGATCTTGCGCAGCGCGCCGAAGAGCTGGCGCGCGCTCGCCGCCACCTGGGCGATCGCCTCCCGCTGGGTCGCGAGGGTGGACAGGGCGAGCCGCAGCGAGCGGATCGCCGGCGTCTCCGCCTCCGGCGCGAGGCCCAGCTCCTTGCGGAACTGGAGCATCAGCGCGAGCGTGGCCGCGTCGCCGCCCTCTCCGACCTGCAGCTCGTCTTGCACGTGCTCGGAGACCTTCGCGAGCGTCTCGTCGGACAGATAGCGCGCCGCGCGCTGGAGCTCGTCCCCGAGGCGGCGGGTCGCCGCCTCACCCACCCCGTCGGCCGCGCGGGCCGCGAGCAGCGCGTCGGTGAGCCGGTCGATCTGCGCGCTCTTCTGCTCGGTCAGCGCCCGCGCGCCGTCGCGCGGCCGGCGGCCCGTCATCCACCAGACGAGCGCGGCCGCGAGGAGCGCGGCGAGCAGGCTCGTGAGGTAGCCCCGGAAGAACCCCGGGACCGACGCCTCGTGGAGCGCCTCGAACGCGAGGAACGACCCGACCATCAGCGCGACGGTGAGGACGAGCGGCAAGGTTCGGGGGCCCGAGCGCATCGGCCCCATGATAGCGCTCAGAAGCTCGAGCCGGGCTCCTCGAGGAACGCGGCCTCCTCGGGCGTCGTCTCGCGGCCGAGCAGGTCGTTGCGGTGCGGGAAGCGGCCGAACCGCGCGACGATGTCGCGGTGGCGCACCGCGAAGTCCTTCGCGTCGATGCCCGCCTCGTCGCGGAGGCGCTCGAAGAGCGCGACGCAGCGCTCCTGCGCCGCGAGGTCCTCGGCGTGCATCAGGGGCATGTAGAGGAACTGGCGCTCGTGCCCGACCAGCACCGCGTCGTCCCCGCGCGCGAGGGCCGCGTCCACGACCTCGAGCGCGCGAGGGTCGCCGCGGTACATCGCGCCGGTGCCCCGGTAGATGTTGCGAGGGATCTGGTCGAGGAGGATCACCAGCGCGAGGGTCCCGCGCGGGGTCGCGGCCCAGCCGTCGAGCTCGCCGGCGAGGGCGCGCTGCACGTCGTCCTCGTAGGTGCGCCGCAGGTACGCGTCGAAGTCGGGGTCCTTGCGCCACCAGCGCGCCTCCTTGTCGGACGTCGCGCGGCCGCGCTCGTCGAGGTCGCCGAACCACTCGTGAAGAATCTGCTCCGCTCGCGCGTCGGTCATCGCGCTCGAGGGTAGCGCACCCGCGCCCCTCGGCCCGCCCCCACGATCTCGCGACCCTGGCGTCACCTCGCTACATTGACCAGCCCCGTGCTTCGATCCCCCCTCCTCGTCGCGCTCGTCGCGCTCGCCGCGGCCGGGCTCACGCGCCGCGCCCGTGCCCAGTCGGCCTCGGAGTCGGTGGGCCGACCCAACGCGGGGCGGCTCCGGGACGCGGCCGAGCTCACCGCGAGCCCGCGGGTCCGACCGACCCACCCCGCGGCGCGCTTCGGCACCGCCGAGATGGTCGAGACGATCGAGGCCGCGACCCGCGCGGTGCAGCGCGCGCACCCGGGGACGCCCGCGCTCGTGATCGGCGATCTGTCACGCCAGCGTGGCGGGCCGTTCCCCCCGCACCTCTCGCATCAGGCGGGGCGCGACGCAGACATCGGCTTCTACTACCTCGACGCGTCCGGTCAGCCGCTCGCGCAGGAGGCGTTCGTCGCGATCCGCGCCGACGGCCGGTGCGCGGCCGAGGACGCGACCTGCCGGCTCGACGCGGCGCGCACCTGGGCGCTGGTGGCAGCGATGCTCGGCGACCGCCCGCGCGTCCAGTACATCGTCATCGCGCCTCACCTGCGGGACCTGCTCCTCGACGCCGCGGTCGCGGCGGGGGCGAGCGACGCGCTCATCGCCCGCTTTCGGGTCGTCTCCGCGCGGATGGACGAGAGCGCGGCCCACCGCGACCACATGCACGTGCGCGTCTACTGCGCGCCGGACGATCGCCGGCGCTGCCGCGACGAGGGGCCGCTCTTCCCCTGGTACGTCTTCGCGCCCGACATGGACGAGGCCTTCGTCGCCCAGGCGCGCGCGCGCGGCGAGGCGCGGCTCGCGGCCGAGGCGGCGGCCGAGCCCCGGGCGCGGGCGCGGCGGCACGAGGCGCGCGCGCGGCGCGAGGCGACGGAGCGCGCGGTGGAGGAGGCGCGGATCGCGGCCGAGGCGCGGCGCGCGCGGATCCGGGAGCGACGACACGCGGCGCGCGAGGCGGAGCTGGCCGAGCGGCGTCGCCAGCGCCAGGCGAGGATCGCCCGAGCCGAGGAGCGCCGGCTCGCGCAGGAGCGGGCCCGGCGCGAGCGCGACGCGTTCCGCGCGCTCAGCCCCGAGGCCCAGCGCGCCGAGCTGCTCGCCCGCCGCGCGGCCGCGGCGGAGGCGGAGCGCGCGCGTCGAGCCGAGGTCGTCCGGGTGATGCGCGAGCGCGCCGAGGCGAGGCGGGTCGCGGCGGCCGAGCGGCGGGCGGCGATGCGGGCTCAGCACCGCGCGCGCGAGGCCGAGGAGGCCCGTCGCCAGGCGGCCCGCCGCGAAGCCTACGTCGCGCACCTCGCGTCGCGGCGCGCGGTCGACTGAGGCCGCGGGCGCGCGGGCGCGGAGTCAGGCGGCGCGGAGCGCGCGCACGAGGTGATCGAGGTCGTCCGTCTTGTGGACGTAGCCGTCCGCGCGCACCCGCTCGGCGCGGGCCCGCAGCTCGTGGGCGGGGACGCCCGAGTAGAGGATCACGCGGACGCCGGAGAGCGACGCGTCCTCCCGGATCAGGTCGACCAGCTCGTCGCCCTTGAGGCCGGGCATGTTGATGTCGAGCACCACCGTGTCCGGGCGCTCGTCGGCGAGCACGTTGAGCACGCCGAACGCGCGGTTGGTGGTCGACACCTCGAACCCGTGGCGCGTCAGCAGGGTCGCGATGACGCGGGTCATCCGAGGGTCGTCATCCACGAGGAGCACCTTGTCCACGAGACCTCCTAACGGCCGGCGAGGCGAGCGCTTGAGCAGAGGGGCGGCGGCGAGCTCACGGCCGCGGCCCGCAGCGGTAGCCGTCGGGGTGCAGGACGCAGGCCGCGCCGCAGCAGTCGGACGGGCTCGCGCAGCGCTCGCCGTCCGGCCGGCAGCACCCCGGGTCGGTCGCCGGGTCACAGCTCAGATCGGTGCAGCGCGCCGGCCAGCCCACCCCCGGCGAGGCGCAGCGGCCCGAGCAGCAGGCGGCGTCGCTCGCGCAGCGCTGCCCCGCGGGACGGCAGGCGGCCTCGTCGTCGCGCGCACAGCGCCTCGCGCCGTCGGTCGTGTCCTCGCACCGACCGGAGCAGCACTCGGCGTCGACCTGGCAGGGCTCGCCCAGCGAGGAGGCCCACGGCCAGCCGCTCACCCGGCAGCCCCCGATCGGCAGGCACCGGTCGACGCTCCCCGCCTGGACGTGACCGCAACGTCCCGTGCAGCACTCGCCCTCCGTGGCGCACCGCTCGAGGGTGGGCGCGCAGCCGAGGGTCGCCGCGCAGATCCCCGCGCGGCACGCGCCGCCGCAGCAAGCCGCGTCGCTCGCGCAGGGCTCTCCCGCCGGTCGACAGAGAGGCGCAGAGTTGCATCGCGCGCCCGTGCAGTCGCCAGAGCAGCACATCGCGTCGTCGGCGCAGGCCTCTCCGCTCGCGAGGCAGGCCGGCCCGTCGCCGACGCACCGTCCGGCCGCGCAGACCCCGCCGCAGCAGTCGCGCGACTCCACGCAGGCGGCCCCGCCGGGCTGACAGCTCGCGCCGCCCACGACGCAGACCTCTCCCGCGCACCGCCCCGAGCAGCACGCGCCGTCCGCGTCGCAGGCCTCGTCGAGCCGCGCGCAGCTCGCCCCGCTCTCGCACGCGCCGCCCACGCAGGCCCCCGCGCAGCAGTCGAGCGCGCTCGCGCAGGCCTCGCCCGCGCTCGCGCAGCGCGCCGCGTCGACGCAGGCGGAGACACCGGACAGGGGCTGGCACCGGCCGCCGCAGCAGTCGCTGGCCGACCCACACGCACTCGACGCAGCAAGACACATAGCGGACGAGCTCGCGTCCGGACCGCCGTCGGGCCCCGCGTCCGGGCCGACGATCGGCGCGCCCCCGTCCGGCCCCGCGTCGCCCTCCGAGGGCGTGACCCGGAGCGCCCCCGCGAGCACGAAGCCCCGGGCGCCCGCGAAGGCCAGGTCGTGGAGGCCCGCCGGGAGCGGACCCACGCGCAGGCGGAGCGCGCGCCCGTCGAAGCCGTCGATCGTCGCCGGCTGGCCGCCGACCTCGACCTCGAGGTCCTCGCGCAGCGCGAGCCGCGCGCCGTCGCGCCGCAGATGGTCGGTAGGCGCGAGGCCGCTCAGCGTGAAGACCGTCCGAGCGACCTCGGCCTCCTCGACGCTGGCCGGTGACAGCGTCGGCGACGACGCCGGCGCGCAGCCCTGCGCGACCGGGCTCGACGACGTCACCAGCGCGACGAGGAGGAGAGCGCGCCTCACGCGGCCTCCGCACCGAGGAGCGCCTCGAGGGACGCGTCGTCGAGCGGCTTGCGCAGGTGCGGCACGTCGTCGGGGATGTCGCCGTCCGAGCCGGTGACCACCACGACGCGCGGGCCGGCGTCGCCACACGCCTCGCGGATCGCGAGGGCGAGCTCGACGCCGCTCATCGCGGGCATGCGGAGATCGCTGAGCACCAGGTCGAAGAGGCCGGTCGACGCGCGCGCGATCGCCTCCAGCGGATCGGTCGTCCCGAAGACGTCCGCGCGCCGCTTGAGCCAGCGGATCATGGCGCGCACCACCTGCGGGTCATCGTCGACCACCAGCACCCGGGGCAGGCGGGCGCGGCGCTCGGTCACCGCCTCCTCGTCCGGCGACTCCACCGGCTCGTCCGCCGGCTGGCCCAGCGGCAAGGTGAGGGCGAAGATGGTCCGCCCCGGCTCCGAGCGCTCGAGGGTCAGCCCGCCGCCGTGCGCCTCGGCGAAGGACCGGGAGATGTAGAGCCCGAGCCCGGTCCCCTCGGCCGCCTTGGTGGTGAAGAAGGCCTCGAACAGGCGCGCGCGGACCTCCGCCGGGACGCCGGGGCCGTCGTCCTCGACCTCGACGCGCACCCCGTCGCGGCCCGCCTCGACGCGCACCTCCACGTGTCCGTCGGGGCCGGCGGCGTCGAGCGCGTTGTTCACCAGGTTGAGGACGACCTGTTCGATGCGGCCGCGATCGCACGAGACGACCGCCTCGTCGGGAGCCCGGACCGTCACCTCGCCGAGGGGCCGGCGCGAGCGGGCCATGCGGATCATGCCCGTCACCAGCGCACGCATCGAGACGGCCTCGCGCGTGGCGATCGCGCCCCCCGAGGACGCGGCGGAGAGGTCGCGCACGATGCGCACGAGCCGATCGACGCCGACCGTCGCGTCCTCGATCATCGCGCGCTCGTCCTCGCCCCGCGTCGTCTGCTCGAGCGCGAGGAGGTTCGCCTTCACGAACGCGAGGGGGGTGTTCATCTCGTGGGCGACCGAGGCCGCGAGCTGACCGAGGGTGCGCAGCTTCTCGTCCAGGGCCGCGGCGCGGGACAGCGCCGCGCCGTGGACGCGACGGGCCGCGGTCCGCGCGAAGAGCTCCCCGAGCCCGCGCTCGGTCGGCGTCGCCTCGTCGGGCGGCGCCAGCGCGCCGTAGCGCGCGTCGTCCCAGGCGATCGGCACGGCGTCCTCCACCGGCTCGCCGTCGCGCACCAGGCGCCAGCCGGGCAGCACCTCGAGGAGGACCGCGGCCAGCTCGGGGAGGACCGTCTCGGGGGAGTCGTCGGGCGAGGCGCCGCGGCTGAAGCGCAGGACGGAGCGCAGGCCCGCGATGTGCGCGCGGAGGGCGCGCGACATGCGTCGGATCGCGGCGCCGACGTCGCCGATCTCGTCGTCGTCCAGCCCCGGCACCACGACGTCGGCCCCGCGCGCCTCGACCACCGCCTGGGCGAGCCGCCGCAGCGGGGAGGTGACGCGTCGCGAGAACACCCACGCGAGGAGGAACAGCGGGCCCAGCGCGAGGATCGACCAGAGGACGACCTGCCGGGAGATCGCGAAGGCCGCGTCGCGCGCCGGTCCGAGCGGCGCCTCGATCGCGACCGCGAGCCCGTCGGAGATCGGCGCGCGGGCGACCAGGCGCTCGCCCGACGCGTCGGTGGTGACGAGGACCGAGCCGGGCGCGCCGCGCGCGGGGGAGAGACCCGAGCGCCACCCTTCGGGGGGCCCGAGCTCCAGCGGCACGAGGCCGCGGACCTCTCCGTCGGTGGTCCCCAGCGCGAGGCGGACGGCGGACGGGCCGACCCCCACGACCTCGCCCGCGTCGAGCCCGGGGGCGGCCCGGAGCGCGGCGAGGCTCGCGTCGTCCACCGCCGCCGCCCACACCTCCTCGCGGCCGCGGAGGATCAGCACGGCGGACGGAGCGTGGCGGCTCGCGGGCCGGCTCAGCTCGCGGAGGTCGCCGGCCCGCGCGGCGAGGGCCTGCCGGCCCAGCTCGGCCCGCGCGAGGGCGACGCGATCCTCGACGATCTCGCGCTCGTGCACCGCCTCGCGGACCAGGCGGTCGCTGACCCAAGCCTCCTTGTCGTGCTGGACGAGCGCCACCACCGCGATCGTCTCGACCGCGACCGTCGCGAGCCCGGCCGCGACCACCACGAGGAGGACGCGCGCGCGCACGCCGCGCCAGAACGGTCGCGCGGCGCCGCTCATCGCACCACCAGCGCCCGGGTGAGGACGCTCGCGTTGCCCGCCGGATCGGTCGCGCGCACGACCAGGTTCGCGAGCCCCCGGGGGAGCGGCACGCGGGCCGCGAAGCGACCGTCCGCGTCGACCTCCGCCGGGCGTCCGTCGATCTCCACCACCGCGCCGGGCTCGGCCACGCCGGCCACGTTCACGACGCCGCGCACCGACGCGCCAGGCGAGGGAGAGGCGAGGCGCAGCGCGGGGGGCGACCGATCGATCGTCACCGCGTGCTCCCGCGTCGGCGAGGGGTGCCCCAGCCCGCGCGCGTCCTCGGCGCGGACCCACCAGCGCAGCGACCCGCGCGCGACCGTGACCGACGCGGCGGGCTCGGCCACGCGCACCTCGCGCGGCTCGCCGACCGCGGCCGCGACGTAGAGCCGGTAGCCGATCGCGCCCTCGACCTCCGACCACGCGAAGCGCGCCTCGCCCCGGGTCGCGATCGGGCCGGGCGCCGGGCCGAGCGGCGCGGGCGCGGCGAGCGCGGCGCCCTCGTCGAGGATCGCGCCGTCGCCGCCGAGGTGGACGTAGTGCGCCTCGTCGATCGCGACCGCCTCTGCGCCGGGGCGCTCGACCCGCGCGCGCCCCTCGACCATCTCGACCGTCGCCTCACCCTCGTGGACGGACACCCGCGACTCGACCGCCGCGTCGCGCGCGTCGAGGATCAGCTCGCCGGGCGGCAGCTCGACCGCGAGTCGGCGTGGACCGTGGCCCGGCTCGAGCCGCGCGACGAGGTCGCCGGCCACGTGGCGCAGGCGGCGGGAGGGCACGTCGCCGTCCGGGACGCGCAGGAGGCTCGCGGGGCCGAGGTCGATCGTCGCGCCGTCCGCGCGCAGCCGCACGGTCGCGGCCGAGGCGCTCATCGTCTGGACCTGCTCGGCGACCCGGAGCGGGCTCACCGCCGCCGCCGGCCGCCACTGACCGGCCCCGCGCGGGAGCCACCGTACGTCACCCTCGGCGCGCACCAGGTCGGCGACCGGGGCGGGCTCCTCGGGGGCGCGGGCCGCGAGCGGGGGCTCGCCCGCCGGGTCCGGCTGGCCGCCGCAGCCCACCGCCAGAGTGAGCAGCGCGCAGGCGAGGCGCTCAGCGGATCGGCAGCGCACCCCACACCTCCAGCAGGCCGCCCACGCGCGGGTCGGGGGCCCACGCTCGCGGGCCGAGGTCCGCGGCCACGAACGCGCCGCCGTCGACCCCGAGCTCGAGCTCGCCCGTCCGGTACGAGCCGCCGATCGCGAGGCGGACCCCGAGCGACGCCTCGTCGCCGTCGGCCAGGCCTCCGTCCAATGTCGCGCGCGCGTGGCTCGCCCCGATCCACCCGCCGAGCCGGAGCTGCGCGAGCCACGGCGCGGGCCCGAACCGCGCCTCGGCCTCGAGCGCGGCCCGCCAGCCGATGCGCGCGCCGTCGAGGGCGTCGACGCCGACGTTCTCGCCCGCCGCGTGGAGCGGGGCCGCGTCCGCCTCGAGCGCGCCCCCGAGGCGGAGCCAGCCCGTGAGGTCGACGCCGACCCGCGCGCCGGCCGCCCCCGCGTAGAGGTCGGGCTCGAGGCGCGCGCCGCCGTAGACGCTCACCCAGACGACCGGCGCCTCGGGCTCGGGCGCGGGCTCGGGAGCGCGGGCGCGGGAGGGCGCGGGCCGCGCGACCTCGAGCGTCTCCGCGGCGAGCGGCACCGGCCGGCCGTCGACGATCGCCGCGAGCTGGACGACGTAAGGACCCGGGGCCTCGGCCACGCAGCGCGCCGGCGCGGTCGTCCAGCCCGACGCGCCGCACGCCACCCGGAGCCGACCGGGCTCGAGGGGCGCGCCGCCGAGGCCGTGCCCCTCGACGCGCACCTCGAACGGTCGGCCGACGCGAGCCGCGGCCGGGGCGTCGATCCGCCCGCCCACCGGCCACGCGCGCTCCACCGGCAGCTCGTGCGCCTCGCGGCGGCGGCCGAGCTGCACCACCAGGTCGATCGTCTCGGCCTCGCTGGTCGTCGCGAGCGCGATCGCGGCCAGCCCCGGCGCGACCCAGCGGAGGCCTCGGAGCTCGCCCCGCTCGCTGGTGATCCGCAAGGGGAGCTGACTGCTCGGTCGGCCGCGTCGGTCGAGCGCCACGAGGTAGGCCGCCTCGCGCGCCTCGCCGCCCGAGTGGATCGCGCGCTCGGCCGGCACGATCCACACGCGCGCCTCGGCGCGCGCCTCGCTGGGCGGCAGGACCGCCGCGCCGCTGAGCCCGCCCCGGCGCGCCACCACGATCACGAGCGCGTCGGGCCTCGCGTCGGCCGGCTCTCCGTCGGCGAGGAGGCGGACCGGCTCATCGCCCACGTGGAGCGCGATCTCGAGGGGCCCGAGGTCGGCGCGCGGCGCCTCGACGATCAGCCGCCCGTCACGCCGCTCGGCGCGCACCTCGAGCGGCTCGGCCGCCCCGAGCGGCACCCAGGCCTCGGCCGCGAAGCCGGGCGCCTCGACCCGGACCGCCGCGAGCGCCCGCTCGGACGGCGCGCGCACCTCGAGCCACCGCGCGCAGGGTCCCGCCGGCTCGCCCGGGGTCACCGTGACCTCGGGGTCGGGGCTCGACCAGCGGGTCGGGGCGTCGGCCGGAACACACCCGCCGGGGCGCGCGAGCACCACGAGGCACCGGCGCGCAGCCGCGTTCCCGGTCGGGCCATAGACGTGGACGAGGTCCGCGCGGGCGCGCGCCGCCGATCCGGCGAGCGCGAACGAGCACGCGACCGCGAGCGCCACCGATCCGGCACGGACCTCCACCCGGTAGGATCACGGTGTCGAGCGCCCGCAGATGAAGCATCCCCATTCAGGGACGCACCAACGGTTGCGAAACAGAGCCCGGACCCTCCCCGTGGCGCGCCCCGCCGCCGCGCGGTTCCCGCTATGCTCGGCCGCCATGCGAAGCCAGTGGAACGACGACGACGCGCCCGAGGACGCCCTCGCCCTGCGCGCCTACACCTCGCGCCTCCTCGGTCGGGAGCCGTCCCTCGTCCTGCACGGCGGGGGCAACACGAGCGTGAAGATCACCGCGCGCGACTTCTTCGGCGACGAGGTGGAGGCGCTCTACGTGAAGGGCAGCGGCTGGGACCTCGCCTCGATCGAGCCGGCCGGCTTCTCCCCCGTGCGCCTCGACGTGCTGCGACGCCTCGCGACCTTCGAGGCGCTCACCGACGTCGACATGGTGCGCGAGCAGCGCGCAGCGCTCCTCGATCCGGGCGCGCCGAACCCGTCGGTCGAGGCGATCCTCCACGCGGTCATCCCGCACCGGTACGTCGACCACTCGCACGCGGACGCGCTGGTCACGCTGACCAACACGCCCGACGGCGAGGCGCGCGTGCGCGCCCTCTACGGCGACCGCGTCCTGTTCATCCCGTACGTGATGCCGGGCTTCGTGCTCGCCCGCGAGGTGTACCTGCGGACCCGCGACGTGGACTGGTCGCGCTACGAGGGGATGGTCCTGCTCCACCACGGGCTGTTCACCTTCGGCGACGACGCGCGCACGAGCTACGAGCGGATGATCGCGCTGGTGGACGAGGCCGAGGCGGCGCTGGGCGACGCGGTGGAGGCGCCGGCGCGCGCGAGCGGGCCCGACGCCGACCTGACGCAGCTCGCGACGCTGCGTCGCGCGGCGTCGGCCGCGGCCGGCCGCGCGGTGGTGGCTCGCCTCGACGACTCGGAGGAGGCCCGCGGCTTCGCGTCCCGCCCGGACGTCGCCGCTGTCGCGACGCGCGGGCCGGTGACCCCCGACCACGTCATCCGCACCAAGCGCGTGCCCGTGATCGTCGGCGGCGAGCCGGCGGGCGCGGTCCAGGCCTTCGCCCAGGCCTACCGGGCCTACTTCGAGCGCCACGCGACCGACGGCCTGACGATGCTCGACCCCGCGCCGCGCTGGGCGGTCGTCGAGGGCGCGGGCGTCGTCGCGCTCGGGACGACGACCAAGGCGGCCGATCAGATCGCGGACATCGTCCGCCACACCGCGCGCTGCATCCAGTGGGCCGAGGCGCTGGGCGGGTGGAGCCCGCTGCCGGAGCGCGACATCTTCGAGATGGAGTACTGGGAGCTCGAGCAACGCAAGCTTCGTTCGGGCAAGGCGGGCGGGCCGCTCGAGGGTCGAGTCGGGCTCGTGACCGGCGGGGCGACCGGCATCGGCCGGGCCACCGCGGAGGAGCTGCGGCGCCAGGGGGCCGCGGTCTGCGTGCTCGACGTGAAGCCGTCGGTGACCGAGACCTTCGCGTCTCCGGACGCGCTCGGGGTGGTCTGCGACGTGACCGATCGCGCCCAGGTCGACGCCGCGGTCCGCGGCTGCGTCCGCGCGTTCGGCGGGCTCGACATCCTCGTGAGCAACGCGGGCAACTTCCCGCCGAGCGAGCGCATCGCGGAGATCGACGAGGCGTCGTGGACGCGCACCCTCGACCTCAACCTGACCGGGCACATGCGGGTGATGCGCGCGGCCGCGCCGTTCCTCGAGCTCGGGGTGGACCCGTCGGTGCTCGTGGTCGCGTCGCGGAACGTGCCGGCTCCGGGCCCCGGCGCGGCCGCCTACTCCGCGAGCAAGGCCGCGCTGACCCAGCTCTCGCGGGTCGCGGCGCTCGAGCTCGGGCCCAAGGGCGTGCGGGTGAACCTGCTGCACCCCGACAAGATCTTCGACACCGAGCTCTGGTCGGACGCGAAGATCGCGCTGCGCGCGCAGCACTACGGCCTGAGCGTCGAGGAGTACAAACGCAACAACCTTCTCGGGGTCGAGATCAAGAGCGCGGACGTGGCCGCGATCGCCTGCGCGATGGTGGGCCCGCTCTTCCGGGCGACCACGGGGGCGCAGATCCCGGTCGACGGCGGCAACGACCGCGTGATCTGACCGCCGGGTCACGTCGGGTCTCCTGCCCCGGCTCCCCACCCGAGGACGATGACCGGCGCCGCGGGCTCGTCTACCGTGATGGCTTCGGTGGGCGCTCGCCCTCCCCCCGCTTGAGCCGAGCTTGTCCGACGCGCCAGAGGGGCGCGTTCGACCGACGCCGCGCGCGCGGCGAGCTGGGGGGCAGACCATGGACGAGCGGCGGACCCGACCGAGGGTGGACCTGAGCATCACCGCGACCCTGATGAGCCGGGATCGGCCGGTCGGTCGCTACACCGTGCAGAACCTCTCCGCCGCCGGCGCGCTGCTCACCGGCGCCCACCGGGTGGACCCGGACGAGCCGTGCTGGCTCCTGCTCGACCTGCCGGACCGCCCGATCTCGGTCGGCGCGCGCGTCCGCCGCCAGGTCGACACCGGCGCGGTGGTCGCGATCGCGGTCGAGCTCGTCCATGTCTCGGAGGCGAGCGAGGACCTGATCCAGGACGCGGTCCTCGGCCTGCTCGACTCGCGGTTCCGCCGCGAGCACCCCGCGGTGCTGGTCGTCGACCCGGACGCGAGCCGCCGCGAGGTGTTGCGCCAGAGCCTGCAGCGGGGCGGCCGCCGCGCGATCGAGTGCGAGGCCCCGCTCTCCGCGATGCAGGCGCTGAGCGATCCGCACGAGCACATCTACGCGGTGGTGATGCGCGACGGCCCGGGTGCGCACCCCGAGCTGCTCCAGTGGGTCGCGGAGACCCGCAGCGACGTCCGCCCGATCCTCGTGATCGAGGATCGCAAGAGCGACCCCGCGGTCTCCCACCACGGCGTCCGCCGCTGCTTCCCCGAGCACCTGGACGAGCACCTCCGCTGAGCTGGCGAGCCTCACCGCACGCGAGCGGCGACTGACCCGGCGTTCTGGGGTACGCTGCAAGGCGACGTGCACCGACCTACTCCTCTCTGGCGATGGCTCGCGGCGGCGCTCGCGCTGGGTTGCGCCCAGGCACCCGGGCCGACGACGACCTCCTCCGACGTCACCGACCCGGGCGAGACGGCCGCCGCGCCCCCGACCTTCGATGGCGTCCTCGACGCGACGCTCTACGGCTTCCAGGAAGTCGCGGGCCTGCTCGTCGCGCGCTCGGACACGGCGGAGATCCGCGTCGACGGCTCGCGGCTCGCACTGCGGCCGCTGAGGCCTGGCGCGCCGGAGTACACGCTCGAACACCCCGAAGGCGGTCGCGTCGAGCGTCTTGACGCGCGCACCCTCGCGCTCGGCGCGCACGAGCGCGTGCAGGTCGTGGCCGAGGGCGTCCACCAGTCCTGGACCTTCGAGGAGCCGCCGCCCGCCGGCGACCTCGAGGTGTCGATGACGATCGACGCCCCGCTGCTCGCCGTGACCGACACCGGGCTGCACTTCCGCCGCGAGGGCGCCGACGTCGGCATCCGCTACGGGCACGGCACCTGGGTCGACGCCGACGGAACCGAGACGCAGGTCCCGGCGCGGTTCGAGGACGGACGGATCCGCCTCACCGTCCCGGCCGGTGTCCTCTCCGCGTCTCGCTACCCCGCCACGCTGGACCCGATCATCGGGCCGGAGCTCGAGATCGACACGCCCGTGGACTACGGGACCGCAGAGCGGGTGCGCTACACCCACGTGGCCAGCTCGGGGACCCAGGGACTCGTGGTGTGGCACGACTACGAAGAAGCCCTCGCGCGGCGGGTCGACGCGACCGGCGCCCCGATCGACGCCACGGTCCTGTCGGTGGCCACCAACCGCTCCTACGTGGCCGACGTCGAGTTCGACGGCACGAACTACGTCATCTTCCACACCGAGCCGACGGGGCTCTACGCGCGCAGACTGAGCACCGCGGGGGTCTTCGTGGACCCCGACCCGGGCGTGCTCCTCGGCGCGGCGGGAGGCCTCAACGAGGTCGCCTTCGACGGATCCATGTTCTACGTCGCGTGGAGCACCGCGTCGCCCCAGCGGGTCGTGGTTCGCCGGCTGCGTCCCGATCTGACCTGGATCGACCCGGCGCCCGTCACCGTCGGCTCCGTTCCCAGCGGCGTGCGCGACCTGGCGATCGCAGCCGCGGCTGGCCGCGCCGCGGTCACGTGGGAGGACGGCAACGATCAGCACGTGCGACTCATCACCAGCGCGGGGGTCGTCGAGGGACCCGCGCCGATCCTCACTACGACGGACGGCCAAGGGCTCCTCGGGACCGATCCGGACTCGTCGCTCGACATCGCGAGCGACGGGACGGATTTCGTTGCCGTGCACAGCGGGAGGAGCACGATCGACGGCGGCGCGAGCATCCGCGGCAGCCGCATCACCGGCGCGGGCGTGCTCCTCGACCCGGTCCCCGTCGATCTCATCGACGGCTTCCTGCCCTCGGTGGTCTACCACCCGAGCACCGGATACGTCGTCGGGGCCCAGGTCGGTCACCTCGGGGGTGTTGACCCGCAGTTCGCGCGCCTCGACACCTCGGGAGGCCTCGTCGCCAGCCCTGCGGTCAGGCTGGGGACGTCGAGCCTGGGCATCGAGTTCGCCGACCTCGCGGCCGGCTCACCCCACCTTGTGGCCTTCTCGACTGACGACCCCGGCCAGGTACGCGCGGCCGCGTTCGATCCCGCGACGACCGTGGGACCGGTCACCGACCACCTCGTCTCCGACTATCCGAACTGGCAGACCGACGTCACGCTCACCTGGAACGGGAGCGCGTACCTGGTGGTCTTCCACGACCAGCGGTTCACGGACGCGGGCCTCTACGCCGTCCGGGTCGCCCCCGACGGAACCCCCCTCGACGCGGTGGGCACGCGCATCGGCGCTGCGGAATACGCCTACGGCGACCACCGCGTCGTCGCGCACGGCTCCGACTGGCTCGTGACCTGGAACGACCCGACGGCCACCGGTTTTCGGCCCCGCATGCAGCGCATCGCGGCCTCGGGCGCGCTGATCGGGGGGCCGTTCGAGCCTCCGACCTTCGGCGTGGACGTATGGGCGATGGCCAGCGACGGGGCGCAGATCTTCCTCGTCTGGAGGGACGGCTCGGCCGCGCTGGTCGGCATGCGGATCGCCGCCGACGGGACGCCGCTCGACGCAGTCCCGGTCCGCTTGGCGAGCCGCGCGGAGCGGGTCGCGGTGGCGGTCGCTTCGGGCGTCTTCCACGTCGTGTTCAGCGGGGACGCCGCGCGCCGGATCGACCTGTCCCTCGCGCGCGTCAACGGCGGGGGCGTCTTGCTGGACTCCCCCGCGATTCCCCTCCACACGCCCGTGACCCTGCTCGACGCCACGACGGATGGGACCGATCTCTTCGTGACGTGGCAGGAGCGCGACCTCCTCGCGATCCCGGACCAACTCCGCGGAGCACGAGTCCGTCGGGGGATCGTGCTCGACCCCGGCGGCGTCCTGATGGGCTCCATCCGAACCTCGTTCGCGACGGGCGCCTGGAGCACGTTCGACGGGACCGACTACGTCACCTTCGAGACCTCCGACGACCGTGAGCTGTACTTCTTCGAACGCGCGGGGGCCCTGTCGATCGGCACTCCCTATCTCGTCGAACCCGTATTCTCTTCGCCCTTCGGCTCGCAGTCCGCGATCGCGTCCACCGGCGCCGGGTCGACGATGGTGGCGTACTCGCGAAACTCCGGGGCTCCCCATCGGGTCCCGCGCATCGCGCTCCGCGTGATCGGGCGCGAGGGCCTGGTGGGGCAGCCCTGCGCGGCCTCCGCGGACTGCGAGAACACGTTCTGCGTGGACGGCGTGTGCTGCGAGAGCGCGTGCGGCGGCTCGGACGCGACCGACTGCCAGGTCTGCTCGGTAGCCGCGGGCAGCCGCGCCGACGGCGTGTGCGAGCCGCTCCCCGCCGGAACTGTATGCCGGGCCGGGGCGCTGCCCTGCGATCCCGAGGAGACCTGCGACGGCGTCGACCCGCTCTGCCCCGCCGACGCGTTCGCGGTCGACGGGACCTCGTGCGACGACGGCGTCGTCTGCGACGGAACCGACGTCTGCGCGGCCGGTATCTGCGCGGTCGCCGGGCCGCCGAGCTGCGACGACGGCGACGTCTGCACCGCCGACACGTGCGCGGAGCCGACCGGCTGCGCGTCCACGATCATCGCGGGCTGCTGCCGGGACGACGCGGAGTGCGACGACTCGGACATCTGCACCGCCGACCTCTGCGACGCCTCGAACCAGTGCGTCCAGACCGAGATCGCCGGGTGCTGCCGCGCCGACCTCGACTGCGACGACGGCGACGTCTGCACCGCCGACGCCTGCGCGACCGACACGGGCGTCTGCGCGCAGACCGAGATCGACGGGTGCTGCCGCGCCGACCTCGACTGCGACGACGGTGACGTCTGCACCGCCGACTCCTGCGCGACCGCGACGGGAGAGTGCCAGCAGACGGAGATCGACGGCTGCTGCCGAGTGGACGCGGACTGCGCGCCGCCGGCCGCGTGCATGACGGCGAGCTGCGACGCCGCGAGCCACACCTGCGTCGCCGCTCCCATCCCGTCGTGCTGCAGTGACGACGCGCAGTGCGACGACGCGGACTCTTGCACCGAGGATCGATGCGATGCGGCGAGCGGCACCTGCGGGTCGACCGACATCGCGGGGTGCTGTACGACCGATGACGCCTGCGACGACGGGGACCCCACGACCCTCGACGTATGCAACGCCGAGTCTCGATGCGAGCACATCGCGGAGGAAGGCTGCGGGTGCCGGGCGGTCGGATCGCGGCGCGGATCGATGCCCCTATGGGTTGGGTTGCTCGCCGGTGGGCTGCTCCTGAGGGCTCGGCGGAGGCGACGGGTCGACTGAGATCTCAGGTTCGCGATCCCGGCGCGGCTGGACGCCGCATCGGCCCGGGTGCTACTCCGCGCGCCATGAGCCTACAGAGCGAAGACCTCCACATCGGCGACGGCGCCGAGGCGATGAGCGGCAAGAGCGTGTCG
>JAUHXR010000480.1 GCA_030426845.1 Polyangia bacterium | reverse complement strand
GTGCATGCCTCATCATCGGCCGACGAGCGCCTCGCCTTCAATAGGCAGCCGACAAAGAAGGGAGCCTCAGGGCTGCTCGCCCGCGAGCTCGGCCGCGCGCTCGACCCAGCGGGCGTTGAGGATGCGCGCCGGGGCGATGCGGAGGTGGGCGGCGACCCGCTCCACGTCGGCGATCGACCAGGCGGCGACGTCCGCGAAGCGGTTCACGCCCAGCTCGCGGAGGCGCTCGGCGTACTTGGGACCGATGCCCTTGATGCGCGTCAGGTTGTCGCCGATCGGCGCGCCCGGGGCGATGCTCTCGCTCAGCGCGTGGAGCTGCTGGCGTTGCTCCTGGACCTCGGAGCCGGCCTGCAGAACGAGCGCCTCCACGTCGTCGAGCCGCGCGCGGATCCCGTCGAGGCCCGCCTCCTCGTCGCGCGCGCGCAGCTCCTGGGCGAGCTCCTCGAACAGCGACTCGAGCCGCCCGAGGCGCTCCTCCACGCGCCGCTGCCGCGCGTCGCGCGCCTCGCGGTCGTCGCTCGCCGACCGCTGGATCGCCTCGAGGACCGCGAGCCGCTCGTCGAGCGCCGCGAGGGTGTGGCCGATCCGCTCGAGCCGCATCCGGACCCGGGTCAGCTCCGTGCCTTCGTGGAGCGCGCCGGCCGTCGCCTCGACCTCGGCGAGGCGCTCCTCCGCCGCCTGGGCGTCACGCTCGACCGCCGCGAGGCGGCCGCGCAGCTCGTCGGCGAGGGTGTCGCGCCGGAGATCGAGGGTGTCGAGCATCTCGCGCAGCTCGTCGGGCGCGCGCGCCGCCTCGAGCGCGGCGAGGGCCCGCTCCTGGGCGTCGACCCGGCGGCGCAGCTCCTCGAGCTCCCGGCTCGGCGCCGGCGCGGCCGCGCGCGGGGGCGGGCGGCTCGCCAGCGTCCCGCGCGGGGGGAACATCGAGGCGGGCGGGACGGAGCGGCCAGGCGGCGCGGGGGGCGGCGGCAGTGGCGCGCTGGGGGGCGGCGCGCTGTGAGACGGCGCGCTGGGGGGCGGCGCGCTGTGAGACGGCGCGCTGGGGGGCGGCGCGCTGTGAGACGGCGCGCTGTGAGACGGCGCGCTGTGAGACGGCGCGCTGTGAGACGGCGCGCTGTGAGACGGCGCGCTGTGAGACGAAGCGCTGTGCGACGGCGCGCTGGGGGCCGGCGCGCTGGGGGCCGGCGCGCTGGGGGCCGGCGCGCTGGGGGGCGGCGCGCTGGGGGGCGGTCCTACCCCGGTCGCCTCGCGGAGCGCGCGGCTCGCGCTCGGCGGGGCCGCGGGAGCGGGGAACGTCGACGTGGACGGCGGTCGAGGCGTCGGACCGATGCGCGTCCCGCTCGAGGGTGGGGGCGTGCTCGGCGCGACCGGCCGAGGCCCGGCGCCCGTGCCGCCGGTCGCGAGGGCGGCGCTCCCGCTCGGGGGCGGAGGCGGCAGCGCGGACTCGCCGCTCGGGGTCGCGCGGCGCCCGGGCAGAGGCGGCGGCCCAGGCAGGGGCGGCGGCCCGGACGGACGCGGCGTCGCCTCCTCGCGGAGCTCCGGCAGCACGACCTCCATCGTGTGCTCGGGCCGCGACGCGGGCAGGGCGATGCTCGGATCGGTCCGCTCTTCTTCGTCCTCGGGGGTCTCACTCATGGGCGCGGGCGGGGCGAGCATATCACCCCGGGCCCCCGGGCCAGCGCCGCGGCTCGGGCCCGATCAGAGCCCGCGGTCCCGGGCCCAGCGCAGGAGCCAGCGGAGCGACTCGGTGACCGGCGCGTCGCTCGCGAGGAGGGCGGCCAGCTCCGCCGCGTCGAACGCGCGGATGTCCGCGACCTCCTCGGGCTGCGCGCGGTAGGGGCCGTCGTGGACCCCGCGGTACAGGACCAGGTGCTCGTAGTGGACCCCCGGCTCCGGCGCGAAGGCTCCCAGCCGGGTGAGCGGCGCGCGCACCCCCAGCTCCTCGTGCAGCTCGCGCGCCGCGACCGCGTCGTAGATCGCGTCGAGGTCGTGGTCCGGCCGGGTCGGGTCGGGGTAGTCCGGCTCCTCGACGTGGCCCGAGGCCGACATGTCCCAGCACAGCGGGTAGGTGCGCTTGGCCGCGTGGCGCCGCTGCAGCACGACCCGACCCCGCCCGTCGCGCAGCAGCACCTGGGCCGAGCGGTGAGGCAGGCGCTTGGCGTGGACCTCCTCCCGGTCGGTCCAGCGCAGGAACCGGTTGTCCGCGTCCACCACCGCCACTCGCACCGGCGCGCCGCTCGTCATGCGAGTAAGTTAGCGCGCTATGGCCGATCGCTCCGTTCGCCGCCGGTTCCCTCTCCGCAAGGGGCTCTCCATCCTGAAGCGCGGCGCCGCGAACGCGGCCGAGATCGTGCGGGTAGGGCGCCTCACCGACCCCCACCGGACCCCCTACGACGTCGTCCACTCCGATCGCGTCTACGCCCTGCGGCGCTACCGCGGGGCCGAGGGCGCGTCCGCCGGCGCGCTCCTGCTCATCCCGCCGCTGATGGTCACGAGCGAGATCTACGACATGGCCCCCGAGCTGAGCGCGGTCAGCTACCTGCTCGGCCAGGGCCTCGACGTCTGGCTCGTCGACTTCGGCGCGCCCGAGGAGGTCGAGGGCGGCATGACCCGCACCCTCGACGATCACGTCCGGGCCGTCTCCGAGGCGGTCGACCGCGTGGCCGACGTGGTGGGGCGCGACGTCCACCTGGCGGGCTACTCGCAAGGCGGCTTGTTCTGCTACCAGGCCGCGGCGTACCGGCGCACCGACCGCGTCGCCTCGCTCATCACCTTCGGGAGCCCGGTCGACATCTACCGCAACCTCCCGGTGCCGGTGAGCGAGCGCGTCGCCGAGAAGGTCATCGAGGGGCTCCGCCAGGTCATCGAGCGCCCGCTCAGCGAGCTCGAGGGCCTTCCCGGCATCCTGACGAGCATCGGGTTCAAGATGGTGAGCCCGCGCAAGGAGGCGCAGCAGCTCGTCGACTTCGTGCGCAACCTGCACGACCGCCAGGCCCTCGAGAAGCGCGAGACCCGCCGGCGGTTCCTCGGCGGGGAGGGCTTCGTCGCGTGGCCGGGCCCGGCGCTGCGCACCTTCGTGGACGAGTACATCGTGGCCAACCGCATGGCCTCCGGCGGCTTCGTGATCGACGGGCGCACCGTGAGCCTCGCCGACCTGACCTGCCCGATCCTCTACTTCGTCGGGCTCCGCGACGACATCGCGCGGCCCGCGTCGGTGCGCGCGATCCGCACGGCCGCGTTCAACGCCGACGCGCGCGAGGTGGGGATCCGCGCCGGGCACCTCGGGCTGGTCGTCGGCACGCGCGCGACCAACGAGGTGTGGCCGACGGTGACCCGGTGGATCGCGTGGAGCGAGGGCCGCGGCGAGCTGCCGGACGCGCTCCGGTCGAGCGAGCCCGAGGCGGAGCCGGCCGAGGAGGCCGACGACGTGGCCTTCGACGAGCTCGACCTCGAGGTGGAGGACTTCTACGGGTTCGCGACCGACGCGCTCGATCAGGTCGTCGGCGCGCTCGGCCGGGTCGGTGAGGACGTCTCGTCTACGATCGACGCGCTCCGCTGGCAGCTCCCGCGCCTCTCGCGGCTGCGGCGTATCCGCGCGGACACCGAGGTCAGCGCGGGCCGCGCCCTGGCGCGCCGGGCCGAGCGGACGCCCGACGCGACCTTCTTCCTCTACCGAGGCCGCGCGTTCAGCTACGCCGACGCCGATCGCCGCGTGGACGCGGTGGTGCGCGGTCTCGTCGACCGCGGGGTGCGCCGCGGCGAGCGGGTCGGGGTCCTGATGGGCAACCGGCCCTCCTACCTGACCCTCGTGACCGCGCTCAACCGCCTCGGCGCGGTCTCGGTGCTGCTCAGCCCGGACATGAGGCGCCTCTCCCTCGAGAGGGCGCTCGAGGTCGGCGAGGTCGTGCACCTGGTGGCCGACCCGGCCAACGCCGCGGTCGCGCGGGCGGCCTTCGCGGGCCCGGTCCTCGCGCTCGGCGGCCCCTACGGCGCGGACCGGAGACTCCCGGACGGAGTCGTCGACATGGAGGCGATCGATCCGAGCCGCGTCGAGCTCCCGGCGGACTACCGGCCGAACCCGGGGCGCGCGGCCGACGAGGCCATGGTGCTCTTTACCGCGGGGCGCGCCGACGAGCCGCGGGCCGCGCGGATCACGAACCGGCGCTGGGCGTTCAGCGCCTACGGCGCGGCCGCGGGGTGCACCCTCGACCCGAACGACACCGTCTACGCGGTTCTCCCGCTCCACCACGCCGCGGGCATCCTCGTCGCGGTCGGCGGCGCGCTGGTCGGCGGCTCGCGCCTCGCGCTCGCGTCCGGGTTCGAGCCGGAGAGCTTCTGGGACGAGGCGCGGCGCTACGGCGCGACGGTGGTGTTCTACGCGGGCGAGATGTGCCGCGCGCTCGTCGACGCGCCGCCGCACCCCAACGACCGCCACAACCCGGTGCGGCTGTTCGCGGGCTCGGGCATGCGGGTCGACGTGTGGGAGCGGCTCCGCCAGCGCTTCCGGGTGGGCGTGCTCGAGTTCTACGCGTCGACCGAGGGCAACGCGGTCCTCGCGAACGCGAGCGGCAAGAAGGTCGGCGCGCTCGGCCAGCCGCTGCCCGGCGCGACCGAGATGTCGATCGTGGCCTACGACTTCCGCGCGGACGCGCTCGTGAAGGACGAGCAGGGCTACCTCCAGCGCTGCGGGGTGGACCGGCCGGGGATGCTCATCGC
>JAUHXR010000479.1 GCA_030426845.1 Polyangia bacterium | reverse complement strand
TCGGTCTCCGCGAGGAGCACCGCGAGCTCGTCGCCTCCGAGCCGCGCCGGCAGGTCGGTCGCGCGCAGGGCGTCGCACATCGCCTCGGCCGCCGCCTGGATCGCCCGATCCCCCGCCGCGTGGCCGAGGCTGTCGTTGCGGGCCTTGAGCCCGTCGAGGTCGAGGAGCAGCACCCCGAACGGCTGGCCGCCACGCTCGAGCCGCGCGACCTCGCGCTGGAGGCCCGACGCGAAGGCCCGCCGGTTGGCCAGCCCCGTCAGCTCGTCGGTCCCCGCCAGCCTCCGCAGCCGGGCCAGCTCGGCCGCGCGCACGCACAGCAGCTCCATCAGCGGAGCATAGGAGTCGGCCTCGGGGCCGAGCGCGGTGCGGCAGTCGTGGAGCGCGCGCCGGGCTTCGTTCGGATCGGTGGCCGACGCCAGCGCGGTCAGCGCGGGCAGGAGCCCGCTGCGGTTGGCGGTGGCGGGCGGGAGGTCGAAGAGGACCGTGAGGTCGGGCGAAGCAGCCATGTCGAGCGGAAGATTCCGCAACGGCTGTGCCAGCCCGGATCGGGCCCCGGAAAGGAGGACCCCCGGTCGGGAGCGTCAACCGTTCGACGCTCGAGCCGCCCGGGCCTCGGCGTCCCGACGGCGGCCCTCCTCGAGGACGCGAGCCGGGGGCTCCTTGAGATCCCAGACGATCCCGAGCCACGCGAGCGCGCGCAGGGAGTAGTAGGTCAGGTCGATCTCCCACCAGTAGAAGCCCTGGCGGGCGCTGTTCATGTAGTGGTGGTGGTTGTTGTGCCAGCCCTCGCCGAGGGTCAGCAGGGCGAGCCACAGGTTGTTGCGGCTCGTGTCCTTCGTCTCGAAGCGGCGCTTGCCCCAGGCGTGGGCGAGCGAGTTGATGACGTAGGTCGCATGCCAGCTCAGGACCAAGCTGAGGCAGAAGCCGATGAACAGCCCCGGCCACCCGAACAGCATCAGGACCGTGACCCCGGTGACGACGGGCGGGACGAGCCAGTAGCGGTTGAGCCAGACCAGCTCGGGGTAGCGGGCGAAGTCCTGGATGCGCTTCCAGTCCGTTTCGCCGCAGTCAGTGAAGATCCAGCCGAGGTGCGCGTGGAGGAAGCCGTCCTGCTTGACGCTGTGGAGGTCACGCTCGGTGTCGGAGTAGAGGTGGTGGGCGCGGTGGTGGGCGGCCCACCAGAGGACGCCGCGCTGGGCGGTCATCGTGGCGCTCCAGGCGAGCACGAACTGGAAGACGCGGCTCGTCTGGAAGGTGCGGTGCGAGAAGTAGCGGTGGAAGCCCGCGGTCACGGCCCACATGCGGAAGAAGAACAGGCCGACACACACCACGACCGACTGCCACGTGATCCCCGACCAGACCGCGCCGAACACCGCGAGGTGGATCAGCAGCCAGGGGATCATCTCGCCGTAGCGGTACTCGTGCTTGCGGCGGGTCGGCTCGGCGGGCCGGGGCGCGGCGAGGGGGGGCGCCGAGACGCGGGCGGGCAGGCTGCTCATGAGGGCAACGTACGGCGGCTGACGCCCCCGGCCCGTCATCGTTCAGTCAGGCGTAGTCACCGTTTGGTCAGGGCCCGTCACGATTCCGCAATTGGCGGGCAACGTGCCGAGATCAAAGGGGTTCAGGGGACGAATTTGTAGCCGGCCCCCCGCACGCTCAGGAAGTGGACCGGCGCCTGAGGGTCCTCCTCGAAGTGCCGCCGCAGCCGGGAGATGAAGTTGTCGACCGTGCGCGCGGTCGAGTAGTTGCGGAGCTTCCAGACGTGCTCGAGGAGCTCTTCGCGGCTCAGGACCCGGCCGGGGTTCTGGACGAAGTAGCGGAGCAGATCGAGCTCGAGCCGGGTGAGCTTGAGCGCGGCGCCGTCGACCTCCACCTCGTGCGACTCGAAGTCCACGGTCGCGCGGCCGAACTGGGTTCGGGCGCCGCCCGACGTCGGCTCCGCGCGCCGCTCCCACTGGCGCCGGCGCAGCATCGAGCGCACCCGCGCGAGCAGCTCGTCCAGCTCGAACGGCTTGGCGAGGTAGTCGTCGGCCCCCGACTCGAGGCCCTCCACCCGGTCCTCGGCGGAGTTGCGGGCCGTCAGCATGATGACCGGGGTGTAGTTGCCGCTCTTGCGGATCTTGCGGCAGAGGGTGAAGCCGTCGACGTCAGGGAGCTGCACATCGAGGACGATCGCGTCGAAGCCCTCGGGCCGCAGCAGCCGCTCGCCCGCCTCGCGCGCGTTGGACGCGACCTCGACCTCGTAGCCCTCGAGCTCGAGGTTGAGCTTGAGCCCGGCCGCGAGGTGCTCTTCGTCCTCCACCACGAGCAGTCGCTCGGCCGCGTCGTCGTTGAGGCTCATGGGGATCGCAGGGTCGGTCTCAGGCGGGGGCGGGGAGCCGCACCGTCATGGTCGTGCCGCGGCCGGGCCCGTCGGAGTGGGCGGTGATCTCGCCGCCCAGGTTCCTCACGAGGGCCCATACCACGAAAAGACCGAGCCCGGTCCCACGGCGCTTCCGCACGCGCTCGTTGGGCACGCGGTAGAAGCGGTGGAACACGCGCTTGAGGTCCTGCGGCGGGATCCCGATCCCCGCGTCCTCCACCTCGAGCTCCACATCGCCGTCGCGGCGCGTCGCGGCTCGCACCAGCACGGTCGCGGGCGCGTCGGAGTACTTCACGGCGTTGTCGATCAGGTTGCGCACCACTACCCGCAGCGCGGCCCGGTCGGAGATCGCGGTGATCGCGGGGTCGACGTCGATCCGGATCGCGCCGGCCGGGAGCTGGTGGTGGCCGGACACGCTCCGCGCGCACTCGTCGACGAGCTCCGCGAGCGGGACCTCGCTCATCGTCATGCCGAGCTTCTCGCGGTCGTGCGCGAGCCGGCTCGCCTGGAGGATGTCGTCGACGAAGAGCGAGAGGCGGTCGACGTCGCCGAGCATCATCGTGCGCAGCACCTCGCGCTTCTCCTCGGGGAGGTTGTCGCGGCCGAGGGTCTGGAGCGCGAGCTTGATGGAGGACAGCGGGCTCTTGAGCTCGTGGGTCACCGAGTCGATGAAGCTGTCCTGCCGCCGGACCTCGAGGATCTCGCGCCCGAGGAAGATCGCGAACATCAGCATCTGCGTCATCAGCACCACGAACGCGACGACGCCGGAGACGAGGAGCCAGACGTTCTGCGCGACCTCGCCGCCGTCGGCCAGGTTGCGCGCGAAGACGAGCGTCCAGCCCACGAGCAGCGCGGTCGCGATCGGGAGGGCGATCGACGCCATGATGATGGGCGTCGAGATCGAGGGCAGGGTCCGCCGGGCCATCGGGGATGCTCGAGTATGGCCCGAGCGAGGTCGGCCGCTACCCCTCCACGCGGATCGCGCGCACGCGCACCTCGGGGCTCGGGCGCAGCGTCACGAGCGCCTCGGGGACCACGTCGTGTCCGGGCACCAGCTCGAGGTGGACCCGTCGCGCGAGGGTCGCGAGCAGGAGCACGCCCTCCATCATCGCGAAGCCCTGGCCGATGCAGAAGCGCCGCCCGCCGCCGAACGGGAAGTAGGCGAAGGGGTCGATCGCGCTCGGGTCGCGGAAGCGCTCCGGGTCGAAGCCGAGCGGGTCCGGCCACAGCTCCGGGTGGCGGTGAGTGACCCAGGGGCTGAGGAAGACGCGCGAGCCGGCCGGGAGGTGATAGCCGGACAGCTCGAGGTCGCGGCGCGGCGAGCGCGCGAGGATCCACGCCGGCGGGTAGAGCCGCATCGACTCCTGGAAGACCATCTTGGTGTAGGGGAGCGCCCGGTAGTCGTCGCCGGTCGGGAGCCGGCCGCCCAGGGCCTCGTCGAGCTCTGCGCGCAGGCGACGCGCGACCTCGGGGTGCTTGCCGAGCAGGTAGAAGGTCCAGCTCAGCGCGTTCGCCGTCGTCTCATGGCCCGCGAGGAAGATGGTCATGACCTCGTCGCGGAGCTGTTGGTCGTCCATCGACTCGCCGCTCTCCTCGTCGCGCGCCTCGAGGAGCATGGAGAGGAGGTCGTCGCTCGGCGCGCCGCGGCGGCGCTCCTGGATCATCGCGTGGACCGCCTCGTCGAGGACCGCGCGGTGCTTGGCGAAGCGGCGGTTGGCGGGGGTCGGCCAGTCCTCGGGCGCCTCGACCACGCGGCGGAAGCGGCGGTTGATCTCGCCGATCAGGTAGGAGACCGCCTCGCCGACGCGATCGGTGTCGTCGGTGGCGGTCGAGCCGAGCAAGGTCTCTTGCACAATACGGAGGGTCACCCGCATCATGTCGTGGTGCAGGTCGAAGGGCTCGCCCGTCCGGGCGCGGGCCTCCCACTCCTCGCCGAGGTCCGCGCCGGCCTGGACCATCCGCGCGGCGAAGCCGTCGATGCGGCGCCGGTGGAACGCGGGCTGGGCGATGCGTCGCTGGCGCAGCCAGAAGTCGCCCTCGCTGACGAGGAGACCGTTGCCGAGGAGGCGCGAGAGGTTCCGGCGCCCGACCATCGGCTTGACGAACTCCCGGTGGCGCTCCTGGAGGATCTGCTTGATCTCGCGCGGGTGGGCCACGAGGTGGGCGGTGACCGCCCCGAGCCGCAGCCGCGCCACGTCGCCGACCTCGGCCCGCCAGCGCACGAACGCGGTGAGCGGGTCGCCGATCCCCTCGCGGAGGTGGCCGAGGACCCGGCTCGACGGCTCCGGCATCGGCGCGAGGCGACCGATCGAGGGCGGCTCCTCGCTCGACAGCAGGCCGCGCACCACGCC
>JAUHXR010000478.1 GCA_030426845.1 Polyangia bacterium | reverse complement strand
CAAGCGTCCGCCTCGCCGCCGGCCGCTCCTCGACGATGCCCGAGCATCGCCTCGTCACGTCCGACGCCGATCCGAACGCATGGCGCTCCGGGATCCGCATCGCGCCGGTAGCGAATCAAGCTCCTAGATCACGCCACGCGCTCGTAACCCGGCCCGCGCCTCGGCCCCCACCCCGAGCTCCTCGAGCACCGCGTCGGTGTCCGCCCCGAGCTCACGCCCGGTCCACCGCGTCCGGCCCGGCGTGCGCGCGAGGCGCGGCGCGATCGCCGGGACCTCCACCCCGTCCGGGCTCTCGAAGAAGCCACGCGCGAGGAGCTGAGGGTCGCGCCGGAGCGCGGCCGCGTCCTGGATCGGCCCGCACGGGACCTCGGCCTCGACCAGCGCGTCGATCACCTCGCCCACCGTGCGCGCCTCGGTCCACCGCGCGATCGCGGCGTCGATCTCCGCCTGTCGCGCCACACGCCCGGGGTTGCTCTGGAGCGTGGGGTCGTCGGCGAGGTCGTCGCGCCCGATGGCGCGCATGAGCCGGGCGAAGAGCGACTCCCCGTTGGCCGCGACGACCACGAGGCGCCCGCCGCGGCAGGGGTAGACGTTCGACGGGACGATCCCGCTGATGGTGGAGCCGCTCGGCTCGCGCACGACGCCCGCGCCGGCGTGCTCCGCGGTGACCGCCTCGAGCACGCCGAGCACCGACTCGGTGAGCGCGCAGTCGATCGCCTGGCCGCGCCCGCTCCGCGATCGCTCGTGGAGCGCGGCGAGGATCCCGATCGCGGTGTGCAGGCCCGCGAGGGTGTCGCCGAGGCTCAGGTTCGCGCGGACGGGCGGCTCGCCCAGGTGCCCGGTCACGTAGCGCAATCCGCCCATCGCCTCGGCGACCGCCGCGTAGCCCGGCCGCGCCCGGTACGGGCCCGTCTGGCCGTAGCCGCTCACGCGGGCATAGACGAGCGCGGGCTTCTGCGTCGTGAGGTCGTCCGGGCCGAGGCCCCAGCGCTCCATGGTCCCCGGGCGGAAGTTCTCGATCAGGACGTCGCTCGCGAGCGCGAGGCGCTCGGCGAGCGCGCGGCCCTCCGCCTGGCGGAGGTCGAGGGTGACGCAACGCTTGTTGCGCGCGACGCTCCGCCACCAGAACGACGTCCCCGTGTCGTCGAGCACGCGCCAGCTGCGGATGGGATCGCCGGCGGGGGGCTCCACCTTGACGACGTCGGCGCCGAGGTAGGCGAGGATCGTCCCGGCCCACGGCCCGGCGAGGATCTGACCGAGCTCGAGCACCCGCAGCCCGGCGAGGGGTCCGTCCGACATCGGCGGAGGGTAGCCGAACTCCCTCGCCTGTCGCCCTCGCGCCGCGCGCTCGGACCGTCGCGATCGGGGCCCGGACGGTCTACGTTGCGCGGGTGAGCGAGACTCCGCCCTCCCCTCTGAGCGCCCCGCGGATCATCGGCGCCCTCGCGATCGGCGCGGTCATCGGCGCGCTCGCCTGGCGCGTCGCGGCCAGCGCCGGCGTCGGGATCGCGCTCGGGGTCGCGACGGGCGCGCTCGCGCTCTGGCTGCTGACGCGCCGCGGCCGTCGCCGCCGGCGGATCGCGGAGGCGCCGTTCCCCGAGGCGTGGCGCGCGATCCTCGAGGAGTGGGTCGAGTACTACCGCGAGCTGGGAGCGGACGAGCGCGCGCGCTTCGAGCGCGAGGTCGCGATCTTCCTGGACGAGCAGACGATCACGGGGCCGCGCGGCGCCGCGCTCGAGGACGAGCTGCGCGTCCTCGTGGCCGCCTCGGCGGTGGTGCTCGCGTTCGGCCGCCGGGGCTACCGCTACCCGCGGCTGCGCGACATCGTGGTCTACGACCAGGCGTTCAACGAGGAGTACGAGTCCAAGGAGGGCGCGAACATCCTCGGGATGGTGCACGCGCAGGGGCCGATCCTGTTCAGCGCGCGGAGCCTTCGCCAGGGCTTCCGCGGCGATCACGACGGGCGCAACGTCGGCTACCACGAGTTCGCGCACGTCCTCGACTTCGCCCAGGGCCGCGCGGACGGCGTGCCGGCGTTCATGCCGTGGGGCGCCGTGCGGCCGTGGATGGACGTGGTGCACGCCGAGACGCAGAAGGTCGAGCGCGGCCGCTCGCTGCTGCGGCGCTACGCGGCGACCAACGAGGCCGAGTTCTTCGCGGTCGCGAGCGAGGAGTTCTTCGAGCGGCCGGAGCGCATGGCGAGGAAGCATCCCGAGCTCTACGCGCTGCTCGCCGAGGCCTACGGGCAGGATCCCGCGGAGCTGGCGGCCGCGGCGGACGAGCGGTAGCTTGCGAGCCGTGCGACGGTCGCTGCGCGAGCGCCTCCACGGCCACTACTGGACGTTCGTCCCTCACTTCGTGGGGGTCCTGCGCCCGCCGTCCGCGCCGGACGAGGTGACGTGGGAGGGCACGGTCGACGACCCGGCATACGGCGAGGTGCGGCTCACCGGTCGGCTCCACGTCCGCGACCCGGAGCGCCTGGTCGTCGTGCTGCACGGCCTGGGCGGGAGCGCCGACAGCCGCTACGTGGTGGAGGCGGCGCGCGAGGCGTCCCGGATGGGCCTGAGCTGCCTGCGCGCGAACATGCGGGGCGCCGATCGCAGCGGGCAAGACTTCTACCACGCCGGCCTGACCGACGACGTCCGCGCGATCCTGCGCGCGCCCGAGCTCGCCGGCTTCCGCGACATCTACCTCATGGGCTTCTCCATGGGCGGGCATATCCTCTTGCGCTGGGCGAGCGAGCCCGACCGCGACCCGCGCGTCCGCGCCCTCGCGGCGGTCTGCGCGCCCCTCGATCTGTCGGTCGGCGCGCACCGCATCCAGCGCCCGGGCGGCCTGCCCTACCAGTGGAACGTGCTGCGGGGCCTCAAGGAGATGTACGCGGCGACCGAGGGCCTGCGCCCGACGCCGATCCCGGTGCGCGAGGCGATGGCGATCCGCACCATCCTCGAGTGGGACTCCCGCGTGGTGGTCCCTCGCTTCGGCTTCGACGATCGCGCGCACTACTACGAGACGATGAGCGCCGGCCCCATCCTCGAGCGCGTCGCCGTCCCCGCCCTCTTCGTCGCGGCCGAGGCCGACCCGATCGTCACCGCCGACCAGCTCCGCCCGTGGCTGGCGCGCGAGGCCGACCTCGTCGAGGTCGCGTGGACCCGCGGCGGCCACGTCGCCTTCCCGCGCCGGGTCATCACGCTGAGCCCCGGCCGCCCCGAGACGATGGACGGCCAGGTCCTCGGCTGGCTCCTCGAGCGCGGGTGAGCGGCGCGGTCAGAAGCGCCCGCGCACGCCGAGCCGCGCGCCGGTCCCGGACGCGCTGACCTCGACCTGGATCGGCTGACCGGCGGCGAAGATCACCGCGCCGACGAGCGCGAGGCCGCCCGCGACGAAGCCCGCGATGTCGACGGCTCCCAGCCGGACCTGCTCGGCGCAGCCGGCGGCGCTCGAGTCCACGCACTCGCCGTCCGTCGACGCGGTCCACGCGGCGAGCGCGATCGCAGGGATGGAGACCGCGACGAGCCCGCCCGCGACCAGCCAGTTCGACCAGTGGGCCTCCGCCCGAGGCGCGGGCTCGGTCGTCACGCTCTGCTCGAGGATGCCCACGCGCAGCTCGGCCTCGGCGCGAAACTCCGGGGGCGCCGTCGGGGCCTCAGGCCAGATTCTCATTGGGGGCATCTTCTCAGGCACGGTCGAGCTGGGAACCCGGATGATCTCCGCTCCGAGGGCTCCCGACCGAGACAGCGTGATCTCGCGCCTCGGATGGGGTGGTATCTAAGAGCCCGCCCTCCCTCGCGGGACGGGCGGGCTCCTAGACAGATCAGACTGCTCGCGTCAGAGCGCGGTCTGACCCGCGTTCAAGGTGCCCCAGCTCTGCGCCGCCTGGACCCAGTCGTTCCGGTCGTTGTTGTCCACGTTGGTGTTGCGCTGGATGCTCTCACCCGTGGCGTCGATCCCCGTGGCGTTCAGATCCTGCGCCGCGTTGCGGTTGAAGTGGTCGTCCACGAAGGCGGTCTCGCCCGAGGCGACCATTGTCGTCTGCACCCAGCCCGGCGGAGTGGTGCCGACGAGGATCGCCGCCGCGGCTTCGGAGCCGCTCGCCGCCGTACCGGTGACGTCGTCCGAGGCGCAAAGACCGTCGATGATCGTCCCCGCCGAGTCCTGCACCCAGAACACGTTGTCGGTGCTCGTGAGACCACTGTCGTTCGACCACAGGTCGAACGCCGTGTCGTAGTTCGCCGACTCCGCCGACGCGGGGACCTCGTTGACCGCCATCGTCTCATCCGCGGGCGCGGCCGCACCGCCGTAGCAGCGGCTGTCGCCGCGATCGATGTGGACCACGATGATGTCGTTGGTCACCACGTTGAAGCCGGTGGGGAACGTGAAGATGGAGCTGCCGCGCTCGAAGAGCTCGAAGCCACCCATCGAGCCGCTGTTCGTCACGCGCAGCTCGATGAGGTCGCAGCTGTTGGTGATGTTCGCGTTCACCTCGTTGATGACGACCGACGCGGGCGGGTTGCACAGCGCGTTGGGCGCCCCGGGCGTGCCGCGGCGGCCCATCGCGCCGTAGGTCTCCGTCGCGGGGGTCGCGCACCAGTTGGTGAGGACGTCGTTGTCGGTCGCGGCCGGGTCGAGCTGCACGCTCACGTCATCCAGCTCCTCCGGGAAGTCCGGCGTGCTCCAGTCGACCGTGTCGACCGTGTCGGTGCAGCCGGTCGCGTCGCACGCGCAGCCGAGCATCGCCATGTCGT
>JAUHXR010000098.1 GCA_030426845.1 Polyangia bacterium | reverse complement strand
ACGCGTCCGTGATCGTGTCGGCGACCCAGGTGGGGGGATCGAGGTCACGCGGAAACGTCCGGCCTCTCGTGATCCAGAGCGTGACGTACCCCGCGCGCGAGGGGCCGTCGACGTCGTTCGCTGGATGGTCACCGACGAAGAGGATCTCGTCGGGTGCGCGTTGCAGGACGTCGGCCACGTGCTGGTACACGCGTGGGCTCGGCTTCTCGACTCCAAGCTCCGCGCTGACGAGCACGTGGTCGAGCTCGAGCCCGCTCCGGGCGAGCTTGTCACGTTGCGCGTGCCCGCCGTTGGTCACCAGGGCGAACGGGACGCGTCGATGACGCACGTGCGTCGCGATCTCGTCGGGAACCGGTGGCAGCCGGCAGACGAGCGCGGCCCGGAACCAGTCGCCGATCTCGTCCAGCGAACACGACGCCAGCTCGTCCACGTGTTGGCGAAGGAACGGATACAGCCGTTCTCCTCCGTAGCCCGACCGATCGAGATCCATCGCCTGGTGGAGTTGCGGTTCGTCCAGCCGCTCGCGGAACAGGGCGCGGGCCGCGGCGTCGCGATCGACGAGAGTGTTGTCGAGGTCGAAGGCCACGGCACGGACGCCCGCGAGCGAGCTCATGCGGGACCCCCGAGCGCGCTGGGGCCGCGTAGGCGGGCCAAGACCCATGGTGGCTCCCGGGTGAGCATCCCGAAGCGGACTATACAGGCGTTGCCGTCGTAGCCGGGTCGGGACACCAACCCATTCGGCATTCGCTGACGCATGGCTCATGCCGCGCGCGCGGTGTCCGGCGCCTTCGAACGGCGTCACCTCACATGAGCCTCTGTCGGTCCGGTATCGCGGGGAGGACTCCGGCGCCCGACGGAGGGAGCTCGCGGGAGTCTTCTACTGACGCGCCGGGGCGTTGCCGCGGGGCGCTCTGCATCGCATACCAGCCAGCGAAGCCGGGCTGGTGGAACTGGCATACACAGGCGATTTAAAATCGCTCGCCGGAGCGATCCGGCAATTGAGGGTTCGAGTCCCTCGCCCGGCACTCCTGGACCGTCGACGGTCGCGTCAGCGCGCTGTGCGTTCGTACGAGCGCGTCTGGCGTCGCCGGAGGAGCGCGAGGCCGAGGCCTACCGCGAGGAACGCGAGGCCGCCGGTCGGGGCCGCGGCGCCGACGCGACAGCCGCAGCCGTAGGTGACGACCGAGGCGCCGCCGGCGTCGGCGGGCGGGGCGCCGGAGTCGACGCTGCCCGAGTCGGTGCCGCCCGGGCCCGAGTCGGTGCCGCCGGGGCCGGAGTCGAGGCTAGGCGGGCCGGAGTCGAGGTCGGCGCCGCCCGCGTCGGTCGCGGGGGTGCCGGGCACGCAGGCCATCAAGGTCCGGCAGTCGCCGGCCGCGCACGCGCCGCCGGGGCAGGCGCCCAGGATGCGCTCGTAGGTAGGGCCGCCGCGACCGCAGTACATCGCGTCCTCGGCGCACAGCGGGACCGGGCGGCAGACCCGGCCGCCCCGGCAGTCGGCGTCGGTCTCGCAGCGCAGGCGCGCGCACTCGGTGCCGCAGTGGTTGACCTCGATGCGGGCGCCTAGGGGGCACATGACGGCCGGGTCGATCGGGCCGACGACGTCGGCGGCGGCGAGCCCCGGGGTGAGCGCGCCGGTGAAAGCGGCCGTCAGGACGGCGAGGAGCGCCGAGGTCAGCGCGAGGGAGGGCGTGATCCGCGGACGCATGGCCCCACGGTAGCACCGGGCGCAGCCCGCAAGCACGCGTGCGGGTTCGAGCCGAGGCTCAGGCGATGAGGTCGGCGCCGATGGCGTCGAGGTCGGGGCAGCCGGCGAGGGCCATCGCGAGGTCGAGCTCCTCGCGGACGATCGCGAGGACGCGCTCGACGCCGGCCTGGCCGTCGATCGCGAGGCCGTAGAGGATCGGGCGGCCGAGGAGGACGGCGCGCGCGCCGAGCGCGAGCGCCTTGAGGACGTCGGTGCCGCGGCGGACGCCGCCGTCGACGAGGATCTCGGCCCGGTCGCCCACCGCGTCGGCGACGCGGGGGAGTGCCTCGATGGTCGGGACGGAGGTGTCGAGCTGGCGGCCGCCGTGGTTCGACACGACGATCGCGTCGGCGCCGTGCTCGACGCAGCGGAGCGCGTCGTCGGGGCGGACGACACCCTTCACGACGAGGGGCAGGTCGCTGATCGACTTGAGCCACTCGAGGTCGCGGAAGCTCAGCGAGGGGTCGAGCTGCTCGGCGACGTAGGCGGCGAGGCCGGAGTCGGCGACCGCGGGGAGGGCGCCTCGGCCCGAGGCGGTCATGTTGGCGACCTCGAGGCCCTCGGGCAGGCGGAACCGGTTGCGGCGGTCGCGCTCGCGGGTGCCGAGGAGCGGGGCGTCGACGGTGAGGACGAGCGCGCGCGCGCCGGCCGCCTCGGCCCGGCGGATGAGCGCCTCGGTCTCGCCGCGGTCGCGGTAGACGTAGAGCTGGAAGAGCACCGGCGCGGCGCCGGCGCTCGCGACGGCCTCGATGGGCGTGTTCGAGAGCGTGCTGTTGATCATCGGGACGCCGGCGGTGGCGGCCGCGCGCGCGGTGGCCAGCTCGCCGTCGGGGTGGGCCATGCGCTGGAACGCGGTCGGCGCGATGAGCACCGGCATCGCGCAGGGGAGGCCCAGGACCTCACGGCTCAGGTCGCGGCGGCTCACGTCCACGAGCACGCGGTACGCGAGGCGGAGGCGCGCGAAGGCGGCGCGGTTGTCGGCGAGGGTGATCTCGTCGTGGGCGCCGGAGGCGTAGTAGTCGAAGGCGTTCTTCGGGAGGCGGGCGCGGGCGAGCTCCTCGAGCTCGAGGAGGTTCAGCAGCTCGGTCATCGCCGCGGACGATAGCGCGGGCGTCGGGCCGCAGCGACGCGGGCCGAGGTGACGATCCGTCGACGTCGGGCGCGGGCGGGTTGATGCGGGCCGCGGCGCGCGGAAGGATGCGCCGCCGTGACGCAGATCGCACCGCGCACCGGCGCCCGGCGAGCCCTTCACGCGGCTCGGACCGTCGCCTCGCCCCTGACGCTCCTCCTGAGCCTGACCGCCCTCGCCCTGCTGCTCTTCGGGTGCGAGTGCGGCGGCGAGCGGGCTCCGGACGCCGGGCCCCCGTCCCCGCCCGGCGAGGAGACGACGGCGGAGACGGCGGGGGAGGGGCCGGCGGAGACGAACACCCCCGGCCGCGCGCGGCTCGTGGTGGCGGTGGTGCTCGACCAGCTCGGCTACGCGACGCTCGAGCGCTACCTGCCGTCGCTCGACGAGGGCGGCGCGTTGCGTCGGATCGCGACCGAGGGCGTCTACCAGCGCGTCGCGTTCCAGCACGCGGCGACCTACACCGCGGCCGGGCACGCCTCGATCTTCACCGGCGCCTCGCCCCGCGTTCACGGGGTGATGTCCAACCGCGTCTACCACCCCGAGCGAGGCGAGATCCCATCGTGCGACGACGGCTCCTGCCCGGTGTTCGGCCACGACGGCCGCTTCGCCTCGCCGTCCGTGCTGCGCGCCCCGACGGTGGGGGACGCGCTTCGCGAGGCCCGGCCGGGCGCGCGCCTGGTGAGCCTGTCGTTCAAGGATCGCGGCTCGGTGATCCCGGCCGGCCAGCGCCCCGACGCGGTGGTCTTCTGGGACACGACCGCGGCGCGCTTCACGACGAGCTCGTTCTACGGCGAGGCGCCGCCCGCGTGGCTCGACGCGTTCATGGACGCCCACCCGTTCGAGGAGCGGCTCCAGGTCTGGCAGGTCGAGGACCCGCTCGAGTACGCGCACATGCTCGGCCCGGACGCGCGGCCGGGCGAGGGCGGGATGGGCTTCGGCGCGAGCTTCCCTCACGACCCGCGCGCGGCCGGGGACGAGCGGCCGGCGTCCGCGTTCCTCGCGACGCCGGCGTCCGCCGACTACCTGCTCGAGCTCGCGCGCGCGGCGGCCGAGGCCTACGCGCTCGGCGAGGACGAGACGCCAGACCTCTTGACCGTGTCCATCTCGACGACCGACTACGTCGGCCACTCCTTCGGCCACGGCTCGTGGGAGTACCTCGACAACCTCCGGCGCGTCGATCGGGCGCTGCGCCGGTTCCTCGACGAGCTCGAGGCCGAACGCGGCCCGATCGCGGTCCTCGTCACGAGCGACCACGGCCACGCCGACGTCGCCCAGGCCATCGAGGGCGGTGGCCGGGTGGACGACGCGGCGCTCGTGCGGAGCCTCGAGGGCGCGCTCGACCGCGCGCTCGGCGGCGCGTCTGACGAGGGTGAGTGGGTCCAGAGCTACACCGAGCCGTTCGTCTACCTGACCGAGGCGGCGCGCGCGGCCGGGCCGACGGCGATGGAGGCGGCGCTCGCCCACCTCGCGGCCCAGCCCGGGGTGGCGCGCGTCTACGACGTCGCCGCGATCGACGGGCTCGAGGGCTCGGAGGACCCGGTGGAGCGGCTCGTCTACGAGTCGGTCGGGCCGGGCGCGCCGGGGCAGATCTTCGTCGTCCTCGCGCCCGGGTGGATGGTCGACAACGACGAGGTCGGCGCGGGCCACGGGACGCCGTGGGACTACGACCGCGAGGTGCCGGCGCTCTTCATGGGGCCGGGCGTCACGCCGCGGCGCGGCGAGGAGGCGGTCGATCAGCGGCGGGTCGGCGCGACGATCGCGGCGCTCCTCGGGGTCGACGGCCCGGGCGAGGCGCCGGCGCCGCCCATCGAGGGCGCCCCGACCCGCGCGCCGCGCTGAGGCCTGGCGGGCATCGCAGAGGCTGGCGCCGCGTGAACGGCCCGCCGACGGTCTCTGCCGCTTTTTTGACCGCAAGGGCTCTGGCAGTGCAACCAGGACTCCGGGCCGCGCGGGCGAGCGCGGCGATTCGGGAGGCCTCAGACCATGTCGAACCCTGCGACTGCGACGAACGAAATCATGTCCAAGGAAGAGCTGCTCGAGCGCGTGTGCGAGCTGGTCCGTCAGGTGACGGCCGCGCGCTTCGAGGGCACCCGCTACGACAAGCTCGCGCGGGTCCACGGCTACGCCGACGGCTACATGCGCGCGCTCATGGATGCGGGGCTCGCGGACCGCGACACCCTGCTGACCGCGGTCAGCGAGGCGCGCCGCGAGGTGATCGCGGACGACGGCTCGGGGACGCGCGAAGCGGCCTGAACCTCCGCCCCCCGGCTTCGAGGACGACGAGGCGAGCCCCGGCAGGACCGGGCTCGCCTCGCTGCAATTTCGGGCCGGGAGACCGGCTGCCCGGGGAGCGCGATGGCGGCCGCGCTCTCGTCCGAGAGGCTTCTCGAGGGCGCGATGGCGGGGTCGGCGCTCGGGCGCTCGGGCGCTCGGGCGCTCGTGGCGCTCGATGGCCGGTTGGGCAGGGCCAGGGGGCGGGGCGCTCGGGGGGAGCGCCCCGCGGCCATCAGTCGAGGGCGAAGACGCGCACGCCCGAGTCGAGGCTCGACCGGTTGCGCGCGCGCCAGTGGGTCGCCACGAAGCTCGTCGTGCCGGAGAGCTCCTGCTCGAGCCAGTAGCCGGTGCTCCCGTCGGTGTCGAAGTGGCTCACCGCCCACCCGCTCGTGCCGCGGACCGCGACCACCGCGTGCTGCGCGGTCGCGTCCTGGTAGACGACCCGCACGGTGCCCGCGCCGTCCACCACGATGGAGGCGTCGTCGCCCACGATGTGGCGGCCGTCGTCGAAGCGGTTGGTGCCGTCCGTGCTGCCGTCGTCGACCACCTCGGTGGAGGTGACCGCGCCGCCCGTGACCACCGCGTAGCGGAGGGTCTCCTCGGCGCCGTCGACGTAGACCACGTGCCAGGTGCCCGCGTCGTCGACGAACAGATCGGCGCCCATGCCGCAGTCGCCGATGAAGGGGTCGCCGACCGCGTAGCCGTCGATGAGGAACGGGCTCGACCAGGTGCTGCCGTCGAAGCTCGAGCCGTAGATGTTGCCGGCGGTGCGGTCGTAGAACACGACGGCGAGGCCGCTCGGGGTCGCGGCGAGCGAGACGTAGAGGCCGTAGGCGGGCGGCAGGTCCTCGACGAAGCCGGAGCCCACGGTGACGCGGCAGCTCCCCATGAAGCACACCTCGCCGGACGCGCAGGCCTCGGCGCAGTCGCTCGTCGGCGTCACGCACTGGCCGTCCTCGATGCACTGGCCGTCCTGGCAGAACGCCTGGCGGCACGGCATCGCGGCCGAGGCCACCTCGGTGATCGTCCAGTCGGACGCGCCGCCCGGGTTGGGCGTCGACGCGGTCGCGACCATCACCGAGCCCATCACGATCCCCGGCATGTCGGTCGACTCCGCCATCCGCAGGTAGCCGACCACCGGGCCGGCCGAGGTCATCACGAGCGAGCTGTAGCGGCCCGAGTCGCCGGCGTCGTCGATCGTGTGGGTCGTCCACGCGCCGGGGCCGCCGGTCGCGAGCTTGAGCGCGCCGTTGGTCTGGTCGTAGTAGCTGATCCAGTAGGTGCCGTTGTCCTCGACGATCGAGGTCCAGCGGCCGACGTCGTCGCCGGGGGCGCTGACCCCGCCGCGCCACGCGTCGGGGTTGTTCGTGATGGGCGAGGTCGGCGCGCCGTCGACGATCTCCCAGGTGACGTCGCTGCCGTCGTAGGTCCCGAAGAGCAGGTCACCGTAGAGCTGCCCGGACGGGCGGCCCGGCGAGTAGCCCGAGAGGTGCAGCGTGTCGCTGTCGTCGAGCACCGCGTCGAGGTGGGTCGCGAGGATGCCGGGGTCGAGGTCCGGCTTCACCATGCACGCGCTGCAGGTCACCCCGCAGGCCTCGTCGAGGACGAGGTTCTCGATCGGGCACGTGTAGCCGGGGTCGCAGAGCGCGTCGACGTCGTAGTTCGCGCACATGTCGGTCGCCTCGCAGCAGATCGCGCCAGCGGTGACGCTCGGCGGCGCGGCGGCCATGCAGGCGCCGGCGCAGGGGATCGGCTCGCTGCAGTTGCAGCCGGCCGCGAGCAGGAGCGCGCCGCCGAGGAGGCCGAGCAGGCGCGCGGCGAGGCGGCCCTTGGCCCCGCGCGCGGCCCGGCGACGACGGAGCCCGACGAGGCCGAAGACCCCGAGGAGGCCGAGCAGGCCGAGCGGGCCGAGCGGGAGCGTGCCCTCGTCCTGGCCGGCGGCGCGGCAGCCGCAGCCGTTGCCGGCGGCCGGGTTGGCGATGCCGCGGATCAGCGCGGACTCCGCCCGGCCGACGTTGCCGGACTCGTCGCGGACCTCGACGAGGACCGGCGCGGCGGTGGTCGGCAGCGCGAGCGTCGGCTCGGTCGTCCACGCGGTCCACTCGCCGTCGATCTGGTAGCGGTACTCGAGCGCCTCGTCGGGCGTCACGATGTCGTGCGCGGCGACCACGATGCCGTCGTCGTGGCGCTCGACCGCGACGCGCGGGGCGAGGATGTCGACCACCACCTCGACGAGGGCCGGGGTCGGGTCGACGCTCGCCGGCTCACCGAGGATGCGCGCGCGCGCCTCGATCTCGTGCCGGGCCTGGAAGAGCAGGAGCTCGTCCTCGATCTGGACGCGCGGCTCGGTCGTCCAGCGCGACCACGGGCCGCCGTCGACACGGTAGCTGTACTCGTACTGGACGACCTGCGGGCCCTCGGCGCCGAAGTGGAGCCAGACCCGGTTCGGCTCGCCCTGGCCCCACGTCGCGGGGGTCATCGACGCGCGGTCGAGCTCGAGGTCGCTCGCCTCGAGGCGCGTGTCGACCTCGGCGGTGAGCATCATCGGCCCCGCGAGCGAGAGGTTCGCGAAGATGCCGAGGAACGACTCGCCTCCCTCGCGGACCGGCAGGATGCCGCCGGGCGGGACGTCGAGGACGAAGCCCATGATGTCGGGCAGGTCGAAGGGCGAGAGGCTGCTCGCGAGCTGACTGGCGAGGCCGCCGACCAGGCCCTCGAGCGCGGCGGCGAGCTGCTCGGGCCGCTCCTCGAGCAGGTCGCTGTTGGTGACGGTCGAGTTGCCCGCCGAGAGGCGATCGATCGTCGGCACGAGCTGCCCGTCCTCGACCGACAGGTTGATGCCGATGTTGAGGTCGGTCTGGAACGTCATGAAGCGCACGTAGCGCTCGGTGCTCCAGATGTAGAAGTCGATCTCCACCTGGTTGAGCGCGATCTGGAGGAGCGGGTCCTCCATCGTCGCCGCGCCGATCGTGAAGTCGGGCGCCAGCTGCGGGCGCACCGCGATGGTGAGCGCCGCGTTGTCGTCCGGCATGGTGAGCGCGGGCAGGCTCATGACGAGGGCCGAGACGAGCCCGCTCGAGAGCATCTGGCTGAGGCGGGTGCCCGCGCCGATGCAGAGCGCGCCGGAGTCGAACAGGCCCCAGCCGGCGTAGTCGAGGTACGACTCGGAGACGCCGATGCCGACGTGGGCGGAGTTCGAGGTGCCGGGGATCACGTTGCCGCGGAACGCCTCGGCCCGCGCGATGGTCGGCAGCGGCGGCGGGTCGGTCACCGGCACGCAGGAGTTGTGGGCCGGCGTCTCGGTGAAGGACCGGTCGGTCCCCATGAAGCCGCCGTACATGAAGAGGCTCATGCCGTCGTTGACCGCCTCGCCGTCGCCCCCGCTCGCGAGGAGGAACTGCGCGTAGGCGTGCGTGCCGGGCGAGAAGCCGCCGATCAGCGTGCCGCCGAGGTCGCCCCGGCCGTCGGTGCCGAGGAGGATCGGCACGCACTCGTCGGACTCCGCGGGGCCGAAGCGGCAGACGGAGGCCGGGTCCTCGTCGGGGACGGCGAAGGTCCCCGTCGGGCAGCCGAACTCACCGCGCGTCGTGCAGAGGTTGTCGCCGAGGGCCGAGTCGAGCAGGCCGGTGAGCTGGCCGGTGAGCTGGTCGATGATCAGGCCGCGGGCGAGGTTGAGCAGGCCGGACAGGAAGCAGTCGCGGACCCGGATGTCGTCGGTCTCGATGTCCTGCGCCGGATCGAGGTCCGCGTTCTCCACGATGAGCCGCGTGTAGCCCGTGCGTGGGTCCCGCGTCTCGTTGGCGAAGACGATGTCCGCGTTGAAGCCGACGATCTCGCGGCTCCCGGCGCCCGAGTTGATGTCGATGTTGCCGTTGCACGCCCAGTAGTCGATCGGGAGGCCCCGGCGATTCCCCGCGTCGTCGCGGGAGTCGATGTACACCTCGAGGTGCGCCCGCAGGCGGTTCGGCTCGACCGGCGTGAGCTCCAGCGAGCGGATCTCCAGGTGGGCGACGCAGTCCTCGTCGTCGCAGATGGTCAGCGTGCCCGCGAAGCTCGCGGTGGTGCGCGGCACGGCGAAGTCGAGCCCGTCGGGGAGCAGGGTCGTGACGATCGGGTCGATGTTGTCCTCGATGTAGTCGAGGCCGTCCGACGTCAGGCGGACCTGGGCGGAGTTGTCGATCCGCTGATCGGCGGGGAAGCCGCCGGGGATCGGCTCGATGCCGCAGCCCGCGCAGCTCGAGCAGCCGCCGCCGCCGCTGCACGCGAACACGGTCAGCGCGAACATCACCACCAGCCCGAGCCGGTACAAGTCAAACCAATGCGAGCGTCCCATCCGGGTCCTCCAACGCCGGGTCGCGTCCACCATCCACGGACACGACCGCGTGCCCAGAGACTACCGCTGCGCGCGCCGCCGTTTCAACGTAGGCGCGCGAGGGGCCCTCGAGAGCGACCCCGCCGCCGCGCCACCCCCCCAAACGAGCGCGCCCCCCTCCGGGGGCCGGAGAGGGGCGCGGGGGTCGAGCCGGAGGGGTCTCAGTTGCAGGCGTCGTTCGAGATGTCGACGCCGGCCGCGGCGAAGTCGGCCACGAAGCGCCAGGCGTTGCAGCTCGAGGTCGGATCGCAGACGTCGGTCATGCCCTCGGCGTTCGTGGTGCAGCCGCTGGCGTCGCAGAGCGAGTCCGGCGGGACCATCCACGTCGACTGGTCCTGGTCGCAGTACATGGGGTTGTCGAGCGAGCCGGCGAGGGCGGCGCAGACGCTCGTGTTGATCGTGCCGACCATCAGGTTCTGGTCGCGGGCGGTCAGCACGTCCACGTAGCCGACGAGGGTGGCCGCCGGGTTGTAGGTGTAGGGGCGGCCGGTCTTGCTGCCGATGCAGCTCCGCATCTCGCTGAGCGTGCTGTTCTCGATCGAGAGGTTGAGGAGCTGGAGCTCGACCTGGAGCATCGTCCCGGTCTCGTCGAAGAGCGGGACGGTGATCGCCTGGGCCACCGGGGTGGTGTTGATCGTCTCGCCCGCGATGCTGCCGGTCAGCTCGACCGGGCACCACGCGTCGGGGTCGCTGCTCGCCATGCCCTGCGAGAACTGGTAGGTCCCGTCGGCCGCGCGCCGGCCGTAGCCGGTCGTGATGCTGACGGGGCCGTCGCCGCCGCCGGTGTTGATGCGGAAGAGCCAGTTGAAGCGCTCCTCCTGCATCGACTCGTTGAGGAGCCGGCGCACCGTCATCGACGCGAGCGGCGAGCCCACCGGCGCGGTGACCTCGAGGTAGGCGATCCGCAGCTCGGGGGTGTCGAGCTGGCTCTCGTTCGAGCTGCGCCAGCAGCAGGCGCCCATCAGCTCCTCGGGCGCCGGGACGGCGGCCGGGTCGGAAGGACACGGGTTGAAGTCGCCCGCGTCGGTCCCCGGGCCGGAGTCGTTCGGGCCCGCGTCGGTCCCCCCGCCGTCGTCACAACCCGACAGGCCCATCAGCCCCACCAGCGCCAGCCACCCCACGCGATTGATCTTCATCGAAAACGTCCCTTGCATTGATCCCAAGCCATCCCGAGCCGTCGGTCGAGGCGCGCGCGGCGCCCGCGGTCAGCCCTCGGCCGCCCGCGCGAGGTCGTCGTCGGTCGCGAAGTGCGCGAGGCGGGCGAAGTCGAGGTAGCGATCCTCGACCTGGCTCGCGGTCACCGAGACGAGCTTCTTCACCGACACACCCTCCACACAGTAGGAGGCCACGGCCGATCCGTAAACGACCGCCCGCCGCAGCGTCGCCGCGTCCGTGCGGTCCTGGCGCGCGATGTAGCCGAGCATCCCGCCCGCGAAGCTGTCGCCCGCGCCCGTCGGGTCGAGGACCTTGTCGACGGGGTAGGCGGGGGCGCTGAACACGTCGGTGCCCTCGAAGAGCAGCGCGCCGTACTCGCCGCGCTTGATCACGACGATGCGCGGGCCCATCGAGAGCAGCTTGCGCGCGGTGAGGATGATGTTGTGCTCGTCGGCGAGCTGGCGCGCCTCCTCCTCGTTGATCACGAGCAGATCGATGCGCGCCATCATCGCGCGCAGCTCCTTGGGCGTGCCGTCGATCCAGAAGTTCATCGTGTCGGCGATGACCAGCTTCGGCTCGCGGATCTGCTCGAGCACCTCGATCTGGAGGCTCGGGTGGATGTTGCCGAGCATCACGTAGGGCGTGTCGCGGTGCGCGTCGGGGATCTTCGGGTGGAAGTCCGCGAACACGTTGAGCTCGGTCGTGATGGTCTCGCGGCTCGTGAGGTCGTCGCTGTAGCGGCCCTCCCAGTGGAAGGTCTGGCCGTCGACCACCTCGAGCCCGCTCACGTCGATGTCCTTGTCCCTGAGGAGCTGGACCTCGTGGTCGGGGAAGTCCGAGCCGACCACCCCGACGAGGCGGGTGGGCGCGAAGAACGAGCCGGCGAGCGACGCGAAGACCGCCGAGCCGCCGAGGACGTAGGGGTGGGTCCCCTGGTTGTTGTGGATGGTGTCGCGGGCGACGGAGCCCACCACGAGCAGCGAAGACATAGGACTAGAGACTCCTCAGGGCGTTACGAACGGGCTGCGAACTGGCGCGGACAGACCGGCGCCAGCTTGGCGCGCGCCTCGGCCGAGATGCGGTCGGGCGCCGTGATCACGGCGTGCTCGAGCGCCCGCGACGCGGGGCTCTCGCTCGGGTCGGGCAGGCTCGCGGCGACCTTCTTGAGGATCGCCTGCGCGGTGGTGACGTTCCGCTTGAGCACGGCGAGCACCGCCTCGACGGTCACCGACTCCTCCGTCTGGTGCCAGCAGTCGTAGTCGGTCGCGAGGGCGACGGTCGCGTAGGGCAGCTCCGCCTCGCGCGCGAGCCGCGCCTCGGGGAGGTTGGTCATGCCGATGACGTCGACGCCCCAGCTCCGGAAGAGGTTCGACTCGGCGCGGGTCGAGAACTGCGGGCCCTCGATGCAGACGTAGGTGCCGCCGCGGTGGGCGCGCGCGCCGCAGTCGACGGCCGCGCGGTAGAGCGCGGACTGGAGCGCGGCGTCGATCGGATCGGCGAGCTCGACGTGGGCGACCACCCCGATCCCCTCGAAGAAGGTGTTCGCGCGGTGGCGGGTGCGATCGATCATCTGGTCGGGCAGGACGACGTCGCCCGGCTTGATCGACTCCTTCATCGAGCCGACCGCCGAGACGCTCACGATCTGCTCTGCGCCAAGCTGCTTGAGGGCGAGGAGGTTCGCGCGGTAGTTGATCTCGTGCGGCGCGAGGCGGTGCCCGCGGCCGTGCCGCGGGAGGAAGAGCATGCGGGTGTCGCCGAGGCGGCCCGAGACGACGACGTCGGACGGCTGGCCGTAGGTCGTGTCGACCGCGTGCTCCTCGAGGCCTTCGAGGCCCTCCATCGCGTAGAGGCCGCTGCCGCCGATCACCCCCAGCACTCGATCGCGCGTGGCGCTCATGTGACCCATCCCTCCGTCGCCCTGGCTCGCGGGCCCGCGCGTGTTGTGGGGCGGCTCGCGTGGTGCAGGCCGGTCCCGAGCGAGCTCCGCGGCGGAGCCCGGCCCCGCGCGAGGCGGCGTACGCTAGCAGGGGGGCGCGGGTCCGTCGACCGAGGCCTCAAGCCTTGGGCCGGCGTGACGTTTCTCTCTCTCGGAACCGCGGGCGCGCGCGTCCAGAAGGGAACCTCGGCCGGTTGGAGCCAGGAGCGTCGATGACCGAGGCGGCCGCGATCGGCGCGGGGCTGGTGCTGGTGGTGAGCGACGATCCCCTCGTGGTGGAGCAGATCGCCTCACGCCTCGCCGAGGACGGGCGACGGGCCCGACCGCTCGCCGACTACCTTCTCGCGCGCCAGGTGGTGGAGCACCTGCGGCCCGAGGTCGTCGTGCTCGACCAGATCCTCGAGGAGCCCGAGGCGCAGGACCTCCTCGATCACCTCGAGGGCCTCGGCCCGACGGCGCCCACCGTGGTGCTGCTCCGCTTCGCGCCCGGGCCGGTTGGCCCGTTCCGCACCCTCCGGGTCACGGTGCTCGGTGGCGAGGACTGGTTCGAGCGCCTGCCCGCGGTCGTCGGCAGCTACCTGGACTGATACCCGGACTGAGCGGGTCGGCGCCGCCCGGGGCTCCTCAGCGCTTCTTCTTGCGCTTCTTGCCGCCGGCCGGCTTGGTCGCATCGGTCGACGCCTCCGGGGCCGGCGCGGGCTTGGTCGCGCGGGGCGCGGCGCGCAGCAGGGCGGCGATGTCCTTGGCGCGCACGATCAGCGTCAGCGCTACCACGAGCCCGAGCAGGCCGGCCACCGCCGATCCGATCTGGGCGAAGCCGCGGACGACGCCGAGCGAGGCGAGGCCGAGCCCGAGGCCGGGGATCGCCGCCGTCCAGCGGGCGCTCGACGCGGGCAGGCGCGCCCCGAGCGTGCGGGCGACCGCGCCACCCCAGGCCATCAGCCCGAGCGCGGCCAGGAGCAGCAGCGCCGCGAGCGCGACCCGGGTCCAGAGATCGCCGCCGCCCTCGTGCGTGGCGGCCGCGATCAGGTCGGCCCCCCTCGGCAGCATGCGGCCGTGGATCGTGACCTCGTCGAGGGCGGTCTCCGGCTGCCGTTCGAGCGCGCCGAGCCGGCCGGGACGCTGGACCTCGAGGGCGCGGCCGTGCACCACCCGGATCGCGACGTCCGCCGCCTCGCCGCCGTCCTCGAAGCGCGGCGCTCGGATCATCCCGCGCGCGGTCCCCGCGTGGACCTCGACCACGCCGGTCTCGCCCTCGGTCACCCGGAGGACGCCGTCGAACATCCGCGACTCCTCGTCGCGCTGGCTCACCGTCTCGAAGTCGTAGCGGTAGAAGGTCGTCTCGCGGAGCGTCCGGCTGCCCTCGACCGGGGTGGCGAACGCGTTGGTGGCGACGAGCGAGAGCCCGACCACCGTGGTCATCACGCCGTAGAGGAGCGGGCCGAGCATCGCGGCGGCCGCCTGCTGGCGGGTCGTCGCGGCCTGCGCCTGCGCGTGCCAGACGCCGCTCACGCCGCCCGCGCCCACGAGAGGAGGCAGGGCGTGGAGCATCGCCGCCACCGCGATCTCGCCCGCGAGCGCGCCGGTGAAGGCCCCCGCGATCGGCGCGTCCTGGACCGCGTCGAAGATCGCGCGGCCGAAGCCGGAGAACCCGCGGGCCGGCTCGCTGAGGAACGCGACGAGGCCCGCGGCGAAGAGGGCGAGCACGGCCACCACCGCGATCCAGCCGGCGAGCGCGCCTACCCGCTTGGGCGGCAGCAGCGCCAGGACCACGCCGAGGCCGGCCACGATCAGGACGATCGGCGCCGCGCTGCCCGCCGCGAGGTGCTCGGCCGCGCCGGTCAGCGCCGCGCCGTGGGTGCCGCCGTAGAAGGCGAAGCCCGCGAGGGGCACCAGCACCAGGAGCGCCGCGCCAGCGAACCGCAGGCCGCCGACCGGATCGTCGAGGAGGCGCCCCGCGAGGCTGCCCGTCGGCTCGCCCGCCCGGCCGGGGGGCGCGGTCCGGGCGAGCGCCGCCTCGCCCATGCGGAGCGGCATCATGAGGAAGGTGAACAGCCACACCCAGGCGATCGCCCCCGCGCCGCCGAGCGACACCGCGGTGGCGGCGCCGACCGCCCCGGCCGCGCCGTAGCTGGCGACCGCGCTGAGCAGCGTCGCCGCCCCGGGGTGGATCGAGCCGCCAGCGCCCGCGTCGACCTCGCGCACCGCGCGGAAGGCCGCGCCGAGCTTCGTGATCTGCGGCAGGCCGAGCCGCACCGTCAGCAGGATCGAGGCGACGAGGGTGAGCGGGCCAGTGGCCCAGAGCCAGATCACCTCGAGCACCGGATCGAGTCGGCTGGGGTCCATGAGACGCGGGGTGTAGCAGACTCCGGCCGCGATGGCCGCGCGCCTATCCCGCGTCGTTCGCGCCCGCGTCGTTCGGACCCGCGTCGTTCGGACCCGCGTCGTTCGGCCCTGCGTCGTTCGGCCCTGCGTCGCCGACGCCGGCGTCGAGCCGGCCGCGGGGCACGATCACGCGGACGCGCCGGCTCAGGAGGGTGATGCCGTCGCCCACCAGGCGGATCACGAGGTTGAAGATCTGATCGTAGTCCGCCGGCGGGATCGTCTCGTTGCGGAGCCGCGCGACGAAGCGGAGCTGCGTCCCCGGACGGACCTGCTCGAACGTGTCGGCGATCCCGTCGGCCGGGCGCAGGTCGCTCGACGCGGGCGCGGGGACCCCCGAGGGTGGGATCGCCTCGACCGCCTCGATGGCGCGCACGAAGCCGAGCCGATCGTCGGTCTCGCCGTAGACCTCGTCGTGCTGCACGGTCGACAGCAGATCGGCGATCGCGTCCACCACCGCGTCCGCTAGCCCCGTCCCGTCTGCGTTGATGTCGAACACCAGCGGGCAGGCGCCGTCGCGCGGCGCGGTCGGGCCACCGTTCACCCCGGTCGCGCAGCGCGCGCCCTCCAGCGGGAGCAGCGCCCCGGTGCCGGCCGCGACGCGCTCGAGGTAGGGCCGGGCCGCCGGGCCGCTCGCCACGCCGAGCGTGCGGATCGCCCGGCTCGAGAGCTCCGCGATGGCCTCGTCGAGCGAGTGGGCGTCGTCGACGAAGCCGCGGTACTGCTCGGGGGAGTGGGTGGGCGCGTCGGTGACGAGGACCACCACGCGCAGCGCGTCGGCGCGGAAGCCGACCCCGCCCTCGTCGCCGAGGGCGCCGCGCGCGCTCGCGGCCGAGGCGAACGGCGTGACGAAGCTGCCGAGGCCCTCGCCGGTCGCGATCTGATAGAGCGCCTCCGCGCCCGACTCCGGGATGTCGGCCCCGTCGCCGAGGGGCTGGTCGAGCGAGGCGACCGCGCTGGAGACCCGCGCGTCGTCGTCGGTGATCGGCGCCAGCAGCGTGAACGGGCGGTCCGACGGCCTCCCGAACGGCTCGATGGGGAAGTCCTCGAAGCGCCCGACCCCGAACGCCACGTCGGTCACGCGATCGCGGAGCGCGGGCACGATGCGCCGCCGCAGATCGGCCTGGAGGTTGTCGATCTCGCCCTCGAAGCTGCCGGTCGTGTCGATCGCGAAGAACACGTCGAGCCGACCGACCTCGCCCTCGATCTCGAGCGGGTCGGTCACCTCGGGGCCGAGGTAGGGGAGGACGACCTCGAGATCGGCCGGGGGCAGCCGCGCGCCGCCGTCGGGTCGACCGAGGCCGACGAACGGGCCGGCGTCGAGGCCTGCGCCATCCCCCGCGTCGTCCGGGCGAGCGCCTCCGTCCCGCGACGGCGGCGGCGGCGGCGGCTCGGGGCAGCCGGCGAGGGCGGCCGGCGCGAGGACCACCGCGAGCAGGAGCAGCGCACGCGCGGCGTCGCTCCGGCGGGGGCAGGCGCGCGCTGGATCTCTGCGCCTCACCGCCTCAAGCTGCCATGGAGCGCGCGGCGCGTCGACCGAGGGGTCGAGGCGGTGAGGGCGAGGAAGGACCCAAAGCTCGCGCCGGCTCACGGGTCGATACGATTGACAGGCACGAGGTGCCGCGTACCATCCTTGCTTGCCGCAGCGGCTGACCCAGCCCCTGCGAACCGACACGAATCACCGACACGAGTCACACCGACGAACGCCCGCCTCTGCGCCGCTGTCAGAGGTCAGAATCGAAACCAACACTGGGATGAGGCGGCCGGGCTGTTATCCTCCCGGCAGACACATCCAGACGAGGGACCGCGAGGCGGATGCATAAGCTCGTCATTTCGGACGATGAGGGAAAGCAAACGGTCGTACCCCTCGTCCGTGACGAAATCACGATCGGACGCAAGGAGGGGAACACGATCCGCCTGACAGAGCGGAACGTCTCCCGGCGTCACGCCCGCCTCGTCAAGGCCAACGGCAAGTTCCTCGTCGAGGATCTCCACTCGTACAACGGCGTCCGGGTCAACGGTCAGCGCATCGGCGCGGAGACCTCCCTGGAGGCCGGCGACCAGATCACGATCGGCGACTACGTCCTCGCGCTGCAGGTCGACGGGGCCGAGGCCACCGTCCCGGGCGCGTCCGCGCCGGCCGTCGCCGACGCCGACACCGCGATGATCGCGGCGCCCGGTCCGCCCGCGCGCCTCGTCATGATCACGCCGCCCGCGCCGGGCGCGGAGTTCGCGCTCACGAGCGATCGCGTGCGCATCGGCCGTGCGGAGGACCTCGACGTCTGGGTCAACCACCGCTCCATCTCGCGCGAGCACGCCGAGATCCAGAAGGGCTCGGACGGCGAGCTGCGGCTGATCGACCTGGGCAGCGCCAACGGCGTGCGGGTCAACGGCAAGGACGTGCAGAACGCCGTCCTCACGCCGGGCGACGTGGTCGAGCTCGGCCAGGTGCGCTTCCGCTTCGTGGCCGCGGGCGACCCCTACGCGTTCGACGCCGACGCGACCGTCCAGATGGAGGCGGTCCAGATCGAGGGCGCGAGCGGCGGCAACCGCGCGCCCATCTTCGTCGCCATCGCGATCGTGCTGCTCGCGGTCATCGGCGCGATCATGGTCGCGTTCATCGGCACGCCCGACGACGAGACGCCGAGCGTGCAGGCGGTGGGCGAGGACCCGCTCCCCGCGGCGTCGGTCTACGAGCAGGCCCTCACCGCCTGCCGCACCGCGCTCGCCGAGCCCAACCCGGGCAACGCGCTGACCGAGGCTCGCCGCGCGCTCGCGGAGCGGCCCGGCGACGCGGCGGCCGACGCGTGCCGCGAGAACGCGCAGAACCTCCAGAGCCAGCAGGACATCTACGACCGCGGGCGCACGCACCTCGATCAGGGCGAGACCCACCTCGCGTTCAACGAGTTCCAGCGGCTCCCCGAGAACTCGCCCTACCGCCAGGGGATGCACGGCCGCGCGGTCAACCAGGCGGTCCGCGGCTACGCGACCGAGCGGCTGCGCAACGCGCGGGCCGACCTCGACGACGGGGACGCCGACGAGGGGCTCCGCATCGCGCAGTTCGTCCTCGACATCCACGGCATCACCGACGCGCAGCGGCGCCAGGCCCAGGAGATCGTGTCGGAGGCCCAGAACGCGGGCGGCTCCGAGACGGCGGTCGCGGTCGCCGACCCCACGCCGCCCGAGTCTCCGGGCGAGGAGGCCGGCGGCGCCCGTCGCCGCGCCAGCCCGGGCGGGACTCGCGGCGCGCGCCGTGGGGGACGCACGGCGACGCCTCCCGCCGGCGGCGGCGGTACGGGCACCTCCGATCCGGTCGCCAGCACGAACACCGATCCCGGGCCGTCCACGCCCGCGTCCAACAACGCCTCGCTCGAGGCCCAGGCGCGCGAGTGCACCATGCGCGGCGACAACCAGTGCGCCATCCGGGTGCTCGAGGGTCACGCCCGCACCCAGACGACCCTCGGCCTCCTGATCGAGGCCTACCGGGCGCAGGGTCGCTCCGAGCTCGCGTACCGGCACATGCGGACCTTCGTCCAGCGCTGGGGCTCGAGCCCTCAGGGGCGGGCGTACTCGCAGATCCTCAGCCGCCAGCAGTAGCGGAGGGGTGGGCCGCGGTCCGGCGCCAGGGCAGGCCGGGCCTCGGCAGGGCACACGGCGGCGGGACGCCACTGCGGCAGGGCGCGTGCGGATCCGCGCGCAAAGGCGCGCCGTATCATTGACAGGGGCGGGGCACGGGCGATAATCGGCGCCGCGCGAAATCCCTCGGGATTCTCGCGCCCATCACGCACCCGAGGAGAGTTTCGATGCTCCGAAACGCCGGTCAGGCTTCGAGCCACCGCGCCTTCGCTTTGTTGCTGACCGCCCTCCTGGCGGCCCTGTCCCTCTCGCCGAGCGACGCTCACGCGCAGGGCCAGGCCGGTCAGCTCACCACCGGCGGCATGGACCTGCACCTCTACCGCCCGGCGGTCGACAGCAAGGGGCACCTCTCCGTCAACGGCACGGACATCCTGCCTCACCTCGGGATCAGCTTCGGCCTGCTCCTCGACGGCGGCTTCGGGATCCTCCCGTTCGATGGGTTCGTGAACTCCGAAGAGACGCAGGCCTCGATGGCCAACTACTGCAGCGGGCGCAGCGACCTGCTCTGCGGGCGCCTCATCGACACGTCGCTCACGGGGACGCTCCACTTCAACCTGGGCCTCGCGAACCTCCTGATCGTCGGCGTGCAGGTCCCGGTGCGGATCACCAGCGGCGCGAACATCACGGTCCCCGGCGTCTTCAACGACGTCATGGCCTCGCGCACCACCGGCGCGGACAGCCAGTTCCTCGGCAACCTCGCGCTCCACGGCAAGATCCGGATCCTCCGCGCGGAGCGTAACGACGGCTTCGGCCTCGGCGCCGCGCTCCAGCTCGAGTTCCCGACCGGCGAGTCGAACATCTTCGGCGGCGACCCGGACTTCGTGCTCTGGCCCCACGTGATCGGCGAGTGGCGTCCGGTCCGCCAGGTCCGCTTCAACCTCGACGTCGGCTACCGTGTGGTCTTCGGCCAGGGCTCGCCGTTCCCGGTCGCCGCGCGCACCACGCCCACCGGCACGAACGCGACCTTCGTCGGGATGAACAACACCGTCATGGGCGGGTCGAACTTCGTCTACGACGACCAGATCACCTTCGGCCTGGGCGCGAGCTTCCGCCTCGGCGACTCGCCCCTCGACCTCGTGCTCGAGGGCTACGGCAACTACATCATGAGCGGCATCGACGGCGGCACCTTCGGGGCCGGCGGCTCGCTCAACATCGAGGCGCTCCTCGGCCTCAAGATCTTCGTCGAGCGCAACAGCTACCTCGTGTTCGGCGGCGGCGGCGCGATCCCGACGGGCGGCGCGACCGCGGCCGACATCCGCGGCACGGTCGGCTTCATCTTCGAGCCGTCGATCGGCGACCGCGACGGCGACGGCCTGCGCGACGACGTCGACCAGTGCCCCGACGAGCCGGAGGACTTCGACGGCTTCGCGGACGAGGACGGCTGCCCCGATCCCGACAACGATCGTGACGGCATCCTCGACGTCGACGACGAGTGCCCGATGGTCCCCGAGGACCGGGACGGCGACGCGGACGAGGACGGCTGCCCGGAGGGCAACGAGGGCGACCGCGACGGTGACGGCATCCTCGACAACGAGGACGAGTGCCCCGACGACCCGGAGGACCGCGACGGCTTCCAGGACGAGGACGGCTGCCCCGACCCGGACAACGACCAGGACGGCATCCTCGACACCGACGACCTCTGCCCGAACGATCCCGAGGATCGCGACGACTTCCAGGACCAGGACGGCTGCCCCGACCCGGACAACGACCAGGACCGCATCCTCGACACCGACGACTCCTGCCCGAACGAGCCGGAGACGTACAACGGCACCGAGGACGAGGACGGCTGCCCGGACACCGGCAGCGTCATCATCGAGGAGAACTCGATCGTCATCCTCGAGAAGATCTACTTCGAGACGGACAGCGCGGAGATCCTGCCGCGGTCCTTCCCGATCATCGACGCGGTCGCCGCGACGCTGATCGGCAACCCGCACATCACGCTCATCGAGGTGCAGGGTCACGCGGACGAGCGCTCCAGCGACGAGTACAACATCCGCCTGACCCGCGACCGCGCGGCCTCGGTCGTCGAGGCGCTCGTGCAGCGCGGCGTCGGCCGCGACCGCATGCGCAGCGCGGGCTACGGCGAGCGCTGCCCGGTGGACCCGCGCCACAACCAGGAGGCGTGGGAGCGGAACCGTCGAGTCGAGTTCAAGATCATCCGCACCGAGGACGGCCCGACCGGCGTCGAGGTGTCCTGCCCGGCGGGTCGCGAGCTTCAGCCTCGTTGACGCGACATCGCGGCGTTTCGCCGCACATCGCTCCTTGAAACGGGCGCGTCGTTGATCCGACGCGCCCGTTCTTGTCATGCTCGGCCCAGGATCGATCATGGCCAAGGAGACATTTCAACAAGCGATGCGGGACGCGATCATGTCGCTCCCGCAAGACATGAAGGCGGTGCTCCGGATCGTGGAGGACCCAGACCTCGAGGAGGCCCTGCGCGCCGAGGCGGCCGGGGCGCTGCTCCACGTGCTCTCGGCGCACAACGCGATCCCGGGGATGCGCGGGACCCTCGCGCTGGCGGACGACGCGATCATGCTGCGGCTGATGCTCGAGCGGCTCGACGCCGCAGCCCCGGAGCAGATGGCGGCGCGGCGTGACCACGACCCCGAGCTGTTCGAGCCGCTGGACGCACAGATGGAGGCGGTGCGCGCCTACCTCGGCGAGCGCATGAGGGTGCTCGAGGCGCAGGCCGCGACGCTCTCGGAGATCACCCACCAGGGGCACGCCGCGAACGACTGCGCCCGCGACGAGGAGGAGGCGACGTGGCTCTACGACGCGGTCCACGAGGCGATCATCGCCGAGCTGGACCTGGACGAGGACGAGGTCGAGCGGGCGCTCAAGGGCTGCGATCGGATCCTGCCGGCGCTCGAGCAGCGGATGGCGCCGTGAGGCGGGCGCTGGCGGTCCTCGCGGCCGCGGTCGCGCTCGGCGGCTGCGCCGACGTCATCGACACCGAGCTCGGGCTCGACGCGGCGGTCGACACCGCCGCGGTCACGGTGAGCGGCGGGGTCGTCTCCGGGAGCTTCGACGTGAGCTACCGGGTGGGCGAGCACGCCGAGGGCGTGCGCTCGTTCCGCCCGCAGGCGATCTCGCTCTTCGTCGCCGGCGCGGTGGTCGGCACGATCGTCCCGACCGCGGAGGCCGGCTTCGACCCGATGATCGCGCCCGGCGAGAGCCGCACGGTGGTGCTCAGCGGCGACGCGGCGGGGGTCAGCGATCCGAACGTGCTCTGCGGCGCGGAGGTCACGCTCGTCTTGATGTGGACCGATCGCGCGACGGGCGAGATGGGGATGCACGAGTCGACGACGACCAACGTCACCTGCTCCTGAGCGCCACCTGCTCCTGACCGCCCGGGATCGCCGCGGGAGCCGGCCGGGGAGCGCGGCTCAGAAGCCGACCGCGCGCGGCGGCGGCAGCTCCGCGATCGTCTGCTGCGGCGCGGGCGCCCCGCGCGGCTGGGTCGGCGCGGCCGGGCAGTCGGCGAAGGCCTCGACGAGCTGGCCGAGGATCGAGAGGTCCCCGTCGCGGATCACCACCGCACGCAGCACCCGGCGTCCGCCGCGAGACGTCACGGTCACCAGCTCGCCGAAGCGCTCGCGGAGCGTCGCCTCGAGGGGGCGGCCCGCGCGCGTGAGGATGAGGAGCATCGGCACCGTCTCCGTCCCGCCGGCGTGAGGCAGGGCGCCCATCGCGAGGTCGAGGCGGAGCAGCCCGTCGGGGCGGTGCTCGAGCGCGGTGCGCACCCGCGCGTCCTGCATGTGCCCGTCGGTGCTCACGTGCATCACGGGCCGCAGGCCCACGCCGTCCGGCACGTGGCGGAGCCGGCGGCACATCCGCAGCAGGCGCCACAGCGTCTCGGTCGCGCCGAGCGGGAACGCGATCCGTGTGCCGCTGACGAAGAGCGGGAGCGGCAGGACCGACAGCAGCAGCGTCTGGGACAGCGGCAGCGCAGGCTCGCGCCACACCCAGGGCACCGCGAGGAGGGCGGCGAGGTGCAGGGCGCCCGCGACGGTGGTGGCGTCGACGAGCGCGATCGGCTCGATCCAGCGGGTCCAGCCGCGGCGCCGCGCGGCGGCGAGCCAGCGGGCGTCCACCGCGCGCCAGGCGCCGAGGCGGGGAGCGGCTGTCGGGCCGGCGGGTCGGTAGGTCGCCAGCACCGAGACGAGCGCGAAGGCGCCGGCGGCGAGGCGCCAGTCGTAGAGCGAGGCCGCGGCCCCGCCCGCGCCCGCGGCGCCGATGAGGAGGGCACGCGCCCAGACCGGCAGGGGGACGAGCGGGCGCGCGGCGCGGCGCGCGCGCTGGCCGAGCGTGCGCGTGGCGTAGAGCTTCAGCCAGGCCATCAGCACCAGCCACGCCGCGAAGCCGAGCCAGTACGGGCGCGGGTCCTCGGCCTGTGCCGCCACCGACGACGGGCGGGGCAGCTCGACGAGCGGCGGGCCGCGGAGGCCCACGTCCATCGCCTCGGCCGGCACGTCCACCGCGACCGCCCAGGGGACGGTGCGCGGCAGGTGGGCGCGCCGCCACCGCAGGACGGTCGCCTGGCCCTCGGGCTCGACGCTCGTCTCGGTGCCCGACTCCAGGTCGCCCTCCTGGCCGGGCGCGAGGCGCGAGCCCTCGGGCACGTGGACCTCGATCTGCGGTCCGTCGAGGCCGGAGCTCCAGCCCGGGAGGACCCAGCGGACGCGCACCCGATCCTCGCCCTCGACCGGGGCGGTGCGGCGGTGGGCGAGCGAGGTCCAGTAGGAGAGGGTGACCATCGTGACCCCGCGGCGTGGCGAGCGGCCACGGAAGCCGAGCTGGACCCGGCCGCCGTGCAGGACGCGCACGCTCGGGGTGAGCTCCTGGCCGTCGGCGGTCACCGCGGTGGGCGGCGCCGTCTCGTCGAGCACGAGGTCCTCGTCGAGGCCGTTCAGCTCGAGCCCCTCGAGCCAGCCGGCGTGGACGCGCACGGTGAGCCGGAGGGTGACGTAGGCGGTGCCGTCGGGCTCGACGTCGACCGTCGCGTGCACCCCCCGCACCGCGGCGTCGGTCCACGCGTGGGCCGCGCTCGGGCTGGCGAGCGCCACGAGGAGCGCGGCCACAGCGAGACGACGCGGCATCACCCGACCCTACTCGGGGGCGATCGAGGCCCGAAATTTCTGACGCGCCCGCTCGGCCGGCCGGGAGCTCGGCCGGCCGGGCGCTCGGCCGGCCGGGAGCTCGGTGGGCCGGGCGCTCGGTGGGCCGGGCGCTCAGCCCTCCGCGGGCTCCGTCTTGCGCGCGCTCAGTCTTCCGCGCGGAGGCGCTCGCGGAGGCGGACGAGGCGGAGCTGCGCCATCGTCTGGCCGGCGCGCTCGTCGATCGCGGTCTGCAGCGCGGGCAACGCCTCGGCGCCGTAGATCTGCGCGATGAGGTCCGCGGCGCGGTCGCCGACCGAGTCGCGGGCGGCGAGCTGGAGCAGGGCGTCGCGCATCCGCGGGTCGCCCCGAACGCTCGGGTCGATGCGGTGGGCCCGCTCGTAGCGCCGCATGCCCTCCGTGTACCACTCGCGGGCCACCATCAGGTGTCCGAGCAGGAGCAGCGGCCGCGGGTCGTCGGGGAGCTCGCGCGCCAGGCGATAGAGCGGCCCGACCTCGGCGCGGTCCTCGAAGGCGTAGCCCTGCTCGACCATGTCGAGGAACGGCTGCATCGGCTCGGGCACCGGCTCGGCGAAGGGATCGCGCGGCGCGTCGCTCGGCGGGGGAGGATCGAGCCGGGGTCCGGTCGCGAGCTCGGTCGGCGCGGGGTCGGGCGCGCCGTCGCGGAGGTTCGCCCAGGTGAAGTAGCCGCCGACCCCGAGCGCTCCGAGGAGGATCACGAGGAGGGCGGCCCTGGGCGCGGGGCTCGGAGCGAGGGCGGGCGGCTTGGCCGCGCGCTGGGTCGCGGCGTGGCTCACCTCGGCCTCGTCGAGCAGCCACGCGGGCGGACCCGCGATCGCGTCGAGGGCGGCGAGCATCTCGCCCGCGTCACGGAAGCGATCTTGCGGGTCCTTGGCCATCGCCACGTCGATCAGGTCGATGAGGTCCTCGTGGACGCGCAGCTCGGGCCGCACCGAGGCGAGGCGCGGCACGGGGGCGGTGAGGTGGGCGCGCAGCAGCTCGGCGCGGGTCTCGCCGAGGTAGGGGCGCCGCCCCGCGAGCAACTCGAAGAGCAGCGCGCCCGCCGAGTAGACGTCCGACGCGACGTCGGCGGAGGAGCCGGCGGCCTGCTCGGGCGACATGTAGGCCGGTGTCCCGAAGACGACGCCGCGCTGGGTGAGCGTCACCTCCTCTTCGTCCTGATCGCGCGAGACCATCCGTGCGAGGCCGAAGTCGAGGAGCTTCACGTGCTCGGTGCCGTCGGGGAGGGCGGTGAGGAACACGTTCGCGGGCTTGAGGTCCCGGTGCGAGATGCCCTTCTCGTGGGCGGACGCGAGGCCCTGGAGGACCTGACGGATGAGGTGGATCGCGCGCGCGGGCTCGATCGGGTCGGCCCGCACCACCTCCTCGAGGGTGCGGCCCTCCAGCAGCTCCATCACGAGGAACGGGCGCTCGCCGTCGATGCCGTAGTCCGAGATCGAGACGACGTGAGGATGCGTCAGCGCGCTGAGCACGCGGGCCTCGCGCTCGAAGCGGGCGACGAGCTCCTCCATGGTGAGGAGGTCGTCGTGCAGGACCTTGATCGCGACCGGGCGCTCGAGGGGGAGCTGGAGCGCGCGGTACACGACGCCGATACCGCCCGTGCCCAGGCGGCCCTCGATCAGGTACTTGCCGGCCAGTCGGTCGCCTTGGGCGAGCTCGCCTGACTCGGCGTCTTCGGTGCGCTCGATGCTCGACATGAGTGAGGGGGAGAGGTCGCCCGCGCCCCCCGGCGGCGTCTTGAGGATAGCCGCGCGGAGGCCCCGAGGGGAGGGGAGCCGCGGATTTGGACGCTCCGACCGGAACGCGCGGCTGGAACCGCCCCACGGCGTCCCCGGATTCCGGCGGGCGCCGGGGCCCTCGAGAAGGTCGGGCTACGCTCGGCGGCGCAGCACGAGGAGCAGGGTGACGAGGCCCATCGCGGCCAGGCCGCCCGCGGCCCCACGGGGCGCGCCCGGGGCACCGACCGCGCAGAGGCCGTAGAAGAAGTTCCCCTGCACCGGGTCCACGCACTGCGCGGGGTCGCCCGGCTCGCCGTCGAAGGTGACGTTGCCCACCCCGTCGACCGCCGCGACGCGCACGCAGATCGTGCCGGTCGCCTCGTCCGGCGGCAGGACGAACCCCATCGCGATGCCGCCGCCGGTGGTGAAGTTGCGGGCGCGGCTCCGCACCACGGGCCCGTCGATGCCAGGGCCGCGCGTCTGGTAGACGAGGTACTCGATCGAGCCGGGCGGCGCGGCCACGTCGGTCGCGGGGTCGAAGAACACGCCCACCCGGAAGCCGCCGTCCGGCGCGTCGCAACGCGGCTCGATCGCGTCGCTCGTCAGGTCGGTGATGCTCCCGAAGCGGGGCGGCGCGTCGTCCTCGGCGGTACCCGTGCAGAAGTTGAATTGCAGATCTCCGAACACGCTGCGCGCGATCCCGCCGTAGGCCGTCTCGGGGTCCCACTGGGCCCCGTCGGGGAAGAAGACGATCTCGTCGCCGACGATCTGCACGCGGCCGGCCACCGCCGGGCCCTCCTCGGTGCACGAGGAGAGGTCGCAGGTCAGCGTGCCCGTGCAGCGATGCACCGAGAGCATCGTGGTGGGGTCGCCGCCGGGCCCCGTCGGGCCGAAGTAGTCGGGCGTGTACCGGACGCGCAGCGGCGCGTCGAGCGTGACCTCGCGCGCGCCGACCGTGGGGAAGACCTCCTCGATCTGCGGCGTCGGATCGGGGCACTCGACCATCCCCGCGTCCTGCGCGGCGACCCGGCCGGCGCCGAACGGCAGCGCGAGGGCGAGCGCCAGCGCCGTCACGATCGGGGTCGTCCACCTCACGTGGCGGAGTATAGCAACCCGCGCGAGGGTCGCCGCGCGGCAGGGGGCCTGCTACGTCACCGCGGTGAGCGCGGGCTTCGCGGAGGGGATGAGCCTGGCGGCGATCGTGGCCGGCGACCGGGACGGCGCGGCCGCGGCGGGGCTCGCGCCCCGGCTGGCCGAGGCCCTCGCGGCCCGGCTCGCGCGTCACCGGTCGGGCGATCGAGCGGCGCGCCGGGCCGAGGTGAGCGCCTGGGCAGCCGCGCTCGGGGCGGTCCCGGCCGAGCCCGACCTGCCGCCGGCCATGTTGCTCGACCACCCCTGGACGGTTCTCGCCGAGTGGTCCGCATCCGACGACGGGCTCGGCGAGCGGGTCGAGGCGCTGCTGGCGAAGGCGCTGGACGAGGGCCTTGCGGCTGACGGGCTCATGGCCCGCCACCAGCGCGACCGTGACCGCTTCTGGCTGATCCGCGGCCGGCACGGCGCCGCCTGCCGCCGGCGCGGCCGGCCCGTCCAGCACGACGTCGCCGTCCCGCTCGCCGCTCTGGGCGACTTCGTGGGCGCCGCCACGGCCCTCGCACGCCGGCTGGCGCCGGACTGGCTGCCCGTGCCGATCGCCCATGTCGGCGACGGCAACATCCACTTCGACCTGGTCCCGGCAGCGGCCGGTGCC
>JAUHXR010000097.1 GCA_030426845.1 Polyangia bacterium | reverse complement strand
TGAAGGACGGGGGCGTGGCCTCGACGAAGGTGACGCCGTCGGTGGAGCGCCAGATCGCGTCGTCGCACGCGACCACCCAGGCGCCGTCGCCGAACGCGAGATCGGCCACGCGCGACCCGGTCGCCGGTGCGGTCCCCTCCGTCCACGTGACGCCGCCGTCGGTCGTGCTCGCGGTGTAGCCGCGCGTTCCGTCGCCCGCGACCATCACGAAGCGACCGGCGCCGAACGCGAGCGCCTCGGAGTTGACCGACGGCATGGCCGCCACCGTCCAGTACTCGGGCGGCGCGCCCGCGGCCACCCAGGCGTCGCCGTCGCTCGAGGCGCCGCCCGTGCTCGTCACGAAGACGCCGTCGCCGAACGCGACGCTCGCCCCGAGCTCCGCCCGCGGCGGCGCGACGCTCGCGTCGGTCCAGGTCTCGCCGTCGTCGTCGCTGAACATGATCCCGCGTCGCTCGACGCTCATCACGAGGCGCGTCGCGGTCACCACCGCGCGGCGCGGGGCCTGGGGCGCCTCCAGCTCGGTCGGGGTCCGGCGGGTCCAGCTCCGCCCGTCGGGCGAACGGTACAGGACGAACGGGTCCAGGATGCCGGTGCCGACCGCGAGGTAGCCGGTCGGTCCCACCGCGAGCTCGTTCGGCAGCACGAAGCTCCGGTCGAGCAGGAGGCGGTACTCCGCGCCGTCGAACGAATAGATCTTGTTCTGTGCGAGGAGGAGGAAGCCGACGGGGAGCGGCTCGACCCCCCCGTCGGGGCCCGGGCCGGCGTCCTCGGGGCCGGCGTCGAACGGCGCCTCCGCGCAGGTGACGGAGAAGGAGACGCCCTCGGCCGCCTCGCTGGTGCACTCGAAGCTGAGCGCGCCGGGGCCGTCGCAGCCCACCTCGAGCACCCAGTCATGCAGCATCGCCGCGCCCCCGGACGCGGTGAACCGACGGCCGCTCGCGTCGGCGACCTCGACGGTCGTCACGTCGGTGACCGCTCTCCAGTGGACCGTCGCGTCGCCCGTCGCCGCGCAGGTCACGGACAGCGCGGTCGGCTCGCTCAAGGTGACGCCGAGCGCGAGACGATCCTGCGCGCCGACCAGGATCTCGAGCGAGCTCGGACCGACCGCGAGCTGGGCCCGCGCGTCGTCGCACCCGAAGAGGAGGGCGCAGCCGCAGGCGATCAGCACGAGTCGCTGCATGCGCGCAGTGTAGACGCGCCTCGTCGATCGGCGCAGCGTGGCCTCCGGCATGGAGCGCTGGACGCGCCCGCGCGCCGCTGCTACCGCGCGGTCATGCGCCGGCCCGGAACTCTCCTCGCGACCCTCGCGCTCGCCTCGCTCGTGCCGAACGGGGCTTTCGCCTACGAGTGCTTCTCGACCGACTGCGCGCTCCACTGCGAGGCGCTGACCTACCGGATCGGCAACATCCCTTCGTCGCTCGACGAGGCCGCGACGATCGCCTCGATCCAGCGCGCGTTCGACGCGTGGGGCGATCCCGCGTGCTCGATGGCGCGCGCGACCTACGCGGGCGCACGACGGCCGGCTCGGGTCGCGATGGTGTGAACGTCGTGCACTTCGTCGAGTCGGGCTGGGCGTACGGGCCGACCACCGCGGCCCTCGCGACCGTCACGACCACCCCCGAGCGCTGCGTGTCCGACGTCGACATCGAGCTCAACGCTCAGGACTTCACCTGGTCGAACACCGAGCCGACCGCGATGCCGCGCGCCAACGTGTTCGCGTTCGTGCTCCAGGGGGTCGGCAACTTCTACGGCCTCGGCCGGTCCGACGTCGCCGAGGCGGTGATGCATCAGTCGAACTTCGGCGGCCTCATGGCGCTGCACCCCGACGACGTGGCGGGGATCTGCGCGCTCTACCCCGCTTCGCCGTTTACCGACGCGGGGCCTGCCGCGGACGTGGACGCGGGCGGCGCCGGCTCGGACGCGGGTCCCGGCTCGGGCTTCGACGCGGGTCCCGGCTCGGGGTTCGACGCGGGTCCCGGCTCGGGCTTCGACGCGGGGCCACGGCGAGCGAGCGAGCCCGGGTGCCGCGCCGCTCCCGGGGGCGCCTCGCCGGTGAGCGCGCTGCTCCTCGGGCTCGGGGTGGTGGTCCTCGGCCTTCGCCGACGCCGCGTGAGCTGAGCGCGTCAGGCCGAGCGCGTCAGGCCGAGCGCGGGTCGAGCTCCTCGGGGCGCGGTTCGGGCTTGGGACGGGCAGGCCGCCGGTACGGACGAAGGTCTCGACGAGGTCGTTGGCCGGGTGCGTGAACATCTCCGCGGTCGGCTGCTCCGCCACCACACGGCCCCCGGCGATCAGGAGCGCGGTACCGCCGAGCGCCCGCGCGCGCGCCTGGTGATGGGTCACGATCAACAGCGAGCGTGCCGCGGCGACGTGCTCGAGCTGCGCGAGCAGCGCGGGGATCTGGGCGTCGTCGACGCCTCGGAGGATCTCGTCGGCGAGGACCAAGCCCGCGTCGGCGAGGGTCGCCCGCGCGAGGGCGAGCCGACGCTGGACGTTGCCCGGGAGCAGGGCGACCGAGGCGTCGAGGTCACCGACCAGGCTCTCGAGCCCGGCGGCCAGGAGGGCTGCTCGGCTCCGATCGAGCTGCTCGCCGATCGTCAGCGTGGACCGGTCCGGCAGGGCCGACGCGAGGTGCTCCCGGACGCTCTCGGAGATGACCGCGAGCTTCTGCCGGAGCCGGAACGGTCGGTTGTCGTCGTCGAGCGGTCGTCCCCGGTAGAGGAGCTCGCCGGTCACGGTGAAGCTCCCCCGGGGCCTTCGGCCAGGCACCGCGGGAGCGCGCCCTCGTCGGCCTCGCGACGTTCGACCGTCGCGCGGGACCCCCGAGGAGACGCGCGGCCGGCGATACGCGCTTCGAGGTCGGTGTTCGTCGGCGCTTACTGCGCCACCGGGTTGTCGCGGCGGAAGCGGATGTGCTGGAACGCGGCGTAGCCGGCCAGGGCCAACGCGACCAGGACCATGGCGTAGTAGGCGGGTGAGGCGTAGGCCTCCGGGTGTCCGCTGAGCTGAGGCCCCGGGATCATGAAGGCGACCAAGCCGAAGAGCAGGGCCGTCTCGAACTTCGTCATGACGTCTTGCTGCCGACCGCAGCTCTGGCACTGGAAGATGTCGTGCCGCCGACGCCTCGCGACGTGGACGACGGCCGGCGCGTGGCAGCTCTTGCAGACTCGCTTCGTGCTCATGGCGTTGCTCCAGAGGAGAGAAGAGGAGAGAGGCAGGCGCGGGGACGAGCCGCGCTGACCCGGAGATCGTGACCCCGCCCCGGGCGCGCGACCATTCGGGTTTGGACGGGCTCAACGGCGAGTGTTTTCGAGGGGTTTCGTCGCCAGCGGACATCGCGTTCGGGTAGGCCTGCGGCCGCACCGTCGCGCGCTGCTCGGCGGAGGGGCACTTCGCCTCACGCGGCTCCCCTCGGAGACATCGCCCGTCTGCTCCGCGCGAGGCTCGAGCGAGGACGGCCGGCCGAGGCGAACGGCGTGGGCTAGACTCCGGCCCGGATGCCCTACGATGTCGTCGTCGCCGGCGGAGGTCTCGCCGGCCTCACCCTCGCTCGCCAGCTCCACCTTCGCCGCCCCCGGACACGGATCGCGGTGGTCGACCGCGCCGCCGGCCCGCTGCCCGACGCGGCGCACAAGGTCGGGGAGTCCTGCGTCGAGCTCGGGGCGCACTACCTAGAGGAGCACGTGGGGCTGCGTGACTACCTCGGCGAGCGGCACCTGCGGAAGAACGGGCTGAGCTTCTACCCGGGCGGCGGGGACGGACCGCTCGCGGCGCGCACCGAGATCCTGCCGCCGGAGCTCCCGACCGTCCCGAGCTACCAGCTCGATCGCGGCCGGCTCGAGAACGATCTGCGCGCGCTGCTCGTCGACGCCGGGGTGGAGCTGATCGCGGGGGTCGGGGTCGAGGACGTCACGCTCTCGGAGGGTGGCGGACCGCACGAGGTGATCCTCGCGGATGGCCGGCGGCTGACCGCGCGCTGGGTGGTGGACGCGACCGGCCGCCGGCGGCTCCTCGCGCGGCGGCTGGGGCTCGACGCGCCGGTCGGCTACGACGCCCACGCGGCGTGGTTCCGGCTCGAGGGGCGGTTGACGATCGATGACCTCGTGCCCGCGAGCGAGGAGCGATGGCACGCCTTCGACATCGACGGGATCCGCTGGCGCTCGACCACGCACCTGATGGGCGAGGGCTACTGGGCCTGGATCATCCCGCTCCCGACCGGGCACACGAGCGTCGGCGTGGTGGTGCACGACGAGGCACACCGCTTTGACGCCATCCGGACGTGGCCGCGGCTGCGCGAGTGGCTGCGCGCGCACGAGCCGGTGCTCGACGCGAAGGTAGAGGAGGCGCTCGACGGCCGCGAGCCGCTCGACTTCCGCTGCCTCAAGCGCTTCGCCCACCACACGTCGCGGAGCTTCAGCCCCGATCGCTGGGCGCTCGTCGGCGAGGCGGGGGTGTTCGTCGACCCGCTCTACAGCCCGGGGACCGACTTCATCGGCCTCGCGAACGTCCACGCGGGGGAGCTCATCCTGCGCGACCTCGACGGCGAGGACATCGAGGAGCGGCTCGAGCTGGTTGATGGCTTCTTCCGGCGCCTCGCCGAGAACGCGTTCACCACCTACCGGACCGCGTCGCCCGTCTACGGCCACGCGCGCGCGATGGCCGCGAAGGTCTACTTCGACACGTTCATCTACTGGGCCTTCCTGTGCGAGTACTTCTTCCAGCGGGTATGGGCCGCGCCGGTGGAGGAGCAGCGCGCGTTCGTTCCGGTCGCGCAGCGCTTCGCTGATCTCAACGAGCGGGCGCAGCGGCTGTTCACCGCGTGGGCGCGGCACCCGGCGCGGGCCGAGGCGTCGCGGATCGTCCTGCCGGCGGTGCCTTCGGCGCTCGCGCGGCTGCACCTGGACCTGCAGCTCCGGCGCACGGTGGAGGAGTCGCGGGCGGTGATGAGCGAGCGCGCCGACCTGGCCGAGGAGCTGCTCACCGAGCTCCTCGTCCGCGCGGTGACCGAGACGGGGCACCCCGGGCTCGTGCGTGAGGTCGGCGCCGATCGCTGGCCCCTCACGGGCGTGGCGCAGCGCCTCGACGCGGAGCGCGGCGAGCGCAGGAAGCGGCGTCGTCGCCTCTCGCGGATCGCGCGCGAGGTGGAGCGGTGCCTCGGCCCGGTGGACGGCGACGTGCTGGCGACCGCGGGGGCGGCCTTCGCCGCGCCGCAGCCCGCGCCGTCGACGCCGGGAGCGGCTCACGCGGCCGCGCGCTGACGGCCGATGATCGCGCTCACGCGGCCGAGCGATGACGCGATCGCGCGGTTCGGCGAGCGGATGGCCAGCGCTCGGTTCAGCTACCCCGAGGTCGGCGCGTCCCGCGGCGACTCGCTGCCGTCCGGCTATCACCACGACCGGCACGAGCTGCCGATCGGTCGCGGCCCCGAGGCGCTCGACGCCGCTACCGACGCGCTCTTCGCGTGGCGTCACTGCGACGCGCCCGGCGGCCGGGTGCGGGCGCTCGAGCCGCGGCCCGCGATGGCGGAGGGGGCGACGGTGATCCTCCACGGTCACCACCTCGGCATCCACACCCTGAGCGCGTGCCGCGTCGTCTACGTGTTCCGCGAGCCCCGACGTCGAGGCTTCGGCTACGGCACCCTCGAGCACGCGGTGCGCGGCGAGGAGCGCTTCGAGGTCGCCCTGCGCGACGACGGCGAGGTCGTCCTGCGGCTCGCCGCGTTCAGCGTCCCCGACCACTGGCTCGTCCGCCTCGGCACCCCGGTCGCCCGTCACTTCCAGGCGGTCGCCGCGCGGGACTACGCGCGCGGCTTGAGAGCCGCGCTCGCGGCAGGGTGAGGCGGATCAGTCCGCGGGCTCGATCCGGTAGGTGAACCCGGTCACCGGGCCCTCGAGGGTCTGGACGTAGAAGCCGGTGTCGTGGGTGCCCGCGCGGAGCGCGCCGCGGGCGACGACCGGGGCGCCGGGGCGGACGTCGACGTAGGGGTAGCCGCTCGGGCCGGGCGCGAAGAAGACCCGCAGGGCGCCGCTCGCGATCGACACGGTGAGCCGAACCGAGCCGGGGCTGCGACCGGCCGCGAACATGTCGAGCGGGTCGAAGGTCGCGAGCTGGATCAGGCCGGCGCCTTCGAGGCGCTCGGCGCCGCCGGTGCCCTCGATGGAGTCGGTGCTCGTGGTCAGGGAGTTGCGGGCGCCGCGGAGCGAGAGCCGCGCGTCGGGGAGGGTCGCGACGTGCTCGGTCGGCACCTCGGCGCGCCGCGCCGCCGCCTCGGCGGTCTGCGCGGCTCTCACCCGGCCGGAGAAGACCGCATCGGCGCCGGGGTTGTCGGTGATCCGAGGCGCCGCCTCGCGGAGCGCGACGTTGGGGAACACCGTGAGCCGGTTGAACGCGAGGTTGGGGTCGCGCACCGCGGGGAGCGCGTCGAGCGCTGACGCGTCGGTCAAGACGTTGTGTGATACGTCAACGCTCGCGAGCCGCGGCAGCGCGGGCCCGAGGCCGGTCAGCGACGAGAGCGCGTTGTGCGAGACGTCGAGGGTGGTGAGCGCGGGGAGGCGCTCGAGGCCGGCCAGCGAGGTGAGCGCGGTGCGGGTCAGGAGCAGCGTCGTGAGCGCGGGCCGGCCGGCGACGCCTTCGAGATCGGCGATCGGGGTCCGGTCGACGTAGAGCTCCTCGAGCGCCGGGAGCGGGGGCAGGCTGCCGAGGCTCGTGAGCTCCTGCTCCACCAGGTAGAGGCGCCGGAGCGAGGGGCACGCGGAGAGGGCCGAGAGCTCGGCGGTGTGGGTGCCGGCGAGGCGCAGCTCTTCGAGCGTGCAGGGGGCGGCGAGGCCGTCGAGGGCCGGCAGGGATCCGCCCATGATCTCGACCCTCTCTAGCCCCCGGAGCTCGCTCACCCACGCGAGGCCGCCGACCTGCACGCGCGACCCGAAGGCGATGCGCGTCACGTGTCCGTCGCGCGCCTCGACCACTACGCGGGGCTCGTCGCCGGCGAGGTCGTCGCGGTCGAGGTGCGCCGAGGCGAGCGCGCGATCGAGGGCCGCGGCCTCCGGCTCCTCGATGTAGTCGTAGGCGGTGCGGTCCTCGTCGCAGCCGAAGAGGCCCAGCGTGAGCAGGCCCAGCAGCGTCCGCTGCGCCACCCTCACTCCGGCAGGCCGCGGGCCTTCTTGGTCGCCTCGAGCCCGCCCGGCGCCCAGTCGGTGCCCTGGGCCGCGCGGTCGTTCCACGAGACGCGCGAAGGACCCTTGCGCTTCTCTACCATCGTGATCGTGCCCTCGACCGGGCAGACGAGCTGGCAGAGGTTGCAGCCGACGCACTCCTCCTCGTGGACGAAGGGCACGCGCGCGCCGGGGGTGCCGCCGGGGGCGGTGACCGGCCGGTCGGGGATCTCGGACGCGTCGGGGAACGCGACGTAGCCGCGGCGCCGCTTCTCCTCGTCGTCCATCCCGGGCACGTGGATGCACTGGTGGCTGCCGTCGAGGCAGGCCACCACGCAGAGCTGGCAGCCGATGCAGCTCTCGGGGCTGATGTCGGCGACCACGTGGTAGTTGAGGTCGAGCTCGCCCCACTCCTTGTACGCCGGGCTCGCCTTGCCGACGAGGTCCATCGCCGACGCGTAGCCCTTGTCGTCGAGGAAGTCGTTCAGCCCCTCGATCATGTCCTCCACGATGCGGTAGCCGTAGTGCATCACCGCGGTGCAGACCTGGACCGAGGTCGAGCCGAGGGCCATGAACTCGGCCGCGTCGCGCCAGGTGCCGATCCCGCCGATGCCCGAGATCGGCTTCGGGAAGACGCGCGCGGTCTGGCCGAGGAGGTGGAGCGCGATCGGCTTCACCGCGGGGCCGCAGTAGCCGCCGTTGCTCGAGCCGTCGCCGACCACCGGGAGCGGGACCATGCGGTCGAGGTCGACGCCGACGATCGACTTGACGGTGTTGATGAGGCTCACCGCGTCCGCGCCCGCCTCGTAGGCCGCCGCCGCGGGCTCGGTGATGTCGCCGACGTTCGGGGTGAGCTTGACGATCACCGGGATGTTCGCCGCGTCCATCACCCAGCCGACGATCGTCTTGAGGACCTCGGGCTCCGCGCCGACGGCCGAGCCCATCCCGCGCTCGCACATCCCATGCGGGCAGCCGAAGTTCAGCTCGATCAGGTCCGAGCCGACGTCCTCGACCTTCTTGATGATCTCCCGCCACTCCGCCTCGGTGTCGACCATCAGCGACGCGACGAGGACGTGGTCCGGGTAATGCTTCTTGACGTCGGCCATCTCGCGGAGGTTCACCTCGAGCGGCCGGTCGGTGATGAGCTCGATGTTGTTGAGGCCCATCAGCTTGGTCGAGCCGTAGTCGACGCCGCCGAAGCGGCTCGACACGTTGACGATCGGGTTGCCGAGGGTCTTCCACACCGCGCCGCCCCAGCCCGCGTCGAACGCGCGCTTGACCTGGTCGCCGGTGTTGGTGGGCGGCGCGCTCGCCAGCCAGAACGGGTTGGGGCTCTTCACCCCGCAGAAGTCCACGCTCAAGTCGGCCATCAGTCGTCGCTCCCGAAGCTCTGGGTGATCGCGCGCGCGGCGAGCTTGCCGTGCTGGGCCGCGTTGACGACCTCCTTGCCGCCGTTGACGCAGTCGCCGCCGGCGTAGACCTTGGGGTTGCCGGTGCGGTTCGTCTCCGCGTCGACCTGCACGCGTCCGCGGTCGTCGAGCGCGACTCCGTCGAAGGCGGCCGCGAGCGCGGTCAGCCGGCTCTGGCCGACCGCGAGCGCGATGAGGTCCGCGCCGATCACCTCGGGGGTGACCTCGTCGTTGTCGCCGCGGTCGGTCGCCACGACCTTGAGGCCCTGGAGCTGCTCGCCGCGGACCTCCACGCCGATCGGCTGGCGGTGCTCGATGAGGCGCACGCCGTCCTTGCGGGCGCCCGCCATCTCGTGCGCGTAGCCGCTCATCACGTCCGCGCCCTTGCGGTAGACCATCGCCACGTCGGGCACGCCGAGCTGGGCGAGCTCGCGCGCCACGTCGATCGCGGTGTTGCCGCCGCCGACCACGAGCGCGGTGCGCACGCCGTCGAGGCTCGTCGCCGGGTCGAGCTTGAGGCGCTCGATGAACGCGGTCGCGCCGACCACCCCCGGGCCTTCGAGGCCGAGGAAGCTGTCGGGGCCGAGCCCGATGCCGATGAACACCGCGTCGTACTCGTCGAGGAGCGCGCGCGCCCGCTCGGCCGTGACCTCGACTCCCGTCTCGAGGGTGATGTCGCCGAGCGCGAGGATCATCTCGACCTCGCGGAGCGAGTCCTCGGCGTGCAGCTTGTAAGGCGCGACGCCGGTGGTGTTGAGGCCGCCCGGGTAAGCGCGCTTCTCGAGGATCGTCACCGAGTGGCCGTCGAGCGCGAGGTGGCCGGCCGCCGCGAGGGACGCGGGGCCCGCGCCGACGCAGGCGATCTTCTTGCCGGTCGGCGCCTTCTTGGTCCGCTTGAGCAGGTCCGCGTCCTTCGCGAGCGCGGCCTCGGTCGCGTAGCGCTGGAGGCGCCCGATCTCGATCGGCGCGCGGCCCCAGTGGTTGTAGACGCAGCTCCCGGCGCAGAGCACCTCCACCGGGCAGACCCGCGCGCAGGAGTAGCCGAGGAGGTTGTCGTGGAAGATCGTCCGCGCCGCGCCGCGCACGTTGTCGGTCGCGATCTTGTGGATGAAGGTCGGGATGTCGATGCCGGTCGGGCACGCGTCCTGGCACGGCGCGTCGACGCAGTAGATGCACCGGTTGGCCTCGGTGACCGCCTCGCCGCGCGTGTAGAGCGGGCCCTTGTCGGGCAGGCGCGACTCGAGGCGACCCTCGGGCAGGGTGCTCACGAGGCCTCCGTCGCGGCCAGCGCCTCGCCGAGGATCGAGAGCCCCTCGCGCAGCTCGTCCTCGCCGATGTTGAGCGCGGGCGCGATGCGGATCGTGTTGCCCCAGAGACCGCCCTTGCCGATCAGCAGGTTGCGCTTCTTCGTCTCCTCGAAGAGCACCTTGGTCGCCTCGGGGTTCGGGGTGCGGTCCCCCGCGTCCTCGTTCTTCACCAGCTCGATCGCCTGCATGAGGCCCATGCCGCGGACGTCGCCGACGATGCGCGAGTGCTTCTTCTGGAGCGCCTCGAGGCCCTCGCGGAGGATCGCGCCCATCTGCTCGGCGTTCGAGGTGAGGTCGTCGCGCTCGATGATGTCGAGCACCTTGCTGGCCGCGGTGCAGCTCACGGGGTTGCCGCCGAAGGTGCTGATCGAGCCCTTGGTGAGGCTGTCGGCGATCGGCGCGGTGGCGACGATCGCGCCGAGCGGGAACCCGTTCGCGATGCCCTTGGCCATCGTCATGATCTCGGGCTCGACGTCGTACTGCTCGATGCCCCACATCTTGCCCGTCCGGCCGAAGCCGGTCTGGACCTCGTCGGCGATCATCACGCCGCCGTGCTTGCGCACGATCTCGGCCGCGATCTGGAAGTACTCCTTGGGCGGCGTGACGAAGCCGCCGACGCCCTGGATCGGCTCGACGAGCATGCCGGCGATGCGGCCGGTGGTCGTCGTCTGGATGAGCTCGTCGAGGTCCTTGGCGCAGGCGACGCCGCAGCTCGGGTACTCGAGCTTGAAGGGGCAGCGGTAGCAGTAGGGCGCGGGCGCGTGCTTGATCGCGGCGACCTGGGTCGGGATCGCGCGGTAGGTCTGGTGCGCGGTCAGGCTCTGCGCGAGGAGCGAGCGGCCGGAGTAGCCGTGGCGCAGCGCGATGAGCTCGGTGTTGCCGGTCGAGACCTGGGCCATCATCACCGCGGTCTCGTCCGCCTCGGTGCCCGACGCGGTGAAGAAGCACTTCTCGAGGCCGCCCGGGGTCACGCGCGCGAGCTTCTCGGCCAGCTCGACGATCGGGACGGTCGGGTAGAGCGTGCTCACGTGGGTGAGCCGCTGGATCTGCGCGATGACCGCCGCGTTGATCTCCTCGTTGGAGTGGCCGAGCGAGACGGTGAGGATCCCGCCGAAGAAGTCGAGGTAGGTCGTCCCGTCGAGGTCGGTCAGGCGCGTGCCCTTGCCCTCGACGAGCACCGCGGGCTCCTCGTAGAAGTTGGCCACGCAGGGGAAGAGGTGGCGCCGGTGGCCCTCGCGGACCTCGTCGCTCGTCTGCTCCAGCGGGAGCCGGGTCTCGATCGTCTCGGTGTGTGCTTCGCTCATCGCAGCAGCTCCCCGACGCCGGCCCGCTTGATGAACTGGCCGCCGCCCTTCGTCTCGAGCGTTCCGTTACTGATCACCACCCGGCCGCGGCTCAGGACCACGTCGGTCCAGCCCTGGACCTCGTGACCCTCGTAGGCCGAGTAGTCGACGTTCATGTGATGGGTCCGCGGGTTGTCGACCGAGATGGTCTCCTTGCGGTTCGGGTCGAAGACCACGATGTCGGCGTCGGAGCCGACCGCGATCGTGCCCTTCTTCGGGAACAGACCGAACGCCTTGGCCGCCGCGGTGCTCGTGAGCTCGACGAAGCGGTTGAGCGAGATGCGGCCCTTCACCACGCCGGCGTCGTAGATGACGCTCATGCGGTTCTCGACGCCGGGCGCGCCGTTCGGGATCTTGGTGAACGACTCGCGCCCGAGCTCCTTCTGGTCCTTCATGCAGAAGGGGCAGTGGTCGGTGCCGATCGTCTCGAGGTCGCGGAACGCGAGGCCCTGCCAGAGGGAGTCCTGGTTCCACTTCTCGCGCAGCGCCGGGGTCATCACCCACTTGGCGCCCTCGAAGCCCTCGCGCTCGTACCAGCTCTGGTCGAGCAAGAGGTACTGCGGGCAGGTCTCGGCCACCACGTTCACGCCGCGCGCGCGGCCTCGCTTCACCTCCTCGAGCGCGTCGTGACAGCTCAGGTGGACGATGTAGAGCGGGACCTTGGCGACCTCGGCGATCGCGATCGCGCGGTGCACCCCCTCGGCCTCCATGCGCGTCGGGCGGGTGAGCCCGTGGTACTTCGGCTCGAACTTCCCGTCGGCGACCGCCTCGCGGATGATCTCGTCGATGACGATGCCGTTCTCCGCGTGCATGCAGATGCGGGTGCCGTCGTCGCCCGCCTTGCGGAACGCGCGGTAGAGCGTGCCGTCGTCGACGTAGAGCACGCCCGGGTAGGCCATGAAGAGCTTGTAGGAGGTGACGCCGGCGTCGCGCAGCTTGGTCATCTCCGGCAGCCGCTCGACCGGCATGTCGGTGACGATCATGTGGAAGCCGTAGTCGATCGTGGCCTTGCCCTCGGCCTTCGCGTGCCAGGTGTCGAGGCCCTTCAGCGTCGACTCGCCCTTGGTCTGGATCGCGAAGTCCACGATCGTCGTCGTGCCGCCGTGCGCGGCCGCGACGGTGCCCGTCTCGAAGTCGTCGGCGCTCGTCGTGCCGCCGAAGGGCATGTCCATGTGGGTGTGCGGGTCGATGCCGCCGGGGATCACGAGGCGGTCCTTGGCGTCGATCACCCGCGCGCCCGGCGCCTCGAGGTCCTTGCCGATCTGGACGACCTGCTCGCCGTCCACCAGCACGTCCGCGTAGTAGTCATCGACCGCGGTCACCACGCGGCCGTTCTTGATCAGGATCTGGCTCATCGTCGGGTCTCCAGCGGGCTCAGGGGAGCTGGCGGCTCATGTCCTCGTAGGTGTCCGGCCGGCGGTCCCGGTAGAACTGCCAGGTGCGCCGGACCTCCTCGATCAGGTCGAGGTCCATCTCCGCGACGACGACCTCGTCCTTGTCGCGCGAGCCCTCGGCGATGAACTGGCCGCGCGGGTTCACGAAGTAGCTCTGGCCGTAGAACTCGCCGATGTTCCAGGGCGCCTCGGTGCCCACGCGGTTGATCGCGCCGACGTAGTAGCCGTTGGCCACCGCGTGCGCGGGCTGCTCGAGCTTCCAGAGGTACTCGCTGAGCCCGGCGACGGTCGCGCTCGGGTTGAACACGATCTCGGCCCCGTTGAGGCCGAGCAGGCGCGCGCCCTCGGGGAAGTGTCGGTCGTAACAGATGTAGACGCCGATCTTGGCGTAGGCCGTCTGGAACGTCGGGTAGCCGAGGTTGCCCGGCTTGAAGAAGAACTTCTCCCAGAACTGGTTGGTGTGCGGGATGTGGTTCTTGCGGTAGGTGCCGAGGTAGCTGCCGTCCGCGTCGAAGACCGCGGCGCTGTTGTAGTAGACGCCGGCCACCGAGGCGCGCTCGTAGATCGGCACCACGATCGCCATACGATACTTCTTGGCGAGCTTGCTCATCCGACGGCACACCGGGCCGTCGGGGATCGACTCGGCGATGTCGCACCACTTCGGGTCCTGGGACGGGCAGAAGTAGGGGCCGTTGAAGATCTCTTGGAGGCAGAGGATCTGGACGCCCTGCTTGCCCGCCTCCTTGATCAGCGGGATGTGCCGCTCGAGCGCCGCCTCCGCGATCTCCTGCACGGAGGCCTTCTCGTCGTTCAGCGCGTTCGCGCACTGAATCAGCCCCCCGATGACCTTGCGTGCCATACCCCTACCTCCCGCGACGCCCGGGGGCGCGGCCATCGACCGCGCCCTCGCCTGATCCATGGGCCCGGGACGGAGGCTCGCCTCCCCCAGGGCGAAGGGGTGGGAGTATCAGACACGCGGCGCCGGCTCAAGCGCTCGACGGCGCGGATGGCTCTACTCGAACTGCCCGACCAGGGACAGCTCGGCGCCACCGTGGCGTGGCAGCACGGCCACCGCCGCGCCGGGCCCGTTCGTCTCCAGGAGGCCCACGATGGCGTACACGCCGAGGACGACGCTCCCGATCGCCTGGAGCGCGAGCCCACCCGCCAGGCCGTCGATCCCCTGGTCCAGCGCGAAGCCCATGCCGATCGCCGACGCCGCGAGGCTGGCGCCGGCCCAGGTGAGCTGACCGATCGCCCACGCGTCGTCGTGGTAGGTCAGGCCAGTCGCGGTCGCCACGACGAAGGTCGTGTCCAGCGCGGCGGTCACCATGACCGCGCCCACGATCGGCACGACGAGCTCGTAGCCCTGGCTGGCCGAGGCGGTCGAGGGCCGGGCCAGCACGGCGGCCGCGCCGAGACACGCGATGAAGAGGGCCCCGCGGAGGAGAGACGCGGGACGGGAGGACGAGGTGCGGGGTCGCATGCCGGCCCCCACAGCACGTCCCGGGCCATCACCGCGACGCCGGCTCATGCGGAGCTCCGGCACAGTCCGGCCCAGCGGCCCGCGCGGATGCGCCCTCTCAGCTCATCCAGGTGGCGTCGGGCTGGAGCGCCCACTTGGTGGTGATCTTCTTCTGGCGGCTCCAGAAGTCGACCCCGCCCCAGCCGGTCATGTCGTGGCTGCCGAACTTGCTCGCCTTGGACCCGCCGAAGCTGAACGGCTCACGCGGGACGGGGACGCCGATGTTCACGCCGACCATCGTCGCCTCGGCGTTCTCGGCCACGTAGCGGGCGGTCGCGCCGCGGGTGGTGAAGACGCTGTAGGCGTTGCCGTAGGGCGACTTGGCCTGCAGCGCGATCGCCTCGTCGAGGGTGTCGACGTGGACGATGCTGAGGATCGGCCCGAACAGCTCCTTGTTGGCGCACTCCATGTCGAAGGTCGCGCCGTCGAGGATGCTCGGCGAGAGCCAGTAGCCGCTGTCGTAGCCGTCGGGCGCGGGCTGGCCGCGGCCGTCGAGGACGAGCTTGGCGCCCTCGCGCACCGCCTTGTCGAGCTCGCCGTGGAGGCGCTCGTGGTCGGCCTTGGTGATGATCGCGCCCATGTCGACGCCGAGGGTGAGGTTCTTGGTGTGGGCGACGATCTTGTCGATCAGGGGCTGCACGTCGCCGACCGCGATCATCAGGCTCGCGGCCATGCAGCGCTGGCCGGCGCAGCCGGTGAACGAGCGGACGACGCCGTCGACCGTCACGTCCGGGTCGGCGTCGGGGACGACGATGAAGTGGTTCTTCGCGCCGCCGAGGGCGAGGGCGCGCTTGCCCGTCGCGGTGGCGCGCGCGTAGACGGCCTTCGCGATCGGGGTCGAGCCGACGAAGCCGACCGCCTCGATGCCGGGGTGATCGCAGAGCGCCTCCACCGCCTCCCGGCCGCCGTGCACGATCTGGAAGACGCCCGGCGGGTAGCCGGCCTCGTGCATCAGCTCGCCCGAGAGCTGCGCGGTGAGCGGCACCTTCTCGCTCGGCTTGAGGATGAACGCGTTCCCGAGGGTCACCGCGGTCGGGTACATCCACATCGGGACCATCGCGGGGAAGTTGAACGGGGTGATGCCGGCCACCACCCCGAGCGGCTCGCGGCGCAGCTCGGCGGTCACGCCGCGGCTGACCTCGAGGAGCGCGCCGTCGTCCATGTTCTGGAGGCTGGAGGCGAACTCGATGATCTCGACGCCCTTGAGCACGCCGGCGCGCGCCTCGGCCACCGTCTTGCCGCACTCCGCCGCCGCGAGGTGGCTGAGGTCGTCGATGCGGTCGAGCACGATCTGCCGGAAGCGGAACAGGATCTCGGTGCGCTCGCGCAGCGGGACCCGACGCCACGACTCGAACGCGACCTTGCCCGCCTCGACCGCGCGCGCGACCTCGTCGGCGCCCGACATCGGGACCGACCCGATCGAGGCGCCGGTGTAGGGGCTCACCACGTCGACCCGCTCGACGCCCTGCGGGGCCTGGAGCTCGCCGGCGATGAGGTTCTTGCACTCGATGGGCTGGCTCGGGAGGTTCACTAGCTGGGTCACGTCGGCACCTGTTCGGCAGGAAATGAGCGAAGGGGATCAGGTGACACACGTGTGACACCCCGTCCAGCACAGGGCTCAGCGGGCGAAGCGTTCCCACGCCTCCGGGAGCGGGCCGCCGATCATCTTCTCGGCGCCGGCGCGATCGAGCAGGACGAAGCGCAGCTCGCCCTCGTAGGTCTCGACCTCGTCCTGGCGCAGCCGCACCTCGATCGAGACGACGCGCGAGCCCGGCTTCACGATGCGGGCGCGGCCCTCGACCTCGCGGCCGATGCGGATGGGCGCCTTGAGGCGGCCGTTCATCTGGGCGGTGAACCCGAAGGTGTCGAGCAGGCCGATGCACGCCCAGGCGGCGAGCTCGTCAGCGAGGGTCATCACGAGGCCGCCGTGCATGATCCCCGGCGGGCCCTGGTAGCGCTCGGTCGGGGTGAAGCGCGTGACGATGTCGTCGCCGTCGCGGGCGAAGGTGAGGCGGAAGCCGAAGGGGTGGTCGGGCGAGCAGCCGAAGCAGGGCTGGCCTTCGCCGAAGATCGAGCCGTCGAGGGTCTCGGACATGGCGCGCAGTCTACATGGCGCCCCCTACATGGCGCCCCGCCTCGCGCGGCGCGCGGGCCGGCCCGGCGGCTGGTACTCTCGGGCCCTATGGACGGCTTGACCTTCGCCACCGGGCCGGTGCTGCTCGACGAGGAGGGGGAGGAGCTGCGCGCTCGCCTCGCGGATCGGCTCGCGACCGCGCTCGGCCAGCCGGTGACCGCGCGCGCCACCCGGAGCTACGCGGAGCTGGCGGGGCTCTTCGGCGAGGGCGGCCCGCTCGTCGCGTGGCTGCCGCCCGCGGTCTACGTGCGGACCGAGCTGCTCGCGGGGCTCACCCCGCTGGCCGAGGTCCAGCGGGCCGACGGCGAGGGCTACCGCGGGGTGCTCTTCGTGCGCGCCGACTCCGAGGTGACCGACCTCGCGGGCCTCGCCGGGGCGCGGGTCGCCTGGGTCGATCGCGACTCCTGCGCGGGCTACCTCTTCCCGCGGCTCGCCCTCGTCGAGGGCGGGCACGATCCGGACGCGCTCTTCGCCGAGCAGCGCTTCGTCGGCAGCCACGGCTCGAGCGTCCGCGCGGTCCTCGCCGGCGAGGCCGACGCGGGGGCCACTCACGCTCAGACGGAGCCCGGCTCGGACGTGATCCGCCTCGCAGGCTGGGGCCCGTATGCGGGCGCCGACGGGATGCGCGCGCTGCTGGTGACGCCCGCGATCCCCTCGGACGTGGTCTGCGCGTCCGGCGCGCTCGATCCGGAGCTGGCCGACGCGGTCCGGGGCGCGCTGCTGTCGCTCCACGAGGCGGACGAAGACCTCGTGGACGAGCTCTTCGGCGCCGAGCGCTTCGTCGCGGCGAGCGCGTCCGACTACGACCCGGTCCGCGCCGCGATGGGGACGGGCTGAGCGGCCGCTGTCACACCGACCGCCGCGGCGGTGTCGTGACCGACATGGATGACGACCAAGCGAAGCTCAAGGCCGCCCGGCGCCGACGCAGCGGCGAGATGGCGCTCAGCGCGATCGGCGGCGGGTTCCTGGTCCTGCGCGTGGCCCAGCTGTTCGAGGTGGTCGAGCGATCGGTCGGGCTCTCGCTCGCGGCGCTCGTCGCGGGCGCGGTCGCGTCGGTGCTGCTCTACCGCGTCCTCCGGCCGCGACCGGGCGACGGCCGGGCTACTCCGGGACGGTGAGCGAGCGGGCGGCCGACGCGAAGCGGGGCCGCCACGTCGCGAGCTGCGAGGCGTCCGCGCTCGCGGTGAGCAGCAGCGGGCTGCCCTCGTGGAAGAGCACGGCCGCGTAGGTGATCACGCTGGGGCCCTCCTCGGTGGGCATCGTCGCGAGCCGCTCGCAGCCCGGCAGGCCGCCGTCCTCGACCTCGCCCTCGAGCTCCACCGCGCTGACCGGGGCGGGCACGAGCCGGGCGAGGATCTGCGTGCAGATGCTCGAGATGCGGTCATCGGGGACCTGCATCGGGATCGGCAGGGGCGAGACGGTGAGGACGACCTGGCCGGCCTCCGGCGGGAACGCGCCGCCCGGCTCCAGGTACACGAGGTTCGCGGTCGAGCGGCGGCTCTGCTCGAGGCCCTGGACCGGGCCGAGAGAGACCCCGAGGGCGGCGGCCGCGTCGAGGGGGACCTCGCGATCCCACTGGACCGCGGCGAGCGCCTCGCGGAGGGGGGCGCGGTACATCGACGCGCGGGCCGCCTCGTAGGTCGCGACCACGCCGAGGCCGCGGGTGCCGTCATGGACGAGCAGCCAGCTCCGCTCGAGGACCGCCTGCTCGGTGCGGATGGCGTCACGCCCGATCCGCCCCGGCTGGCCGGCGATCGTGACGTCCTCGACGCCCTGGGCCTCGGGCAGCCGGCCGCCCGCGGCGCGGATCGCGTCGAGCACCTCCGGCTCGCCGACCGCGACCACCACGCTCACCTGCACGCGCTGCGCGCGGGCGAGGAAGCCGCTGCCGAAGGGCATCGGGGTCGATCCGGACGGCGGCCGCATCGACACGCCGGTGCCGGGCAGGGCCACCGGCTCGTCGTCGAGCTCGAGGGGCGAGACCTCGGCCCGCAGGAGCGCGGGATCGAGGCCGTCGTCGTCGTCGTCCTCGTCGTCGTCGGGCTCCTCGTCGACGTAGCGGTCCTCGTCGTCCTCCGCGTCGAGCTCGGCCTGGGTGGGCCGCGCCGCGGTGGGTCCGCCGCAGGCAAGGGTGAACAGTCCGGCGGCCAGCAGGCCAAGCAGCATCCGTACGCGCATGGACCCGTGGGTTAGCCGGCCGGAGGGCAGCCTGCCACTCGCGATTGCCGTGCCTACTTGCGGATGCTACCTCGGCCGTGCATGGGACGAGGCGCAGTCACTGTCTGTTTGGCCGGAGCCATCGCGGTCCTCACCGGATGCAACGCGGTGGACAACCTGCTCTCCAACACCGGGACGTGTGTCCGGACCGGGCAATACGAGTCGTTTTGCACTGTCAACGCGAGGCCCGACATGTGTGCGCCGGGGCAGACTTTCGTCGACAAGCGCGGAGCCGAGGGTTTTCAGTGGTGCATCTCTCAGGGCTTCTCCCCCCAGTCGGGTCAGTTCGAGATGACCGACCTTCGTCGATCCGAGCTTGAGGAGCAGGCAGCGGACGGCGAAGTCGTCGAGCTCGTGAGGCGCTAGGCCCGAAGCGGTGAGTCATCGGGGCCGAGGCGGGCGAGCGGCCCGACCGGTTCGATCGAAGGGAGCTCTCCCGGCGGCGTCGCGTACACCGGAGCGCTCATGCAGACCACGCCCGCTACCACCTCCTCGACCCCCTCTTCGACCAGGGTCGAGGCCCTCATCCACCAGCACCTCCTGCTCGAGCGCGGGTTCCTCTCCGGCGGCGAGTGCATGCCGGTCGAGGACTGGCCGTGGATCGACGTCGGCGAGGCGATCGCGCGGTGCGCGCTGGCGCCGGAGCACCTCGTCGGCGAACGCACCATCGCGCTCTTCACGATGGAGCAGGACTACCCCGACTGTTTCCAGGGCTTCCTCCTGTTCACCGATCGCCGGGTGGTGGGCCGCTACCCCCGGATCAACGGGACCCACGCCGACGTCCACCTGCGCTACGGCTGGATCGGCGCCGCCCAGCTCACCAAGGGCATGCTGTCGCAGAAGCTCACCGTCCAGCACGGCGACCAGGCGGTGGAGCTCGCCTTCGGCGCTTACGACGAGCAGCTCAAGGCGTTCTTCGACGCGCTGGCGCAGATCCCGCCGGCTCAGCGCGAGCCCGCGCCGCGTCCGCTCTGCGCGCCGTCCGAGGCCGATCCGACGGGGGCCCGCGGCGCGGCCGCGCAGCTCATCGAGCCGGACGATCAGCGCAACGCGTTCCTCCTCGAGTACATCGCGCGGGCGCACGCCGCGGGGGAGATCCCGGTCGAGATCGGCGCCGATCTCGTGAGCCGCGTGGTCCTGCAGAGCCGCAACGAGACGTTCGGCCGTGGGGTCTGCGACGGCTCCTGGATGAGCCCGCTCGGGCGCGACGACCTCTCGAACGTGCTGGTCGCGCTCTACAAGAACCCGGTCCGCCACGTCGAGGAGCCGGACCGCGCGCTCACCTTCGACGTGCGCAACAAGGTCGACAAGGTCCTCGACGCGATCGACCGGGTCGACGCGGTGCTGAGCCTCGACGTGATGGGCGCGATCGGCCCGACCGGCGACGTGAACCTCTTCACGTGCCTGATGCGCGACACCGGCTCGTTCTGCAGCTTCCGGCTGCTCGACGGGAACCTGCCGCTGCGCCAGCGCGCGCCCGACCTCACCGAGGAGCTCCACGCCCAGCTCGATCGCCTCGAGGCGGTGATGGTCCTGCGCCGCTGCGCGTTCGGCTGGAACGCGCCCGCGACCACGCTGATGCACACGCCTTCGAGCGACCTCATCGCGCGCTTCGCCTCGGTGATGGGCGACTTCGACGCGACGATCCTCGGCCGTCCGCAGGATCAGCGCACGCGCAAGCGCGACTGAGCGGCAAGCGCGACTGAGCGGCAAGCGCGGCTGAGCGACGAGGGCTCCCGCTCGCCGCGCCCGGCCCCACACCTCGGTCATGCCGGAGGGACCGGAGATCCGCCGCGCGGCCGATCGCGTCGCCGCCGTCCTCGAGGGGCGGGTCGCGGAGGACGTGTTCTTCGCCTTCGACCGCCTCGCGCACCGCGCCGACGAGCTGCGCGGCCGCACGGTCACGCGGGTCGAGACGCGGGGCAAGGCGATGCTCACCTGGTTCGACGACGACCTCGCGGTCTACACGCACAACCAGCTCTACGGACGGTGGTTCGTGCGCAAGCGCGCGGGCTTCCCGAAGACCGGCCGCTCGCTCCGCTTCGCGGTCCACACCGACGCGGGCGCCGCGCTCCTCTACAGCGCGTCCGAGATCGAGGTCCTGGATCGGGCGGGCCTGCGGGCGCACCCGTTCCTCGCCAAGCTCGGCCCCGACCCGCTCGATCGCGCGACCACCGCCCGGGTGATCCGCGTCCAGCTCGAGCGGTTCCGCCGGCGTCGGCTCGGCGCGCTCTACCTCGACCAGGCGTTCCTCGCGGGGGTGGGCAACTACCTCCGCTCCGAGATCCTCTTCGAGGCCGGGGTCCACCCGGATCGGCGCCCGATGGACCTGTCGCCCGACGAGCGCGCGAGCCTCGCGCGCGCCACCAACCTGATCGTCCGCCGCGCCTACCAGACCGGCGGGGTCACCACCGAGGCGGCCCGCGTCCGCGACCTCGAGGCGGCGGGCCAGCCCCGGCGCGCCTATCGCCACTACGTCTTCGGCCGAGCCGGCCGAGCGTGCCGGCGCTGCGGCGAGACGATCGAGAAGACCGAGGCGGCGGGCCGCCGCCTCTACCTGTGTCCGAGCTGCCAGGCCGCGTGAGCGAGCCAGCTCTTCCTCGCAAGCGGTCTTCCGTCTCCGCGAGACGCGCCGAGGCCGAGTGGGGCATCCTCCACCGATGGCTCGCTGCGCAGCGCACCCGACCGTCGACGCGGTAGCGGCCTGCGCGCGGTGCGGGGACTTCTTCTGCGCGGACTGCGCCGGGGAGGACGCCCGCTGCGCGCGGTGCGGCGCGCCGCAGCTCGGCTTCGCATGGGAGGCGAGCCCAGGGGTCGGTGCGTTCTTCCGGACGTGCCTCGACCTCGTGGTCCGGCCTGCGCGCGGCTATCCGCCGCCCGCGTCGCCGCGGCGCGCGCTCGGGCTCTACGCGATCCTCCTCGGAGCGAGCACGGCGATCCAGGTCGTGATCGTCGTGGCCACCGGCTTGATGCGTGACGACGGCCTCCAAGGCTGGCTCATCGCCGGGGGCGAGGGCGTGCTGTGGACGCTCGGCTACGGGCTCGGGATGCCGCTCGTGCACGCGCTGGGCTACCTCGGACTCCTGCGCCTGTGCGGCGGCGCCTCCGGCTTCGGGCCCGCAGTGCGGGCCGCGGTGCACGCGCACTCGGTGCCGATGATCCTCTCGCCGCTCGTTCAGGTGGTTGCGTTCGTCGTCGCCCTGGGCGTCGCCCAATTCGGCGTCGAGGCCTACATGGTCTCGAATCTCGCGCGGTCTGCCGCCTTCGGTGCCTTGTTCGGGGCCCTGCAGTGGCGCGTGTGGCGCACTCAGATCCGCTGGGACACCCGAGCCGGAGGGCGCGCGGGCGCCGCGTCGCTCGTCGTCGCGCTCGTGCTGCTCGGCTGGCTCGTGTACCGGCTCCTCCCGGAGATCCAGTACCTCGTGGACGCGGCGCGCTACGACTGGTCCTGACCCACGTTGCCGGGAATGCACCGCCCGGGACGGCCGTACACCGCGACGTGTCGCGACCCCTGCGAACCCTGACGCCCGCGATCGGCTGGGTTCTCGTCGGCCTGATGGGCCTGGCGGGCCTCGCCGCCCTCGGCGCGGCGGTGAAGGAGGGCGCGGTCGACGCGACGCCGGCCGAGATGGCGCAGGTGCCGACCGGCGCGGAGGTCCACCTGCGCAGCCTCCGCGATCGGAGCGCCGCGCTGCGCCTCGCGTCGGGGGAAGTGCTCTACCCGTCCGCCGAGCCGCCGGTGGTGTTCGTGGACTGCGGCAGCGGCGGGTGCGCGGGCGAGCTGCGCGGCCGCCTCGACGAGCTCACGGTCGAGGGCGCGCTGCCGCCCGGGTGGCCGAGCGACGCCGGTCGGCAGGTGCGGGTCGTGCGGGTGGGCCGCTGGGGTCGCGCCCGCCAACGCTACGCCGCCGTCGCGGCCGGCCTGCTCAGCGGCGCGCTGTGGATCGCCCTCCTCCTCGTGGTGCGCCGGCGACGCGGCAACCGCCGAGGGCGCGTGATGGCGGGGCTCGGCGGCGTAGTCACGGTGGTCGGCGGGGTCGTCGCGGTCCTCGCGATCGCCTACGTCCTGTCGAGCCCGTTCCATCGGCTCCGGATGGCGCTGTTCCTCGACGATCCCACGTTCCTGCTCGAGCTCGGCCCGCGCACGCTGCTCCCGCTCGGCCTGGCGGCGTTCGGGCTCACCGCCGGGCCGCTGATGGTCGCGTTGGGCCTCGCGCCGCGACCCGCGGAGGCCGGGTGAGCGACCCCGCGGCGCCTGACGCATCCGCGGACCCGGGGTGGCGCCTCCAGCTGCCGATCGGGGCGGCTGCTCCAGCCGCCGCTCGGCCCGCCTGCGCGCCCGGATGACGCGCGGCGGCGCTGGCACGCGCCCTGCTGCTGCGGCGGGCATGCGTCGACTCCTCCTCCCCGCGCTCCTCATGGCCCTGAGCGGCTGCGCCTCCGCGCCCGTCACCGAGGACCTGCCCTACTTCAAGCTCGAGCCGGGCAAGGCGGACACGAGCGCCGAGGCGATCTTCCTCGACTTCTCGTTCGACGGTCAGCTCCGGACCGACCGCGGCTGGGGCAGCGAGTCGGAGATCGAGGACCAGCTCCTCTACACCATCGGCGAGCTCAACGGCGTCCGCGCGGTGAGCCGGCTCGACCGGGTCGAGCTCACGGACGTCGAGATCGAGAGCGACCCGGAGGGTTACCTCGTCCGCTACCACGCGCGCATGGTGGTGGCCTGGGGGCGCCGCGAGCAGGTGCCGCAGGAGTTCACGCTCCACCTTCCGTTCGACGTGAGCTACCGAGGTCTCGAGCGCTTCACCGAGACCTACAGCCACAGCTGCGTGGACGGCGGCGCGCACGACGTGACGAGCGGATCGATGTGGTACTACTACCGCCCCGATCGCTTCTCGTGTCGGCTCGCCGAGGGCGACGTGGTCGAGACGGTCGCGGACGTCACGGTCAGCGACATCAACACCACCGGTCGCTTCCCCGAGTACGACATGGTGTGGTCCGACGACGCGCTCCGGGTGGTCGCGGTGTTCGGCAAGTACGAGGACGGGGCGACGACCTCGTCGGACGCGGGCATCTCCGCCTACAACCGCTTCGTCCGCGAGATCCAGCGGAGCCTGGGCGCGCACGACGTGACGACCGTGCCCGAGTCGATCCCCTACAGCCCCGGCGTCGAGCTGCCGGAGGTCGAGGTCCACGCGACCCTCGCCGACGGCCGCACCGTCGACGTCGTGGTCCTCTTGGTCGACAACGTCCGCACCGCCGGCCCGGCGTTCGATCGGCGCTACGCGGAGCTCAGCCGTGACGCCGACCTCATCACCTACAACGGCCACGCGGGCCTCGGCGCCAACATCCGGGCCCTCGCGGGCAAGGGCGACTGGCAGACCGGGCAGTACGCGATCGTCTTCATGAACGGCTGCGACACCTACGCCTACGTCGACCGCGCGCTCTGGGACGCGCACGCCGAGGTCAACGCCGACGACCCCGAAGGCACCCGCTACGCGGACATCGTCATGAACGCGCTCCCGAGCTTCTTCTCGGAGATGCCGCGCGCGACCCTCGCGCTCATCGACGGCCTCATGAGCTACGAGGAGCCGCGGACCTACGAGCAGATCTTCGCCGACGTCGCCAGCTCGCAGGTGGTGCTCGTCAGCGGCGAGCAGGACAACACCTTCACCCCCGGCGGCGGCGGCGACCCCGACCCGACCTGGGAGGGGCTGACCGAGGCCGGCGCGCTCACCCGCGGCGAGGAGACCCGCTTCGCCACCCCGACGCTCCCGGCGGGGACCTACCGCTTCGTGATGACCGGCGGTGGCGACGCGGACCTCTACGTGCGGATCGGCGAAGAGCCGACCACGCGGGCCTACGACTGCCGGCCCTACCGCTCGGACGCCAACGAGACGTGCAGCGTGGAGCTGGCCGCCGACGCGCCGATCCACGTGATGGTCCGCGGCTACACCGACAGCGACTTCGCCCTCGAGGCGACCCGCGCCGAGCTCTGACTCCGACGAGGATCGAGGGAATCGCAGCGCCCTCGATCACTCTGATCTCCAACCACATCAACCTTCCTTAGCGAGGCCCGCCGGCCGCCACCGGCGGGCCTCTTCCTTCAACAGCCCGTTGAAGAACCTCTCCGCGCGCCTCACGGCCGGGAGCCCGCGCCTGCGCGGCGCATCGCTCCTCGAGAATCCTCCGGTAACATCGCCCCTCATGCGTGTGGCGCTCGCGACCTCGGTCCTGCTCCTCGCGGCGGCGAGCGCCCCCGCGCGGGCGCAGATCCCCGAGCCGCCGGCGCGCCCGAGCGACGAGGACGTGGCCGTGGCCCGCGAGGCCTTCCTGCGCGGGCTCGAGCACGCGCGGGGCGAGGCGTGGGGCCCGGCCGCGGCGGAGTTCCTGCGCAGCTATCGCCAGAGCGGCTCGCCGGTCGCGCTCCTCAACGCGGGCACGAGCTTGTCGCGGCTCGGCCGGCACCGGGACGCGACCGAGGCGCTGCTCCGCGTCCTCGACGACCCGAGCTTCGACGAGGCCACGCGCGAGGCGCTGCGCGGGGAGCTCGCCGAGGCCTCCCGGCACGTCACGATCCTCATCCTGCACGGGCTCCCCGGCGAGGGCGCACGCTGGTCGCTCGACGGCGTCGACCAGGGACGGACCCGGCGGCAGCCGCTGACGGTGGTGCTCGACCCCGGGCCGCACGAGGTCGAGGTGGCGGTCGACGGCTACGCCCCGTGGCGCTGGCCCGGGCCGGCGCGCGCCGGCCAGCGGGTCGAGCGCAACGTGCCGCTCGAGCGGGCGCTGATCGACGAGCCGCCGGGCCGTGAGGCGGAGGACCCGACGCCCTGGATCCTGCTCGCCGTCGGAGTGCTTGCGGCCGCGGCCGGGCTCGTGCTCGGGCTGTGGCTCGACGCCAACGCGCAGCTCGGCCCGCGCTCGCCCTTCGTCATCGAGCTGCCATGATCGGGGCGCCATGAGGAGCCTCGGCGCGATCGTGGCGGCCGCGCTCGCGCTCGGCTGCGCCCGCAACGCGGTGTTCGAGCTGGAGCTGGAGCTCCCCCCGCAGCCCGCCGGGCCCATGCGGTTCGCGGTGGTGGAAGCCCGCGAGGGCGGAGCCGAGCCGGGCACGGTGGAGCTCGGGCCCTTGAACGCGGCCTGCGGCCGGCCCGACCCGGCGCCCGCCTGCGCCGACCGCGCGCTCGACCCGACCTGCAGCGCCGTCGTGAGCGTGGTCGCGGACGGCGCGCGCTCGGGGCCGCTCGACGTGCGGGTGCGCTTCTGCGAGAGCCCGCGCTGCTCGGTCCCCGCCGACGCGAGCGCGCCGGAGCTCCAGGTCACGATCGAGCGGGCGTTCTACGAGGGGCGCTACACCCAGGCCCGGGTCTGCGCCGACGAGGTCCCGACCGGGGCCGTGCCCGTCACGGTCGAGCGCTGCGACGTGCGCTGCCGCGAGGGCACCGCCGCCATGTACTGCCGGGCTGATGGGACCCATTTCTGCGAGGATCCCGCGGCCCCCTGAGCCGCGCCGCGGCCGACTTCGCGCCGCTGTGGGCTCGAGCCGCGAGGGTGTGGGCTCGACCCCACAGCCGGGATTCGCTGCGGGCAGTATTTATGAATGAATCGGCTGGCCGTGTAATTGCGGGGAGGGGCTTCGGACCCCGCGAACGCATGAGCAGCCCCAGCACCGAGCCCGGCGTTGAGACCCTCGCGCCTCCCCCCGTCGGCGGCGCCACCCTGCTGGGTCGGTTCCGGCTCCTCGACGAGATCGGCCGGGGCGGGCACTCGGTGGTCTACGAGGCCATTCGGACGTCGACGGGAGAGCGCGTCGCGCTGAAGGTGCTCATCCAGCGCGAGCCGCGCCGCGCGCGCGAGGCGGTGCGCCGGATGAAGCGGGAGGGCGCGCTGCTCTGGCGCCTCCAGGGCCACCCCGGGATCGTGCGGGTGGTCGAGGCCGGCGAAGACACGGTCGGGGCCCCCTACATCGCGATGGAGCGCCTGGTCGGGCGCACCCTCAGCGAGGCGCTGCAGCGCGAGGGCAGCCTCCCGATCGAGGTGGCGCGCGAGTTGGGGCTGCAGCTCCTGTCGGCGCTCGACGCGGTGCACGAGGTCGGGGTGGTCCACCGCGATGTGAAGCCCAGCAACCTCTTCCTCGCACAAGAGCAGAGCGGCGCCGCAGGAGACGGCCTCGCCGGGCCGCCGCGCCTGGCGCTCAAGCTGCTCGACTTCGGCCTCGCGACCGGGCTCGACCCGCGCTCGGAGCGCCTCACCGGCCAGGACGAGTGGGTGGGGACCGTCCCCTACGCCTCGCCCGAGCGCCTCGTCTCCTGGTCGATGGTCGACCAGCGCGCGGACCTCTACGCGGTCGGCGCGGTCCTGTTCCGGTGCCTCACGGGGCAGACCCCGTACGAGGGGAGCCGCAAGGCGCTGATCGAGGCCGCGCTCACCGCGCCGGTCCCCTCCGCGCGCGCGCTCCGCGCCGACGTCCCGATCGCGTTCGACGCGGTGATCGCGCGCGCCCTCGCCAAGCGGCCGGCCGATCGCTACCCGGACGCGCCCGCGATGGCCGCCGCGCTGAGCGCCCTGCCGCCGACAAGCTGCTAGGAGCTTGATTCGCCACCGTCGCGGGGCGCCTCCCGGGCGGCAAGCGTCCGCCTCGCCGCCGGCTGCTCCTCGACGATGCCCGAGCATCGCCTCGTCACATCCGACGCCGATCCGAACGCATGGCGCTCCGGGATCCGCATCGCGCCGGTAGCGAATCAAGCTCCCAGAGCCGCTTCGGCGGCGCGTCTTGCGCCAAGCTCGCACGATTTTCTACAATCGCACCGTCCACGATGCGCATCTGCCCG
>JAUHXR010000477.1 GCA_030426845.1 Polyangia bacterium | reverse complement strand
CGCGGGGAGCGCGCACGTCGGGACCTTCGCGGGGCTCGGGCTGGCCGGGCTCGCGCTCGCCGGATACCTGGCCTACGCCGACGCGCGGCTCGGAGCCGTCGTGGCCGGGCTCCTCGGGCTCGGCGCGCTGCTCTTCGGGCCGAGCCGCTGGCGCGTGGACGAGCGCGGCCTGACGCGGATCCGCGGCGCGCTGCCGCTCTGGCGAGCCCGCGTCGCGGGGGTGAAGATCCGGGAGGTGCGGGTCCGCGACGCCGTCGTCTCCCCGCGCCGGGGCAACCCGTACCTCGCGGGGTACTGGGTCCAGGTCGTGTTCACGGAGCCGACGCGGGTGGCGACCTTCACCCCGGTGGAGGCGCTCGACCTGTCCGCGGTCCCCTTCGAGGGCGGCCGCGACGCCAAGCCGCCGCACCGGCGCGCGCAACGGGAGCGGGCCGAGGCGCTCGCGCAGCGGATCCGGGACGCCCTCGGCGGCGACAACGTGGCGCGTGATCTCCCGGCCGGGGCGCGGTAGAGATCGCCGAGCGCCATGAACCCTTACCTCTCGGCCCTCACGCGCAAGTTCCACGCGATCAAGCCCAAGCCGGATCGCCGGCTCGAGCAGTACGCGATCGACGTGACCGGCGTCCTCCGGCGCGCGCGGCTGGTCGCCGGCGAGGCGGGCCCGGGGCGCGGGCTGGTGGTCGGGGACGACGACCTCTTCTCGCTCTTCCTGCTCGGCTTCGAGGGCCGCGCGCTGACCGTGATCGAGCGCGACCGCCGCATCATCGAGGCGCTCGAGGAGCACGCGCCCGAGGGGGCCCCGCTGACCATCGTGGAGGCCGACCTCCGCGGAGCCTACGATGACCGCTGGCCCGAGGTCGAAGGGCCCTTCGACTTCTTCGTCACCTCGCCCCCGTACACGCCCGAGGGGATGACCATCTTCGTCGCCACCGCGCTGCGTAGCCTACGGGTGGGCGGGCTCGGGTTCATCGCGGCGCCGCACGACGCGAGCGCGCGGGCCGACGAGGTCACGCTCCACACGCAGCGGTTCCTCCTCGCCAACGGCGGGCTGATCGAGCGCGTCATCCCGGCCTTCAGCGTGGAGGAGGGGCTGCCCGCGTACCAGATCGTCGTGCGCAAGCTGCGCGACGTGGACGCGATCGACTGGGTCCGCCCGCTCACGCGCCGCTTCTACGAGTACGAGGAGTGGTCCGAGGACGCCTACGAGCACCAGATCGAGTGACGCCATGGCGGCCCCTCGCGCGCTCGGGATCGGACCGGACCCTCACCGCGCGCCCTCGCGCGACCTGCTCCGCGCCTACCTCGCGGGCGCGGCGATCGACCTGCCGTCGCTCCTGCTCGCGCCCCGGCTCGGCGGGCCGTTCGTGCGCCGGCTCGCCCGGCGACGCCTCGCCGCGATCGCGGCCCACGCCCGCGCGCGCTGCCCTCACTACCGTGAGGCGTTCGCGGGCGTGGACCTCGACGCGCTCGCGCGCGACGGAGACGCCTCGCGCCTGCCGCTCCTCGACAAGCCGACCCTGCGCGATCACGGCGAGCGGCTGATCGCGGACGGCGTCGATCGCGCGCGGCTCATGGGCCGCTCCTCCAGCGGAAGCTCCGGGGTGCCCACGCGCACCTACTTCGACCCGCTCCGGGAGCTGCCGCGCCGCCTCCAGGAGCTGCGCATGCTCTTCGCGCACGGCTTCACGCTCCGCGATCGGCAGCTCGTCTTCGATCACCCCGGCCACCTCACCGACCGGCCGTTCTGGCCGCAGCGCCTCGGGCTCTGGCGGCGCGTGCCGTACCCGTGGCAGGTGCCGACCGAGGAGGGCATCGCGTTCCTGCGCCGTGAGCGCTTCGAGGTGCTGCACGGCGTGCTGAGCAGCCTGCGCCTCCTCGCGCTCGCGACGCGCGCGGCGGGCGGGCTCGGCTACGCGCCGCGGCTCCTGGTAAGCAAGGGCGAGCTGGTGGACGAGGCGACGCGATCGCTCTGCGAGTCGGCCTTCGGGGCCCCGCTCCTCGACTGCTACACCACCGAGGAGGTGGGCATCGTGGCGTGGCAGGAGCCGGGCGCGCGGCGGCTGCGCGTCGACGCCGACCTCGTGCACGTCGAGATCGTCGACCCCGACGGGCGGTCCGTCCCGCCGGGCGAGGTCGGCGAGGTGGTGGTCACGAACCTGTACCAGCGCGCGATGCCCATCGTGCGCTACCGGACGGGCGACCTCGCGGCGCTCGACCCGGAGCGCGAGCGGAGCGGCGGCCTGCCCGCGCTGACGTCGCTGAGCGGGCGGGCGCTGGACTGCGTCGTCACACCGGACGGGGAGGCGCACCACCCGTTCGCGCTGCTCGGCCCGCTCGAGGACGAGCCCGCGCTCCTCGCCTACCGCGTCGCCCAGCGCGCGCGCGACCACGTGGAGGTGCTCGTCCAGGTCGATCCGGCCCTCGGCGCGGGCGCCCGGGTGAACCTCGAGCGGCGCGTGGTCGGCCGGCTCGGCGAGCGGCTCGGCCCACGCGTGCGCGTCACGGTGACCGACTTCGAGCCCGACGAAGCGCTCGCGCGCAAGTCGCCGCTGGTGCGCGGGCTCGGGCTCAGCATCGAGGAGCTGGCCGAGCTGGGGGTGCGGCTGTGAGCGAGCCCGCCTGGCCGCCGGCCCCCCTGCTCGATCGCTGGTACGTGGCGATTGGCAGCAGCGCGCTGCGGCGCGGCGCGGCCCGCGGAGTCACGGTGCTCGACCGGCCGGTGCTCGTCTGGCGCGGCGACGACGGAGTGGCCCGCGCCTACGACGACCGCTGTCCGCACCGGGGCGCGCCGCTCTCCGAGGGGCGCGTGCGGAGCGGGACGATCGAGTGCCCGTACCACGGCTGGCGGTTCGAGCCGGGCGGCGCCTGCGCGCGCGTCCCCTCGCTCCGCCCCGATCAGCCGCTGCCCCGCGCCGGGCTCAGTCCGCGTCCGGTGGAGGAGCGCGACGGTCGTGTGCTCGTCTGGGCGGGCGAGGGCGCGCCGACCCACCTTGCGCCCGGCGTCGACGGCTTCACCGCGCACCGCTGGGTCCAGGGCTCGGCGATCCTCGAGTGCGCCGCCGCCGTCGCGATCGAGAACTTCCTCGACACCTCGCACACCGCGTTCCTCCACCGCCTCACGCACCCCGAGTACTTCTGGCGGCGGCTGCGCGGGCTGCGCGACAAGAGCTACGAGCTGCGCCCGACCGACGAGGGCTTCGTCTCGTTCGCGCCCCCGACCGCGTCGGCCGACGACCCGATCCCCGCGCGCCCGGCCGGGATCGCGGAGCTGCGGCCCCCGTACTCCGCGAGCCTCGCCTTCGATCTGCTCGGCCGCCGACACCGCGGCGTGTTCGAGTACGTGCCGGTCGGGCCGCACCGGACCCGGGTCGAGTGGATGCGCACGCGCTGGCTCCCCGGCGGCCCGCGCCTCAGCCCCGGCGGCACCAACCTCGTCGTGGCCCAGGACGCGCGCATCCTCGCTCACATCGGCCGCGTGCACCGGCGCGAGGGGCGAGCCTTCGAGCGCAGCGTCGAGGCGGACGCGGTCGCGATCTGGGCGAGGCGCCACGCCGAGGCGCTCGAGTCGGGGCGGGCCGCGTCGCACCCCGCGCGCCGCGTGGTCCGGTTCCGCGGCTGAGCGCGGGGCCGGCGCTCAGGCCAGGAGCCGCGCGAGCGCTCGATCGAGCTCGTCGAGCCGCCCGCAGCGTCGCCCCTCGGGGAGCCGCCGCCACGCGCCCTCGAGCATGGAGCCGAGCCGGCCCTCGCGGCGGCTGCGGCGCGTGCGGTAGCCGATCACCGGCTGGCCGAGGGTCAGCGCCTGAGCGAGCTCCATCGCCACGCCGGTGCCCGCCGCGTCGAACACCACCACGACGACCTGCGCCCGGCGGACCGCGGCCTCGTTGCCCTCGAGGATCGCGACGTCGTCGTCGAGCTCCATGAGCTCTTGCTGCGGGAGGAACGGACGCAGGCCGCGCGCCTCGCACACCCGCGCGATCGACAGGTTGAGGCGCCGGTGAAAGACGGTCGAGACCCGCGAGCTGACGAAGGCCTCGCGGCTCACCGGTTCACGTCCGATCCGCGGAGCGCCTCGTCGATGCGGCTCATGACGCGATAGGCGAAGGAACCCTCGTTGCGCCAGATCCGGCGCAGCCGGCGCACCGTGAACTGCTCGCTGGTCATCGGCGCGAAGGTCGGCGTCCCCCCGCGGGCGAGGAGCTCGGCGGGCGGCCAGAGCCGCGTCTCGGGGTGCGCGGCCGCGAAGTAGACGATCGCGTCGCGGACGCCGGGCCGGTTCACGACGCGGTGGACGCTCCCCGGCACGAGCCGGTTGGTGAGGCGCTCGATCTGATCGGCGATCGTCACGACGACGTGGCGGTCGTCGAGCCCGACCGGCTCGACCCAGACTCCGTCGGGCCGCTTGAGCTGCAAGCCCGGGGCGCTAGGCCGAGGCAAGAGCCCGAGCAGGCCGGCGCCGGTGTGCTCGAACGCGCGCATGCCGAGCGCGCCCGACGGGACGCGCGGGTAGTGCACGAGCCGCAGCATGTGCGGCGCGCCCCGGGCGACGTCGTCGAGGAACGCGGGCGGCATCTCGACCACCTCGCTGAGCAGGCGCATGACCGGGCCGAGGCAGCGCGCCAGCGCGACGTCGAGCGCGGCGAGGGTCGCGTCGAAGCCGGCGACCTCGGGGACCGCGCGGTTCGGCCCGCCGTGCGCGTGGTGCCAGAGCTCCTTGAGGTCGGGGACCCGCGCGCGGAGCGCCTGCTCGACCCCGCCCGCGATGTAGCCGACCGCGCCGTCGCCCTTGGCGT
>JAUHXR010000476.1 GCA_030426845.1 Polyangia bacterium | reverse complement strand
GACGGCGGCCAGCTCGACACCCGCGGCGAGGCGATCCCCGACGTGGTCTACGATCAGCTCCGGCCGCGGCTCGCGGTCGAGCTCAACCTCCCGCTCGGCTTCGGCGCACGCGTCGACGCGGCCTACCTCGCGGTGCTGTCCGCCGGACGGCTCGACGACGCCGACTGGTTCCCGCGCAGCAGCACCGGCGGCGTCGAGATCGGCGCCGCCTTCAGCTGGCGCTTCGACCGCTGGTTCGCGGCGCGCCTCTACTTCGCCCACGCCCGCTACATCAGCTCGCTCTCGCCCGAGCCCGGCGACGATCGCGTCGCGGGTGGCGCGCTCGACGAGTGGACGCGCGGCGGCATCGAGCTGGCCTTCATCGTCCCGGGGACGCCGTGACCGACACGACCTTCAGCAGCCCTCCGAGCGGCTCCTCGAGCTGCACCCTGGCAAGCGTGCTTGCCCTCCCTGGCGTCCTCGCCGCGCTCCTGCCGCTCGGGCTCGTCCTCGGGTGCGAGCCCGAGCTCGGCCCGTGCGACGTCGAGGCCTCGCTCCGGGTGGTCTACGACGAGAGCGGCTCGCCCGCCTACGAGGGGCAGGCCCAGATGATCGCGTCGTGCGGCGGGGGCAGCTTCTGCCATAGCCGGGCGGCGGAGAGCACCGAGCGCTACGGGGCGCCGCAGGGGCTCGACTACGACCTGCGGATCGCCGAGGACGAGCTGCAGGAGACGGTGGACGCGCTCCGGCTGAGCCAGGCCCTCACGTTCGAGGACCGCCACCGGATCTGGTACCAGGTCGAGGCCGGCTTGATGCCCGTCCCCGGCGCGGCCGGCGCCGAGGTGCTCGAGGCCTCGCCGGTCTACTCGCGCTTCGACTCGGTCACGGGCGAGCCCACGCCGCTGCCGGGCCTCGACACCGAGGAGGGGCAAGACCTCCTGCGCAACTGGCTCGCGTGCCGCGCGCCGCTGGTGGAGCGCACCGCGCCGGTCGACGACATCGAGTCGGTGGGCGCGGTGGTCGCCTCGCGCGACGTCACCCCGATCGAGCCCAACTGGGACGACATCTACGATCGCCTGATCGTCGGCGGGCGCTGCGCGACCGGTCCGTGTCACGACGACTCCATGCCCGCGGGCAACCTCGCGTACCCGGATCGGATGGGCGCGCTCACCGCGATGGTCGGCGTCGCGGCCGGCGGCGCGGACTGCGCGGGTCAGGGTGATCTGATCGTCGCCGGCGACCCGGACGCGTCGGTCCTCATCCACAAGCTCGAGGGCCGCGACGCGAGCGGCGCGCCGGTGTGCGGCGCGCGCATGCCCGACTCGGGCGCGCGGATCGACCCGCGCTCGATCGCCAACATCCGCCAGTGGATCGCCGACGGCGCGATGCCCTGAGGCTGGCTTTCGGAGCGGGGGTTCGGGAGCGGGTCTCGGGCACGTTCCTCGGGCACGGCCACGGCAGCAAGGTGCCTTGCGTCGTCCTTGCTAGCCCGCGATCAGCCACGCGATCAGCACGCCCAGCCCGGCGGCGAACACGAGGACGAGCGCGGTCAGCGCGATCCAGAACGCGAGCGGGGGGCCCGGTCGGGGCGCCTCGGCGACCGCGATCGCCGGGTCCTCCTGCGGGGCCGGGGGCGTCGCGTCCGGGGCGGCGAAGCCCTCGGGCATCTCCCACATCTCGGTCGCGGCCTCGGGCGCCTCGATCCCCTCCTCGTCGTCGCCGATCGGGGTGGCCCGTCGCACCGGCCGGGTCGCATCGTCACGGGCCTCGGGCCCCGACCGCGCGATCTCCGGATCCGACAGCTCGCGGCGCTTGCGCAGCAGGCTCGCGAACGAGGTCTCCACCCACTCGCCCAGCTCGCGCCGCGGGGGCTCGCCGCCGGCCATCATCAGCGCGTCGGACAGCGCCTCCGCGAACTCCCGCGCGCTCGGGTGTCGCTGCTCCGGGTCGCGGTGGAGGGCGGTGAGGATCGGCTGATCGAAGAGCGCGTTCGGGCGCAGCCCCACCGTGCTCGGCGGGGGCACCTCCTTGGTCATCAGCTCGTGGATCGCGACGCCCAGGTTGTCGGTGTCGTAGAGCGACTCGCCGGTGAGCGCGTTCCACAACAGGACGCCCATCGAGAAGATGTCCGCGCGCGGGTCGATCTCGCGGCCGAGCGCGACCTCCGGCGCCACGTAGCCGGCCTTGCCCTTCACGATGCCCGGGTTGGTCTTGGTCGCGCGCGCCCTCGCCTTGGCGATCCCGAAGTCGGTGATGCGGGCCGTGCCGTCGACCCCGACCAGGACGTTGCCCGGGGTCACGTCACGGTGGACGATCCCGAGCGGGACCCCGGCCGGGTCGGTCAGCGCGTGCGCGGCCGCGAGGCCCTGGAGCGCGTCGATCGCGATGGGGACGATCAGCCGCGGCGGCCGGAAGGTCGGCTTGCGCCGGAGCAGGCGGTCGAGCGCGATGCCGTCCACGTACTCGAGCGCGATGTAGTAGGCGTCGTCGGCGAAGCCGAGCTCGACCGTCGACACGACGTTGGGGTGACCGAGGCCGGCCGCGAGCTTCGCCTCGTCCATCATCATCGTCACGAGCGCCGGGTCGCCGGCGAGCTCGGGGTGGAGGACCTTGAGCGCGTAGACCCGGGAGAAGCCTGCCTCGCCGCTCACCTTCGCCAGGTACACCGAGGCCATCCCCCCGCGACCGATGCGTCGCAGCAGCTGGTAGCGCCCGATGCGTCGCGGCGCGGCCCCCGGATCCGTGGTCACGGCGGCCCGAGAATACCCATTCGTCGGGCCCCCGGGGCCTTGACGGCGCGCGACGCCGGATCCAGTGTTAGACCACTCGGTCGAACTGGTCAGTCTGACCAATCGGTTTAATACTGAGCCCATGCCGCTGCCCCGCTTCGAGAAGCTCGACGAGCCCCGTCGTCGCACGATCCTGACCGCTGCCGCGCTGGAGTTCGGCGACCGCGGGTTCGAGAACGCGTCCTACAACCGCATCATCGAGCGCGCCGGCATCAGCAAGGGCGCGATGTACTACTACTTCGCGGACAAGGACGACCTGTTCCGCACCGTGCTCGAGGCGGCGACCGTCCAGTGGCTGACCCACGTGGGCTTCCCGTTCGAGGCCGACGACGCGGCGTCGTACTGGGCGGCCTGCGAGGCGATGTACGGCCGCAGCCTCCGGTTCATGCTGAACGACCCCGAGAACGGCGCGCTCTGCCTCGCGATCATCCACGCGCGGGCGCGCGGCGAGGGCCACCCGGCGCTGACCGCGCTCAACGAGCAGATGCAGGGTTTCACGACTCAGCTCGTCGAGCAGGGCCAGCGGCTCGGCGCGGTGCGCGAGGACCTGCCGGCCGACCTCATCGTCGAGGCGGCGCTCGCGCTGATGGACGCCGGCGACCGCTGGCTCGCCCGGCGCTGGGACGAGATCACGCCCGAGGCCGTCGACGCCACCGCGTCGATGATGCTCGGGCTCTTCAAGCGGCTCGGAGAGCCTTGAGGGAGACGCCATGACCGCCACGCGAACGCTCGAGACCGCCCGCCCGACCGTGGGCCCCGGCGGCCGGCTGGGGATGCGAAACGCGGCCCGCTTCGTCAGTGACCCGCTCCGCTTCCTCACCGACGTGAAGCTCGCGCACGGCGACGTGGTGGCGATGAAGATGCTCGGTCAGGACTGGTTCGTGCTGAGCCACCCGGACGACATCGAGGAGTGCATGGTCAAGCGCGCCAAGGTGATGGGACGCGACAGCTACGTGGACATCCTCAAGCGCACCCTCGGCAACGGCCTGCTGACCAACGACGGAGAGAGCTGGCGGGTCCAGCGCAAGCTGATGGCCAAGGCCTTCACGCCGCGGATGATCCGCACCTACGGCGAGACGATGGCCCAGGTCGGCGATCGCGCGCTGCGCGGCTGGCGCGACGGCGAGCGCATCAACGTGCACGAGGAGATGTCGCGGGTCGCGCTCCAGGTCGTAGCCGAGGTGCTCTTCGGCTCGGGGGTCGGCGAGGCCGAGGTGGCGACCGTCCAGGAGGCGATGGACGCGCTCAACGAGTACTACGCCAACAGCCCCGAGGCGGTGCTCAAGCTCCCCGAGTGGGTCCCCACGCCCCGGCTCCGCCGGGTGAACCAGGCGGTCCGCGCGATCGACTCGGTGCTCTACCGCATCATCGCCGAGCGCCGCCGGGCCGCACCGCGCGACGACCTGCTCGGGACCCTCCTCGCGGCTCAGGACGACGCCGGCGCGGCGATGAGCGACCAGCAGCTCCGCGACGAGTCGGTGACCCTCTTCCTCGCGGGGCACGAGACGACCGCGCTCCTGCTCGGCCACACGCTCTACCTCCTGTCGAAGTACCCCGACGTCGAGCGGCGCCTCTACGCCGAGATCGAGGCGGTGCTCGACGGGCAGCTCCCGACCGCGGCCGACGTCGCGCGGCTCCCCTACACCGAGCGCGTGCTCAAGGAGGCGATGCGCCTCTGCCCGCCCGCGTGGATGACTGGCCGCGAGGCGATGGAGGACGTCGAGATCGCCGGCTGCCGGATCCCGCGCGGCGGCCAGATCGTGCTCAGCCAGTGGATCGTCCACCGCGACCCGCGCTGGTACCCGAACCCCGAGGCCTTCGACCCGGACCGCTGGGAGGATGAGGCGTCGCGGCCGCGCTTCGCCTACTTCCCCTTCGGCGGCGGGCCGCGCGTCTGCATCGGCAACCACTTCGCGATGATGGAGGCGACGCTGCTGCTCGCGATCGTGCTCCAGCGCTACCACCTCGAGCTCGTGCCGGGCCAGCGCCTCGACTTCCGGCCGTCGGTGACCCTGCGCCCGGCCGGGCCGGGG
>JAUHXR010000096.1 GCA_030426845.1 Polyangia bacterium | reverse complement strand
CCGGACCCGCGCGAGGAGGTGATCGTGCGTCGCGTCCTCGAGGACCGCGAGTGCGCGCTGTGGTATCCGGGCAACGACGAGGCCCGCCGCTACAACGGCGAGCTCCGCCAGCTCTCGCGGCGCAAGCCGTCCACCCGCTCGGCCGTGACCGAGGGGGAGGCGGCGCGCAGCAAGCGGGTCTCGAAGGCGGGGGTCATCGCGCGCGGTGGCTTCGGCGACGTGTCGACCGTCCACTCGGCCGCGAGCGGCCTGGTGGCGGACGAGTGGATGCGCGCGGCGACGTTCTCGGAGCCGCGCACCCTCACGCTGGCCACGAAGTACGCGGGCGTCCCGACGATCCGCGTGTGGAGCGGCTACGCGGTGATGGTCGTCACCAAGACGGGTGAGCGTCGGGTCGAGATCGGCCCGAAGACGCTGCTCCTCGAGTACGACGAGTCGCTCGAGGTGCTCTCGCTCAGCACGGGTCTGCCCAAGACGTCGTCCGCGCGCGAGGAGACGGTGTACCTGAAGGTCGCGGGCAACCGGATCCTCGACCAGCTCCTCGTGCGCACGCGCGAGCACGTGCTCGCGTCGCTGCGGCTGGCGGTCACGGTGGACTTCGTGGGCGAGGACCCCTCGAAGTGGTTCCGCGCGGACGACTTCGTCGGTCTCGTGACCCAGGCGGTCCACCGTCGGGTGAGCGAGCGCGCGCGGACGCTGACGATCGATCAGCTCTACGCCGAGCCGGTCGCCCCGGTGCGGGACGCGGTCCTCGGGGAGTCGGGGCCGCGCTTCGACGACCACGGGATCGTGCTGCGCGACGTCGAGCTGCTCGAGCTCAGCGTGGAGGACCGTGAGGTCGCCGCGCTGATCGAGCAGCAGCGCTCGGCGTCCATCGCGGCGGCGGTGGAGCTCGAGCGGGATCGCGAGCGGCTCGCGGCGACGCGGGCGCAGCTCGCCATCGCGCGGGAGCGGAGCGAGGCCGAGGCCGAGAACGAGCGGTTCGACGCCCAGCTGGCCCACGAGCAGGTGGCGCGCGAGCTGGCGCTGACGACCGCGCGGTCGGAGGCCTCGATCGCGCAGCTCACCAAGAAGCGTGAGGAGCAGGAGGCGCTCGACTCGGTCGCCGACAGCCGTCAGCAGGCGGCCCTCGCGCGTCAGCGGCGGGCGGCGGAGACGTCGCTCGCCTACCAGAAGGCCGAGGTCGAGCTCGAGCTGTCGAAGCTCTCGGCGATGACCGACGCCGCGGTCGCGCGGTTCACGGCCGCGCAGGGCCCGCTCGCCGAGGCGATCACCATGCTGGGCAACCAGCAGGTCCTCGCGACCGTCGCCGAGGCGGTGAGCGCGCAGCGGCTGTTCGGCGGCAAGAACGTCGCCGACGTCGTGGGCTCGCTCTTCGAGGGCACCCGCCTGTCGGGCGTGTTCGCGCGAGTGCAGCGGCGCGCCGTGCCGGCCGACGTGGAGGAGTGATCCTCCGTCACCCCCGAGCCGGGGTCCGGGTTCCGTCCCGGGCCCCGGCTCGCTTGCGTCTCCGCGCGCTCGGGCATGGCGTCGGGTGCGTCTCGACGATAGGTTGGCCCCGTGCGCGCGACCCTGTCCATCGTGACGGTGCTCTGCCTCGGCGCCGTCGGGTGCGGAGAGGAGGAGCCCCCGGATCCAGACGCTACCGAGCGCCTGATGCGGGCGCTCGCCGAGGCCCGAGCCACCCCCGCTCCCGCGCCTCCTTGCGGCCCGCCCGCGGTCGAGGAGGGGTGGATCGCGGGGGACGCGGCGCTCCCGCCGCGAGGGCCAGCCGCGCCGAGCGGCGCTCGCCTCTGCGGTGGGTACGACGCGGACGGCGCGCGGCAGCTCGTGTTCGTGAGCGCGGGGACGCGCGAGGAGACCTACGCCGCGTGGGAACGGGCGATGCTCGAGCGCGGGATGACCCTGGAGCCCTGGGACCCCGAGGCGGCCGACCTCGCGTTCGACTTCGGCGACGAGACCGTGCAAGGATACCTGTCGGTCGACGCCGAGGGCGTGACGCGCGTTCGGTGGCAGGTCGGGGGCGCCGCGGCGGAGTAGGCGCGCCCAGTCACGCGCGGACGCCGGGCGCCTCCTGGCCGGCCTGCTCGACGTACTCCGCGTAGCCGCCGCCGTACGTGCGCGGGCCCTCGGGGGTGAGCTCGAGGACGCGGTTGCTCAGCGCGCGCAGGAACCGCCGGTCGTGCGAGACGAAGAGCATCGTGCCCTCGAAGCGCGCGAGGGCCTCGACGAGCATCTGCTTGGTCTGGATGTCGAGGTGGTTCGTCGGCTCGTCGAGCACGAGGAAGTTCGGCGGGTCGTAGAGCATCTTGGCGAGCACGACGCGCGCCTTCTCGCCGCCCGACAGGATGCGGCACGGCTTGTCGACGTCGCCCTGGCTGAACCCGAACGCGCCGAGGAGCGTCCGGAGCGAGCCGCCGCTCGCGCGGGGGAACGCGCGCTCGAGGGTCTGCAGCACGGTGTCGTTCGGCTCGAGGAGCTCCATCGCGTGCTGCGCGAAGTAGCCGAGCTTGAGGCTCGCGCCGAGGCGCACCTCGCCCGCGTCCGGCTCGCTCGCCCCGGCGACCAGCTTGAGCAGGGTCGACTTGCCCGCGCCGTTGACCCCCATCACGCACCAGCGCTCGAGGCGCCGGACGTGGAAATCGAGCCCGTCGTAGATGACCTTCTCGCCGAACGCCTTGTGGACGCCCTCGAGCATCGCCACGTCCTCGCCCGAGCGGGGGGGCTGGTGGAACTCGAACTCGACCACGCGGCGGCTCCGCGGGGGATCGATCTTGTCGATCTTGTCGAGCTTCTTCACCCGCGACTGCACCTGGGCCGCGTGAGAGGCGCGCGCCTTGAAGCGCTCGATGAACGCCCGCTCCTTGGCGAGCATGGCTTCTTGACGCGCGAACTGGGCCGCGTGCTGGCGCTCGGCGAGCGCGCGCTGCTCCTCGTAGTGCTCGTAGTCGCCCGTGTAGGTGTTCATCTCGCCGCCGTCGATCTCGACGATCTTCGTGACGAGCCGGTTGAGCAGCTCGCGGTCATGGCTCGTGATCACGAGGCCGCCGTCGAAGCTCTTCAGGAAGCCCTCGAGCCAGAGGATCGACTCGATGTCGAGGTGGTTCGTCGGCTCGTCGAGGAGCAGCGCGTCCGGCCGCATCAGGAGGATGCGGGCGAGCGCGACGCGCATCTTCCACCCGCCGCTCAGCGTGCCCACGTCGGCGTCCATCCGCGCGTCCTCGAAGCCGAGCCCCGCGAGGATCTCCCGCGCGCGCGAGTCGAGGGAGTAGCCGTCGAGCTCGTCGAAGCGGGCCTGGACGTCGCCGAAGCGGGCGAGCACCGCGTCCAGCTCGTCGGCTCGGGCCGGGTCGGCCATCGCGGCCTCGAGGGCCTTGAGCTCGGCCGCGACCTCGGCGACCTCGCCCGCGCCCGCGATCGTCTCGGCGACCACCGTGCGGCCCTCCATCTCGCCGACGTCCTGGCTGAAGTAGCCGATGGTGACCCCGCGATCGACGACGACGTTGCCGTCGTCGGGGGCCTCTTCGCCGGTGATCAGGCGGAAGACCGTGGACTTGCCGGCGCCGTTCGGGCCGACGAGGCCGACCTTGTCGCCCTTGAAGACGCTCATCGAGGCGTCCAGGTAGAGGACCTGCGAGCCGTGCTGCTTGCGTACCGAGTCGAGGCGGATCACGGCGCGGAGCCTACATGACCGCCCGCGATTCGAGGACCGCCCTCGTTGGTCTGCAGCCCGGGCAGGCTCGGCAGGCGGGGCGCGCTGAGTAGTTCAGCTACGGTCCGAGGATGCGTTAGCCTGCTCCGATGTCCTTGAGGCCGACCCTCATCTGCGGCGATCGGGTCGCATTCGCCGTGGTCGCGTCGAGGCTGTCGGTGCTCGTGATCGACCGGGTCCAGTGGGATCCAGCCTTCGTCGACTCGATCTACGACGACACCGCCCGCCTCCACGATCGTGTGCCCCACAGCCTCGTCGTGCTCGCCGGAGGCGTCCCCGACGCGGCGGCGCGGGCTCGTATGGGGGAGCGTCAGCGCGAGATCGAGGACGGACCGTCGTTCGACGAGGTCCAGTACACCGCGGTGATCACCGGCTCCGCGGTCGCGCGCGGGGTGCTCACCGCGTTCGGTTGGCTGACCAGACGGCAGAAGACGAGCGCCTTCTCCCCGGACGACGAGGCCGGGGCGATCGCCTGGCTCGGCCAGCACGCCGGCACCGACCCCGTGGCGGTCCGCGAGGCCCTCGACGGCTGCCGTGCTCGGCTGCCCGTTCCGTCACGCGTCGGCTGAGCCGCTCAGCAGGGGCAGCCGTAGTACGGCGCGCTCACGTCCACCGACTCGCCGGTGCGGAGCGAGACGACGCGCTGGAAGCCGACGATCTCGGGGACTCCGTCGCGGTCGAAGTCGATGAGGCCGCTCGGCGCCGCTTCCCACGTCTCGTGGTAGACGACGCGCGGGCCTCCCGGGGTGTGCTCGACCAGGGCCGAGAGCACGCCAACGAACGCGCCGCAGCCGCCGTAAGCGCGGGCCACGATGAGGGTGTAGCGACGGTCGCCGCTCACGAAGCCGTACGCGCTCCGCGAGGTCGCTCCCGAGCGCTCGTCCCAGTGCGTGGCCGCAGGGTCGTCGTCGTCGGCCCGGACCTCCTCCCACTCCTCGGCGAGGTAGGCGTATTCCTCGAGCGCACGGAACGCGGCGAGCGCCCCGGGGTCGATCTGAGTCACCGCGAATCCCCCGACGAGCGGCTCGCGGCTCGCCCAGGCCGCCGTCCGGCACCGGCCCCGCATCGCGATCACGGGGGCCACCAGGACCTCGGGCATGTCGATGGCTAGCGCCTCGCGCAGGACCTCGCGCCGCGGCATGCGGGGCTCGCCGTCCATGCCGTCCCAGGCGTCGGAGGCGTCCTCGGGGATCGCGTGCCGGAGGATCTGCGGGCGACCGAGTCGGACGGCGCAGACGACGCCGGCCGCGTCGGACAGGAGGAAGCTGCCGCGGGCCTCGGCGCGGAGGGCGCGGGGCACGCGGCGGAGCGACACCCCGCGAGCGATCACGGTCGGGTTCGCGCGCTGGAGCAGGCGGGGGCGCCCGCGGGCCCAGCTCGGGTCGACCGCTGCGCTGAGCACCACCATCGGCGCGCGACCGCGCACGTGGAGGACCGGGTGCGCGCCCGGCGGCAGCTCCTGGGCGCAGGCGGCGCGGGGGAGGGCGAGCGGCGCGAGGACCAGGATCGCGAGGCAGATCGGCGCGAGGCAGACGGGCGAGGGGCGCATGAAGACCCCTTCTGCAACCCTCGATCCGGGCCTGAGCGCGGCGCCGGTCCAGACGCGGCCGCCGGGGGGTGTGTCGGCGCGCCCACGCCGGTGCGGCCCGGTCGCCTCGGTGAGGCGTCAGTCCCCGGAGCCGAGCTCCGCGCGCATCCTGGCCTCGCGCTGGCGTCCGCGCTCACGGGCTCGCTCCTTCTCCACGTCGCGGTCGCGCGGCGCGGCCACCGTCTCGAGCTCCTCGAGGAGCAGCCGCTCGGTGATCGCGGTGATCTCGGCGACCGCCCGCTCGAACGCGTCGGTGTTCGTGCGGCTGGGCGCGCGCATGCCGCTGACCTTGCGCACGTACTGGAGGGCCGAGGCGTGGATCTCCTCGCGCGTCGCCGGCGGCTCGAAGTTGTAGAGGAGCTTGATGTTGCGGCACATGGGGGCCTCCGGCTCAGCCGCCGTCGGGGAGCGGCTCACGGGTGGAGAAGCACCGGGCGGGGAGCGCGCGGCACACCAGCCCCGGGGGGCAGTCCGCGTCCGCGGTGCAGGCGAAGACGCCCTCGGGGATCGACGGCTCGCACGCCGTCGCGAGCGCCGCGAGGGCGAGGAGGAGGGCGACGACGAGACGCGAGGGACGCACCCGCGGAGGATACCCGGGCCGGGCCGCCGGCCAAGCGGCTTGACCCCGGATCGCCGGCGGGCCCACCCTCGGGGGCATGACCCGCTGGCCCGCGGTCCTGGCTCTCGCGCTCGCGCTCGGATGCGCGCCGTCCCTCGGCGATTGCGACAACCAGGCGGCGCTGGAGATCGTCTACGACCCCGCCGGCAGCCCCGCCTTCGCGGGGCAGGCGCTGATGGTCACCGGCTGCGGCGGCGGCGCCTTCTGCCACGCCGAGGGCGTCCCCCTGATGGATCGCTTCGGCGCGCCGGTGGACCTCGACTTCGATCTGCGCATCGCGTCCAGCTCGACCTTCGCGGAGCTGCCGGCGGTCGACCGGCTCGCGCGTCACCAGCAGGCGATCGTGCGCGAGCGCCACCTGGTGTGGGAGCAGATCGAGCGCGGCTTCATGCCGCCGCCGGGCTCGGTGGGGCCCGGCGGCTACGCGGACTCGGGCGCGAGCTACGAGCGCGTCGACGTGGACGGGGTCACGTTCCGCCCCCTCCCGGGCCTCGACGATCCGGACGCGCGCGAGCTAGCGCGCAACTGGCTGGCCTGCGGCGCGCCGGTGATCGAGCGCACCCAGCCGCGCGAGGATCGGCTGCCGAGCGACGTGGGCTTCGAGATCTCCGCGTGCGAGCGGGACTGCGTGGACCTCACCTGGCCGGCGCTCCTCGAGCGCGCGATCGCGCCCGGCTGCGCGACCGCGAGCTGTCACGACGACGACGCCCCGGCCGCGGCCCTCGACCTGAGCGGCGAGAGCGCGGCCGCCCACGCGCGCCTCGTCGGCGTGACCTCCGCCAGCGACGCGTGCGGCGCCACGATGCTCGACATGGTCACGCCGATGGACGCCGACGCGAGCCTGCTCTTTGCGAAGGTGAACCCGGGCGCAACGACCTGCGGCATGCCCATGCCGCTCAGCGGCAACCCGCTGTCCGAGCAGCGCCTCTGCGCGCTGCGCGCGTGGATCGAGTGCGGCGCCTGCCCCGAGGCGGACGGCGGCGCGTGCCGCGCGTGCATCGAGGGGCGCCGCGCCGAGTGCGGTGTGCAGCTCGTGGACGGCGCGGCGGAGTGCATCGAGCAGGCTCCGTGCGAGGGCTTCGCCCAGCTCCCGATGTGACGCCTCGCCTCGGCGCGTGGCCTGCGGGGGCTGCGGGCAAGGCGGCTGCGGGCAAGGGGGCCGCGCTGGACGTCCCGGGGGCGCTGAGGCATCACTCCGCACGATGGCGGACGACACCCGACGGCCCTCCCTCCTCGACGCGCTGCGCGACCGGCCGGTCGTGTTCGACGGGGCGATGGGCACCGCGCTGTACGAGCGCGGCGTCCTCTACACCAACAACTTCGACCAGCAGTCGCTCCTCAAGCCGGAGCTCATCCGCGAGATCCACCGCGCGCACCTCGAGGCCGGCGCGGAGGTGCTCGCGACGAACTCGTTCGGGGGCAACCGCTACCGCCTCTCGTCGCACAACCTCGAGGGAGAGGTCGAGGCGATCAACCGCGCCGCCGTGCGGCTCGCCCGCGAGGTCGCGGGCGGCGCGGCGTGGGTCGCGGGCTCGATGGGCCCGAGCGGGACGATCTTCAAGACGGTGCCCGAGGCGGAGAAGCCGAACCTCCGCGCCGCCTTCCGCGAGCAGGCCGCGGTGCTCGCGGAGGAGGGGGTGGACGCGCTCTTCCTCGAGACGTTCCGCCAGCCCGAGGAGCTGCAGCTCGCGCTCGAGGGCGCGCGCGCCGGCGCGCGGGGCGCGGTGCCGATCGTCGCGATGCTCTCGTTCGACGCGTTCGGCACCACCGCCGACGGCAAGACGCCCGAGGTGGTCGCGCGGATGCTCCTCGATCTCGGCGCGGACGCGATCGGCGTCAACTGCGCGGACGGACCGGCCGGGGTCTACGAGATGGCGACGCGGATGCTCGAGGTCGGGCTCCCGGTCGTCGCCGTCCCGAACGCGGGCCTGCCGCGGCGGGTCGAGGGTCGCTTCGCCTACATGGCGACGCCGGACTACTTCCTCGTCTACGCGCGCCGCATGTACAAGGCCGGCATCCGCGGCGTGGGCGGCTGCTGCGGCACGACCGCCGACCACGTCCGGCAGATCGCGATGGCCGCGCGCATGATCCGCGGCGAGCGCCCCGGCGACTCGCGCCCCCCCGAGATCGGCGGCCAGGCGACGCGCGACTTCGAGGAGACGCCGGCGGACGAGATCGCGCCGGGGGTCACGGTCGCCACGCTGGCCGAGAAGGGTCCGCTCGGGGCCGCGCTGGCCGAGGAGCGCTTCCTCGTCTCGGTCGAGGTCAACCCGCCGCCCGGGCTCTCGCTCGACAAGGCGCTGGAGGGCGCGCGGCTGCTCCGCGACGGCGGCGTCGATCTGATCAACGTCGCGGACGGCGCGCGCGCGACCGCGCGGATGGGCAACCTCGCGCTCTGCCACCGCATCCAGGAGCAGCTCGGGATGCCCGCGCTGATGCACGTGACGACGCGCGACCGCAACGTCCTCGGCCTCGTCGCGCACCTCCTCGCGGCGCACGAGCTCGACGTGCGGAACCTCGTCGTGATCACCGGCGACCCGCCGAAGATGGGCGACTTCCCCGACGCGACCGCCGTCTACGACCTCGACTCGGTCGGGCTCCTGCGCCTCATCAGCGGGCTCAACCGCGGCTTCGATCCGGGGGGCAAGCCGCTCAAGGGCGCGACCCGCTTCGTCTGCGCGACCGGCGCCGAGCCTGCGGCCCACGACTACGACCGCGAGCTGCGGCGCCTCGAGCAGAAGCGCGACGCGGGCGCCGACCTCGTGATGACCCAGCCGGTCTACGACCCCGACGTGCTCGACCGCTTCCTCCGGGACGTCGCGCCGCTGGGCATCCCGGTGCTCGTCGGCATCCTGCCGCTCGCGAGCTACCGCAACGCGGAGTTCCTGCACAACGAGGTGCCGGGGATGAGCATCCCCGAGGACATCCGTGACCGCATGCGCAAGGCGGGGGGCGGGCCCGACGGCCGGGCGGAGGGGGTGCGGATCGCGCGCGAGATGCTCTCCGCGGTCAAGGATCGCGTCGACGGTGTGTACCTGATGCCGCCGTTCGGCCGCTACGGCCTCGCGCTCGAGGTCATCGAGGGGATCGTTCGATGACAAGCTCTCATGCGGTTTTCGCCTTGCTCGCGCTCATCCTCGTGGGCTGCCCGGGGCCGTCGTGTCCGGCGCGCCCCTTCACCGATCCCGCGGCCGCGCTCGCGTCGTATCGCGACATGCGTCGGCCGGCGCGCGTCCTCCGCGCCAGCGCGCGCGTCGATCGCCGCGACGCCGAGGGGCGCATCCGCGGCACCGTCCTGATGTACATCGATCGACCCGATCGCGTGCGCTTCGACGCCCAGACGCAGTTCGGTCCGGCCGCGATCCTGACGAGCGACGGCGAGTCCTTCGCGCTGACCGACCTGCAGTCGAACCGGTTCCTCTACGGGCCGACCTGTCCTTCGAACATCGAGCGGATGCTCGGCCTGCGCTTCGCCTCGGCCGAGGTCACGCGCCTCCTGCTGGGCGAGTCGCCGCGCATCGAGGCCGAGTCGCAGGAGATGCGCTGCGAGGGAGGCCGCTACGTGGTCACGCTCCACAGCGCGGACGGAGAGCGGCAGGAGCTCGAGCTCGAGGTGCGCGACGAGGACCGCGACGCGCCGCCCGACGCGCAGCGGATGCGCCTGCGCCGCAGCGAGGTCTTCGCCCCGGACGGATCGCTGAGGTGGCGCGTGACCTACGATGACTACCGCTTCGTCGTCGATCCGCGCGACGACGCGAGCCCGCCGCGCGGCGTGGTGATCCCCTACACCGTCCGCTTCGAGGACCCGCGCACCGGCGCGGACACGCGGGTGCGGTTCAACGACGTCGAGCTCAACGTCGAGGTCCCCGCGGGCGTCTTCGAGCAGACCCCGCGCCCCGGGCTCACGCAGGAGCGCGTGGGCTGCGACTGAGCTGGTATCCTCCGCCCGCCCATGGGCACGCCGATCCTCCGCGTCCGCGACCTCGTGACCGCGTTCCACACCGACGAGGGAAGCCTCCGCGCGGTGGACGGAGTCACGTTCGAGCTCGAGCGCGGCAAGACCCTCGGCGTGGTCGGCGAGAGCGGCTGCGGCAAGAGCGTGACCAGCCTGTCGATCATGGGGCTGGTGCCGTCGCCGCCCGGGCTCATCGAGGCGGGCTCGATCGAGCTCGACGGCCGCGAGCTGATCGCGCTCCCGGAGGCCGAGATGCGTCGCCTGCGCGGCAACCACGTCTCGATGATCTTCCAGGAGCCGATGACCAGCCTCAACCCGGTGCACCGGATCGGCGACCAGATCGCGGAGTCGGTACGCATCCACCGGGGAGCGAGCCGCAAGGAGGCGCGCGCGCGCGCGATCGAGATGCTCGAGCTCGTCGGCATCCCCGCGCCGAAGGAGCGCGTCGACGCCTACCCGCACGAGCTGAGCGGCGGGATGCGGCAGCGCGTGATGATCGCGATCGCGCTCGCCTGCGAGCCGAAGCTCCTGATCGCCGACGAGCCGACCACCGCGCTCGACGTCACGATCCAGGCCCAGATCCTCGAGCTCCTCGGGCGCCTCAAGGACGAGCTCGGGATGAGCATCCTGTTCATCACCCACGACCTCGGCGTCGTGGCCGAGCTGACCGACGACGTCGTCGTGATGTACGCGGGGAAGGTCGTCGAGCGCGCGCCGACCGCCGACCTCTACCGTGACCCGCTGCACCCCTACACGCGCGGCCTGCTCGCGAGCGTGCCCGGCTTCGGCGAGCGCGCGGGGCGACGCCTGCCGACGATCGCGGGCATGGTGCCGGACCTGCGCGAGCTGCCGCCGGGGTGCCGCTTCCGCGACCGGTGCGATCGCGCGGTCGCGCGCTGCGCCGAGGCGGAGCCGCCGCTCATGTCGCTCGGGCCGCGCCGGGCGGTGGCGTGCTTCGTCGTCGCCGACGAGCGCGGGGCGAGCGCGGTCGGCGAGGAGTCCGAGGAGTGAGCGAAGCCCCGATCGCCGAGGTCCGCGACCTCAAGATGCACTTCCCGCATCGCGAGGGCCTGTTCGGCCAGCGCGTGCGGCCGGTCCGCGCCGTCGACGGGGTGAGCCTCACGGTCCAGGAGGGCGAGACCCTCGGCCTCGTCGGCGAGAGCGGCTGCGGCAAGAGCACGCTCGGGCGCGTCGTCCTCCGGCTCCTCGACCCCACGGCGGGCGAGGTTCGCTTCGAGGGCCAGGACATCACCCGGGCGAGCCAGGCCGAGCTGCGGCCGCTGCGCCGCCGGATGCAGATCATCTGCCAGGACCCGTACAGCTCGCTGAACCCGCGGATGACCGTGCGGGCGATCGTCGGTGAGGCGATGCGGATCCACGGCCTCGTCGACGGCGAGGCGGAGGAGACCGAGCGGGTCGCCGCGCTCCTCCGCAAGGTCGGGCTCCGACCGGAGCACGCGCACCGCTACCCCCACGAGTTCTCCGGCGGGCAGCGCCAGCGCATCGGCATCGCGCGCGCCCTCGCGGTCGAGCCGCGGTTCATCGTGGCGGACGAGCCGATCAGCGCGCTCGACGTCTCGATCCAGGCCCAGATCGTCAACCTCCTCAGCGACCTCCAGGACGAGCTCGGGCTGAGCTACCTCTTCATCGCGCACGACCTCAAGGTGGTGGAGCTGGTGAGCCACCGGGTGGCGGTGATGTACCTCGGCCGGGTCGTCGAGCTCGCGCCGAGCGAGGCGCTCTACGCGGAGCCGCGCCACCCGTACACGAAGGCCCTGCTTTCGGCCGTCCCGGTCCCCGACCCGGGCCGGGAGCGGCGCCGGATCGTGCTGACCGGGGACGTGCCCAGCCCCCTCGCGCCGCCCTCGGGCTGCGCGTTCCACCCCCGGTGCCCGATCGCGCAGGAGGGCCTCTGCGATCAGAAGGTCCCGGAGCTCGTCGAGCGCGCCGACGGCCACCAGGTCGCGTGCCACCTCGCCGACTGAGGACGCCCGAAGCAGCGCGTCGACGAAATAGCGTCGCGACCAGAAAATGAGGGAAGGTCTCTGCGCAACCTTCGTACACCGGATCGCCGCTTCCCCGGCGGCGCTACTTGTGCTCCTTTGATCGCAGGCGCTCTTCTCCCCCGGAGGCCCCGCTTATGACTTATCGCTCCTCCCGCGTGGCCGTCGGCCTCGCGGCGCTCCTCGCTTGCTCGTGCACCGACGACGGCCTGCGCCTGTCGGTCGACGTCCGCACCGACTTCGTGCCCGGCGCCGAGTTCTATTACGTCGATACCGCGCTCGAGACGCTCGACGGCCAGCCGGTCTCCGCCGCGATGTTCAACGCCCACCGCGGCGTCGATGCCCTCGAGGGCTTCCGCGCCGCCGACCTCGCCGGGTTCGCGCCTGGCAGCTACGTGCTGTGGGTACGCCTCCGCGACGGCGCGTACGGCGCGGTGGTGGATCGGCGGGTCGACCTGGACCTGAGCGCCGACTTCTCGGTCACGGTGGTGGCCGGTCGGTCGTGCGCCGGCGTGATGTGTGACGCGGGGCAGACCTGCCTCGACGGCGCCTGCGTCGACCCGACGTGCACCCCGCAGACCCCCGAGGCGTGCCCCGCGCCTGCCTGCGCGAGCGACTCCGACTGCCCCGCGCCCGCCGCCTCCTGCGCGACGGGGCGCTGCCTCGACGGGAGCTGCTTCGCGGCCCCGGACCCCACGATGATGTGCGGCCCGACCGCGTTCTGCCGACCCGAGACCGGGTGCGAGCCGTACCCCTCGCTGTCGGACGCGGGAGCGCCGATGGACGCGGGGCCCGGAGACGCGGGCCCCGGCGACGCCGGCCCCTTCGACAGCGGGACGACCCTGCCCGGGCCGGACCCGCTCGCGCCGCTGCCGGGCGCGTCGACCGGCGACCTCTCGGTCGTGGTGAACGACGGAACGGTCCCTGATCCGAGCCGCCCCAAGCTCAAGTGGGCCTTCGTCGCGGGCGCCACCGGCTACCGCGTCGAGCTCGCCCGCGACTCTACGTTCGGCTCGGTCCTGCGCACCTTCGAGACCACCTCGCAGTACTACATCCCCCAGCCCGGTGGCGCGGAGCCGCTCGATGTGGCGGGGGACTGGTTCATGCGGGTGCGCTCGTGCACCGGCGCGTCCGGCTCGTTCGTGTGTGGCGTGCCCGGGCCTACGCGGCGGTTCGTGGTCGGACGCGCGGAGGTCGACTTCGACAACGACGGCCTCCGCGACGCGGTGTTCGGCGCCCCCGCCGCCGTCGGCGGGGCAGGGGCGGTCTTCGCGGGGCTCGGGGTGGCCAGCGGCGAGGTCGGGCCGCTGGTTCTCCTGGGCAACCCCCTTCTCGCCTCTGGTGGCATGGGCCGCGCGGTTGCGGTCGGGGACTTCCTCGGCGGGCTCGAGCACGAGATCGCGGCTGGCGCGCCGTTCGAGGACCTCGGCGGGGGGACGCACAGCGGCGCGGTCTACTTGTTCCAGCGGAGCATGGGCGGAACCTGGTCGGAGGTGACGACGACCCGGCTCGTCCCGTCCACCGGCACGGCGGGCGGCCGCTTCGGCGAGGCGCTGATCTCGCCCGGAGACCTCGACGGCAACGGCTACGACGACCTGGTCGTCGGTCAGCCCGGGGAGGCGTTCGCGAACGAGGGGATCATCAACGTCTACCTCGCGCAGGACGGGGGCGGCTTCGCCGGCGTGTCCCCGATCGACCTTGGGGCGCCCGGGACGCCCGAGATGGGCTCGAAGCTCGGCTTCGCGCTCGCCGCGCCCGGGGATCTCAACCACGACGGATTCCCCGACCTCCTCGTCGGCGAGCCCGAGCACTCGAGCGGCGGCCGGGTCTACGTGCTGTTCGGTGGCCCCTCGGTGACGACGAACCAGCTCGTGCCGCTCGCCGATCCGCCCGGCCTCACGGGCGGCGACGGCTTCGGCGGCTCGATCGCCGGCATCGACGACGTCAACGCGGATGGCTACCCCGACGTCCTGATCGGCGCGTCGGGCGCGGGCTCGAGCGGAGCGGCCCATGTCTACCTCGGGACCGGCGACTTCCCGTACGTGCCGCTCTACGATCAGACGATCACCATCCCCGCCGCCGCGGCGGGCGCCGAGGTCGGCTGGGCGGTGGCCGGGCTCGGGGACATCAACGGCGACTTCACCCCGGACTTCGCGATCGCGGCCCCGGCCGACGACTCGAGCAACGGCCGCGTCTACGTCTACCAGACCCCGGCGGTGTGGACCGACGGCCTCGCGGCACCGCAGCTCCTCAGCGGCAGCGCCGGCGGGCACCGGTTCGGGAGCCGGGTCTGCGGCCGCGGCGGGCGCCTCCGTCAGCCGGGCGTGATCCGGCTGCTCGCGACCGAGCCGGGCGCGGACGGTTCGTTCGCTGACGGCGCGGCCTACCTCTTCGAGTGGGGGGGAGGGAGCCTGAGCCAGCAGGGGCCGCCGCTCCTGGGGGGCAGCGCCACCGGGCTGGGCTGGAGCTGCCGCTGAGCGATCAGAGCTCGCAGAAGTGGAGGTCGCCCTCGCACGCGCTCAGGGCGGTCCCTTCCCGACAGGCGAAGACGTCGCACTTGTCGATCTCGAGGATCTCGCCCGCCGTCAGCGGGCCGAGCGGCAGGGTGTGCTGGCTGTACTCCCCCGGCCAGAACGCTCGCTCGTAGCGCACGACCCGCAGCTGGCGCAGGTCGAGGTTCGGGTCGATGGGCGACACGTTCGAGCACGTTTCGCTGACGCAGTAGCGCACCGCGACGAAGAGGGCGCGGTCGAGCCGCTCGTCACCGATGACCGAGATGCGCACCTCCTCGGTCGCGTCGGCGGGGAGCGGGATCGCCTCCTCCGTGCCGGTGGCGCTCCCGGGGAAGGTGCCGGTGAGAGAGTCCCGCGTGTTGGCGAAGTTGAGCACCGCGAAGCGAGCGCCCGGGGCCCCGACGTCGGTCGCGGTGGGCACCTGGACGGTGAGCTCCAGGATCGCGTTCTGGGCGCACCCCGCGAGCAGCGCGGCGGCGGCGGCGGCAATCCACCGGGTCACAGCCGAACCTCGAACATGCGGAAGCCCTCGCGCGGCTCGAGCTGCACGCCGTCCTGCACGAGGAGGCCGATCGCGATCCCCCCGCCCAGGAGCACCGCGCCGAGGATCGTCCAGAACCACGGCGACTCGTAGACCTCCTCGGTGTCGAGCGCCTCGAGCTCCACCCGCACGGTCTCGCGCTCGCCGTCGCCGAGGGTCAGCTCGCGCCGCCACGGCGAGAACCCGGGCCGCTGGACCCCGACCGCGTGCGGCCCCGGATCGGTCTCGATCTCCACCGGGTGGCTCAGCGCGGGCACCGCCGCGCCGTCGAACGTCACGCGCGCGTTCGGGGCGTCGTCGAGCCCGGCCACGAGCACGAGCGCGACCCGGCCGGCCTCCTCGCGCATCCGGGCCTCCGCGTCCGAGCGCCGCTCGTCGGAGAGCTCCGGGTGCTGGCCGAGGAGCTGACGGAACGCGTCGCGCGCGTCCCGGTGGCGCCCGAGCGAGCGCAGCGCGGTCGCGTGGTTGAAGAGCGCGGCCGCGAGACCCGAGAGCCGGTAGACCTCGGCGAAGAGCCGGGCGGCGTCGGCCCAGCGCGCGGCGTCGAGCTCGGCCGTCGCGTCCTCGTAGAGGCCGAGGGCGCGCTCGAGGTCGGCCTCGGTCGGCTCGCCGTCCGGCCGCGCGAGCTGGTACGTGGACGGACGCGGTGGGGCCTCGGCCCGGGCGGGCTGAGCGTGCGCCGACGTGGCGTGGGTGAGCAGCGGGGCCAGCAGCGTGGCGACGACCGCGCAGCGCGCGAGGGCCGCGCACGCGGGCCGGCGGGCGTCCCGGAGGGCGCGGCCGAGGGGCACCAGGAGGGGTCCGCGACGGGTCACGGGACGGAGCCTACCAGCCTGGGAGTGCGCGACCATCTCCCCGGCGTCGAGGCCCCGCGCTGACAACGAGAGTCCCCAAGGTGGGCCCCGGATGCTCCATGTTCGAAGCGCGCATCATTGACGCGGGGCGATGGAGCGCGTCCTCCAGTCGGCCGCCGTCTGAGCCGACCCCGTGGATCAGCGTCGCCGTCGCTGCAGCGCCTCGCGGAGCGCGCGCGCCCCCTCGTCCTCGTCCATGAACGCGCCCCGGCCCGGGGTGGTCGGCTCGACGGCAGGGGTGGGCGTCGGGGCCGCGCTCGTCGGCGCGGCGACCGGCGCGGGATCGGCGACCGCGCGGGCGACCTCGGCGGGCGGGGCGCTCGCGGCGGCCGGCTCCGCCGTCGGGCGTTCGACGGGGGCGGCCAGGGCCGACGTGGCGCGAGGCGGGTCGGGGTCGACGGCCGGAGCACGCGGCTGCGGCTCGGTACGTGGCCGGTCGGCCGGCCTCGCCTCGGCCACCGGTGGGGTCGGGCGGGGGACCGTTGGAGCCGGCGCGGGCGGGGTGGGTATGGAGGGCGGCGCCTCCAGCGTCGGATCGACCACCTCCAGCTCGGCGCGCGGCTGGGGGGTCGGGGCGGCGGGGACCAGGCTCGGCTCGGGATCCACCGGTCGGCTCATCACCCAGCCGCCGACGCCGAGCAGCGCGGCCGCCGCCAGGCCGAGCGCGAGGTAGCGAGCCACCGGCGTCGGGACGGGATCGGTCGCGTCCGGCGGCAGCGCGAGCGCGCGAGGCGTCGGGGCGGGCTTCGGGTTCGGCGGCGGGGCGAGAGGCTCGTCCAGGGGCTCGCGCGGGGCCGCGGCGACCGCGGACGGCGCGGCCTCGACGGCGGAGGCGTCGGCGGTCGCGTCGAGGGAGCCCGGCCCGAATCGCGCCTCGCCCTCGCCGAAGCTCGCGGGCCCGGTCCGGACGCGGCCTGCGAGGGGGATCGCGCGGTCGAGGGCGTCGTGCTCGTCGAGGAGGGTCCAGAGCGCCGCGAGCAGCTCGTCGCTCGTCGGGCGAGCCTCGGGCTTCTTTGCGAGGCAGCGGTCGACGAGGGCCGACCACTCCGCCGGCAGGTCGGGCCGCACGTCGCCGAGCGGGCGGTGCGGGCTCGTGACCGCCTCGATGACGACCGCGTGCGCGCTGGGACCGTCGAACGGCGGGTGACCCGCGAGGATCTCGTAGAGCATCACGCCGAACGCCCAGATGTCGCTCGCCGGCCCGAGGGTGCGCGCCGCCGTCCCCTGCTCGGGCGACATGTACAGCGCGGTGCCGACCGCGACGCCGGTGGTCGTCACCCCGGGGCCCGCGAGATCGCGCGCGATCCCGAAGTCGAGGACGCGCATGCGGACCTCGCCCTCGAAGTCCTCGAGGAAGAGGTTGTCCGGCTTGAGGTCCCGGTGGATCACGCCCAGGGCGTGGGCCGCGCGCATCACGTCGATGGCCTCGGCGATGTGGCCGACGAGAGCGCGCAGGTCGGCGTCGTCGTCGTCCATCGCGTCGCGGAGGCTCCGGCCTTCGAGCAGCTCCATCGCGAGGTAGAAGCGGTCCCCCGCCGGGTCGGTGCCCGCGTCGAACACCTTCACGATGCCGGGGTGCTTCACCTTCGCGGCGATGCTCACCTCGAGCTTGAAGCGCCGCGCGAGGGCCTCGTCCCCCGGCCCGACCTTGAGGACCTTGAGCGCGACGATCTGCTCGGTGAGCACGTGGCGCGCGCGGTAGACCGAGCCCATCCCGCCGGCCCCGAGGGGCTCCAGGATCTCGTACTTGCCGTCGATGGTCGCGCCGGGGTCCGCGTGCACCGTCTCGGACGGAGGGTACCTCACCCCCTCCGGGGGCGCCCGCGCCGGGGGAGCGCGGCCCGACGGATGGCGTTGCTTTGGGGCGGGGAACGCAGTACTCCCGTGGCCGTGAAGGATCTGGGCGACGAGGAGCGCGCGCGTCTGTTCGAGCGCTTCGGTCACACCTTCGAGGCGGGGACCCAGATCTACGCGGAGGGCGACGTCGCCACCCACACCTACCTCATCCAGGAGGGGCGGGTCCGGCTGGTGAAGCGCATCCGCTCGTCGGATCGCAGCCTGACCGTGCTTCGCCCGGGCGACCTGTTCGGCGAGGACGCGCTCAACGCGGACGCGCACCGGGGCGCCTCGGCGGTCGCGCTCACCGACTGCGAGGTCCTCGCGCTCGACCGCCGGACCTTCGGCGTCCTGCTGTCCAGCAACCCGGACGTCGCGCTGCGCCTCGTCGAGCAGCTCGTGCGCCGCCTGCGGCACGCCGAGGAGCAGCTCGAGAACGCGATGCTGCGCGATCGGCCGTCCCGGGTCGTGAACACGCTGCTGCGCCTCGCCGCGCAGGGGGAGCGCACGCCGGACGGGCACGTGCTGGCGATCTCGCCCCTCGAGCTCTCGAGCCGCGTCGGGCTCGACGTCGACGCGGTCAAGCGCGCGATCCAGCAGCTCCGGGACGGCGGCTACCTGCGGATCCACGAGGAGAAGATCATCCTCCCCGACCTGGCCGCGCTGCGACAGCTCTACGAGCTGCTCGGGATGAAGGAAGAGGTGCGCGGTGGCTTCGTTTGACGCGCGGATTGACGCGCGCGGGCTGGGGCTCCTCCTCGTCGCCGCGCTCGCCGGGTGCGGGGCCGGGCCCTCGCGCGAGCAGGTCCTGCGCTCCGAGCGCGAGTACGACCTGGCCCGAGGCCTCTTCGGCGAGCAGGACTACCCCGGCGCCTTCGAGCACCTCCTCGCCGCGATCGAGCTCGACCCGGACAACGCCGAGGCGCACCTCCTGCTTGGCAACCTCTACTTCCTCCGGCGCGCCGACTACGAGCGCGCGGACCACCACTTCGACGAGGCGCTGCGCTCGGCCGAGGTCACGGAGCAGCGCGCGAGCCTGCCCTCGGACGTCCGCAACTCGCGCGGCGTCATGTACATCAACATCGAGCGCTACGACGACGCGATCGAGGTCCTGCGCGTGGCGGCGAGCGATCTGTTGAACCGCGACGCGGGCCTCGCGCGGACCAACCTCGGGTGGGCCTACATCGAGACCGAGCGCCACCAGGAGGCGGTCGAGGTGCTCCTCGCGGCGGTGCGTCAGAGCCCTCAGCTGTGCATCGCGTGGTACCGCCTCGGCGAGGCGCGGGTCGGGCTGGACCAGCTCGAGCCGGCCGAGCAGGCCCTCAGCCGGGGACTCGCGCTCGAGAACCCGACCTGCCAGAACTTGCAAGCCGCGTGGCGGCTCCGAGGCGAGACCCGCGCGCGTCTCGGCCACTACGAGGACGCCGTCTCGGATCTGGAGCGCTGCGTCGAGATCGCTCCGGACACCGAGGACGGCCAGGCCTGCCATCGGACGCTCGACACGACCGCCCGGGAGTCGACCGACCGCGATGCGGTGACCCCCAGCGCGCCCCTGAACGAGGACGCCGAGTAGGGCGCTCGATCGGCCCGATGGCGCCCACGAGATCGCCCGGATCGCCGATGATGCGCGGTTCAAGCCTGATCCTGCGGTCTCAAGTGCTGAAAATTACTCGGTTTGGCCATTCTGCGAGCGCACCCTCCGAAAAACGTGCTAGGTCCGTCGCTCTCCAGCGGCAGGCATGCGGGAGCCTTCCGTTGGCCACTCAGCTTTCACGGCTGTCTCGGCTTCAGAACTCTTCTCACCTGAGAGAAGGACGACGAATGAGCTCACTCGGGAGCTATCTCCGTTCAGAGCGCGAGCTGCGCCAGATCTCGCTCGAAGAGGTCGCGCAGACCACCCGCATCCCCCTGCGCATGCTGCAGCGGATCGAGGAAGACCACCTCGACGAGCTGCCCGGCGACGTCTTCGCCCGCGGATTCCTCAAGTCCTACGCCTCCACGGTGGGCCTGGATGAGGACGACATCCTCGAGCGCTACAGCCGGCGCGAGGAGAAGGTCGAGGAGGACGCGGACGCCCCCGCGCCGCTCACCGCGGTCACCCCGCCAGAGACCGGCCGTCGTTTCGGGATCGCGATCGCCCTGGTGATCCTGCTGATCCTCTTCACGCTGGCCCTCAGCATCGTCCTGAGGCCTCGCCAGCGGGACACGCCGATCGAGCTGTCCCAGGCTCCGGCGGCGCTCGTCGACGCGCCCGCGCGGCTGGCCTGAGCCGCGATCGCCCTCCAACGCGGGCGGCCGCGACGACCTCGTCGGGTCGGGCCCTCTCGCGGGGTCGCCTTCGAGAGGGCGTCGCGGGGTATTCTCTGAGCCGGATGGCCCGAACGGAGCGGACCGCGGCCGTGGTGCTGCGCTCGGTCGCCTACGGCGAGGCCGACCGCATCGTCACGCTCTTCACGGAGAGCCACGGCAAGGTGGCGCTCATGGCCCGCGGCGCCCGCAAGAGCGCCCGTCGGTTCGCCGGCTCGCTCGAGCCCTACCTCCTGATCGAGGCCGAGCTGTCCCTGGGTCGCGGCGGTGTCGGGCGGCTCGCCCAGGCCCGGGTGGTGCGCGCGTTCCCCGGGATCCTGTCCGGGCTCGGCCGGATGAGCGTGGCCGCGGCGGGCCTCGAGCTGCTGCGCGAGACCCTCGGGGAGCGGGACACCCCCGACCCGCGCATGCTCCCCACGGTCGTGCGCCTCTTCGAGCTGGCGGAGGCCACGTCCAAGGACGGCCTGCGCTACGCCTTCGCCCAGCGGGTGCTCGCGCTCCAGGGGCTGAGCCCCAACCTCGCGCGCTGCGGCCGCTGCGGGAAGACGGCCGCCGAGGGACAGGCCGCGCTGTTCGACCCGATGCTCGGCGCGATCGTGTGCCGCGCCTGCGGCGGCGCCTCGGACAAGCTCCGGGGCGGCCTGCGGGACTGGCTGCTGCGAGCCCAGACCCAGGCCTGGGACACGGTGGCGGAGGAGCCGCTCTCCGAGGCCGACCGACGCGCGCTCGGGGCGATGGACGAGTTCGTGGCGCACCAGCTCGGCCGCAGGCTGGCGAGCGGGGAGCTGCTGACCCAGGTACGAGAGGTGGAGGGCGAGCGGTGACCAACGAGAACCCGGAGCCGGTGGAGCTGCGCGCGCCCGAGGGGGCGCGCCGGCTGGAGATCGACTGGGACGACGGCGAGACGACCGCCTACCGGCACGCCATCTTGCGGGGGTTCTGCCCGTGCGCGCACTGCCAGGGCCACCACGGCCCGGTGCGATGGGTGGAGGGCGCCGAGGACATGGACCTCACCCTCGCCGGGATCGAGTCGGTCGGCAGCTACGCGCTCCAGCTCACGTGGGGCGACGGCCACGCGACGGGGCTCTACTCATTTCGCTTCCTGCGCGCCCTGGCCGAGGTCGGCGAGGCCGAGGTCGAGGACGCCCGCGACCGGCGCTTCTCCCGGTGACTCGACTTGGCGTGGGGTTTCTTGGGATGATGCGTCGGTGATCGCCCGGATCCTGGTCGTCGAAGACTCGAGCGCGATGCGCGCCTTCGTGCGGGCCGCGCTCGAGGAAGGGGGGCACGTCGCTCAGGTCGTCGAGGCGGCGAGCGGGTTCGAGGCGTTGCGCCTCTTGCCGCGCGAGGAGTTCGCGCTCGCGATCGTCGACATCAACATGCCCGACGTGAACGGGCTCGAGCTGATCAAGTTCATGCGCGAGTCCACCAAGCACCGCGCGACCCCGCTCCTCATCATCAGCTCGGAGGCGTCGGACAAGGACCGCGAGCGCGGGCTCGGGCTCGGCGCCGACGACTACCTGGCCAAGCCCTTCACCGCGGAGCAGCTCGTGGGCGCGGTGCTGCGCCTGTCGTCCAAGGTTCCCGGATGAAGGTCGACGGATGAGCGACGTCGAGGACGGGATCCGCGACGAGTTCGTCGCGGAGGCGCAGGAGATCATCGAGCTCCTGTCCCGGGATCTCCTCGTGCTCGACCACGGGCAGAAGACGGGCAGCCCCGACCCCGAGCTGATCAACTCGGTGTTCCGCGGCGTGCACACGCTCAAGGGCATCGCGGGGATGTTCGGCTTCGGCGATCTCGGCGAGGTCTCGCACGTCCTCGAGGACCTCCTCGACAACCTCCGGCTCGGGCGCGTCGAGCTGACCCAGGAGGTCCTCGACGTCCTCTTCGAGGGCATCGAGGTGCTGCAGCGCTTGCTCACGAGCGCGTCCGACGCGCCGGCGCCGAACCTCGGGGTGTTTCGGGCGCAGGTCGACCGGCTCGTCGGGGCCAAGGTCGAGGCAGACGAGGGCTTCGGGCCGTACCAGCTCGACGAGGGCGTGCTCTCGGTGCTCACCGAGTACGAGGAGCACCGGCTGCGCACGAACATCGAGCAGGGGGTGCCGCTCTACCGGCTCCAGCTCAGCTTCGGGCTCGCGAGCATCGACACCGACCTCGAGGATCTCAAGGCGCGCGCCAAGCCGCTCGCCGAGATCATCACGTACCTGCCCTCGATGGAGGGCGGCGACGACGACTCGATCGAGCTCGAGGTGATCCTCGCGAGCCGGGTCGCGGTGGAGGAGCTGCGCGAGGCCCTCGCCGATCGCCCGGGCGCGGTGCTCGAGCCGGTCGCGCGAGGCCGCTCGACGGGGGCCAAGACCATCCCGCCCCCCGGCGCCGTCGCGCCCGCCGCGCCCGCCCACCCCGCGACCGCCGCGCCGCCGAAGGCGCCCGCGCGCGAGGTGAGCGCCGACTCGCTGTCGATGCGCGTCGCGAAGACCGTACGCGTCGACATCGCCAAGCTCGACCACCTGATGAACGTCGTCGGCGAGCTCGCGATCGTGCGCAGCGCGGTGGGGAAGCTCCTCGATCGGGTGCGACAGGCCCCCGAGCTGCGCGGAGTGGGCGCCGAGCTGCACCGGATCCACCGCGGCTTCGAGCGGCACCTCGACGAGCTCCAGGACGGCATCCTCGACGTGCGGATGGTGCCCCTCGGGCAGACCTTCGACCGCCTCGGCCGCGCGGTGCGTCAGGTCGCGCGCGAGCACGGCAAGGAGGTCCGCTTGCTCGTCTCCGGCGCGGAGACCGAGGTGGACAAGCTCATCGTCGAGGAGCTGACCGATCCGCTCCTGCACATCATCCGCAACGCGATCGATCACGGGATCGAGCGAGCGGACGCGCGCGAGGACATGGGCAAGCCGAAGACCGGCTCGCTCGCGCTCAACGCGTACCAGAAGGGCAACCACGTCGTCATCGAGATCGAGGACGACGGCGCGGGGATGAACGCGGACCTCATCCTCAAGAGCGCGGTCGATCGTGGCGCGGTGAGCCCCGAGGCGGGCAACGAGATGGCCCGCGGCGAGAAGCTCGGGCTGATCTTCCTGCCGGGTGTGAGCACCGCGACCGAGATCACCGATCTGAGCGGGCGCGGCGTCGGCATGGACGTGGTCAAGACGCACATCGCGCGGCTCGGCGGGGTCGTCGACGTCCAGAGCGAGCTCGGGGTCGGCACGAAGTTCACCATCACGCTGCCGATCACGCTCGCGATCATCAGCGCGCTGGTCGTCCGCGTCGTCGGCCGGGCCTTCTGCATCCCGCTCACGGTCGTCCAGGAGGCGTTGCTCCTCGACCCGCTGGACGTGCGCCGGGTCGAGGGCCGCGAGGTCATCACGCTCCGCGGCGCGACGCTCCCGATCTGCCGGCTGGATCGGCTCTTCCAGCTCCGCCCGCGGCCGGGCGAGCACCAGGCCAGCAAGGAGTACGTCGTCGTGACGTCGCTCGGGCAGAAGCGCCTGGGGCTCGTCGTTCAGGGCCTCGAGGGGCAGCAGGACATCATCATCAAGCAGCTCGGCCCCTCGCTCCGCGACACGCGCGGCTTCGCCGGCGCGACCGACCTCGGCGATCAGCGCGTGGTCCTGGTGCTCGACGCGCCCTCGATCCTCGAGGACGAGCTGACGATCGCCGACGTGCGCATCCAGCGGACGGAGGCGGCGCGATGAGCGAGCTGACCCGCCGCGACTCGAGCCCGCCGGTGTCGTCTCGCACCAAGGGGCGCAGCGAGCGCCGCCGCGAGGACGTACGAGAGTTTCTCGCGTTCGGGCTCAACGGCGAGCGCTTCGCGCTGCCGCTCGCGTCGATCCGAGAGATCCTCAAGGTCGCGCCGGTGACCGAGGTTCCGCGCAGCCGCCCGTGGGTCCTCGGCATCCTCTCGGTGCGGGGTCGCATCACGACGATCATCGATCTGCGCCTCCGGCTCCGCATGCCGTCGCGCGATCCGGTCAAGCAGAGCCGCATCCTGCTCGTGGACGGCGGCGAGGAGATCATCGGCCTCCTCGTCGACGAGGTCTTCCAGGTCTATCGCCTCTCCGCGGACGAGGTGGAGCTCGCCGCGGTCGTGGCCGGCGACATGTCCGAGTACGTGCTCGGCATCGGCCGGCCCGGCGTGGTCGAGGAGGGCCAGTCGCCCGAGGACATCCTCGTCCTCCTCGACCCCGAGCCCCTGTTGAGGAGGTAGCCGTGCCGACGCTCGCCCGCCGCCGCGCCGACCGTGGCAAGAACCTCGTCGGCTTCACCGTGAACGACGTCGACTACGCGGTCGAGATCCTCAAGGTCCGCGAGATCATCCGCCCGCTCACCATCGTGCCCATCCCGCACGCGCCGCCCGCGGTCCCCGGGGTCTCCGATCACCGCGGTGAGGTGGTCCCGGTCCTCGACATGCGGATGCGCTTCGGTCTGCCCGCGAAGGAGCCGACGCGGCGCACGAAGTGGATCATCGCCCAGCACGCCGACCGGCTCGTCGGCCTGGTCGTCGATTCGGTCACCGAGGTGTTCGGGACGGGCGACGAGGACGAGCGCGACGTGCCCCAGATCGGCGTCGGCGACGGCGCGCGCGGCATCCAGTCGGTCTACTCGTACGGGGGCAAGCTGGTGTTCGTGCTCGACGTCGCGCGCATCGCGGCCGTGACGGAGGTGCTCGACATGCAGGCCATGCAGTCTCTGATGCACGCGGGGCGGCGGTGAAGGACCTCGAGGCCGCGCTGGCGAGCGACGACGCCGAGGAGCGCCGGCAGGCGACCGCGGCGCTCGTCGAGCGGAACCCCGAGGGCCGGACGCGGCTGCTCGTGCGCGCCCTCGGCGACGTCGACTGGCGCGTGCGCAAGGAGGGCGTGCGGGTCGCGGCCGAGGTCGGCGAGGCCTGGGGGCTGCTGCCGGAGCTCGTCGACGCGCTCTGCCAGGGCGAGAACGTGGGCCTCCGGAACGCCGCGCTCGAGGTGCTCGAGCGCCTCGGCCCGCGCTCCGCCAACGCGCTCCTCGTCGCGCTGCCGCGCGTGCCCTCGGCCGCCCGGAAGTTCCTCGTCCAGGCGCTCGGGTTCGCCGGCGGCGCCGGGGTGGACAGCCTGGCGCAGCTCTCGGCCGACCCCGACCCCAACACCGCGCAGGCCGCGCTCGAGGCGCTCGCCCGCATCGGCGGCGCGCGCGCCGAGGAGGCGCTCCGGGCCCACCTGTCGGGCGGTGAGCCCATCCAGCGCCTGGCCGCGCTCGAGGGGCTCGAGCGGCTCGAGGCCAACGTGTCGGTCGAGGCGCTGCGGCCGCTGCTGGGCGATCGCCTGATGCGCCGGATGGCCCTCGGGCTCCTCGGCTTCAGCTCGGACCCCGACGCGGGGCCCGTGCTCCTGGCCGCGATGCAGGACACCTCGACGGCGACCTCGGCCGAGGCGGTGCGCTCGGTCGGGCGCCTCCTCGCGCGTGGCGGGCCCGCGGCCGCCGAGGTCGGCGAGGCCGCGGCGGGGCTCGGCGCCGACGGGCGGCGAGCGCTGCGGGTGCTCGCCGCGGGGGGCGCGAGCGACGACCTCCGGGTCGGCGCGGTGTGGATCCTGATGCTCGCCCGAGACCCCGAGGCCGCGGGCGAGGCCGCCGCGCTGGTGAGCGACGACCGCCTGCCGCCGCCGGCGCTCGAGGCGATCCGCGCGTGGGGCGCGGACGGGGTGGAGGCGTTCCTTCACGCGCAAGAGGAGCTGCCCCCCTCCGCCCGCGGCGCCGCGCTCGAGATCGCGGTCGACCTCGCGTCGGAGAGCGAGCAGGAGGCGCGCTACGCGGACGGGCTGCGCGCGGCGCTCCGGGGCGCCCTCGCGTCTCAGGAGCCTCGCCTGATCGTCGCCGCTGCCCGCGGCCTCGAGCGCTGGGCGGAGGCCCCGGACGCGCCGCGGCTGGTCGAGGTCGCGCTGCACGTGGAGCGCGCGCGCGGCGCGGCGGGTCGGACGCTCGAGGCGCTGGCGCGTCGGCACCCGGCGGCGGTCGCGGAGGCCCTCGAGGGCGTCGCGCTGGACGGCCCCGGCGGCGCGGCGCTGCTCCCCGCGGTGGCGGCGGTCGGCGGTGAAGCGGCGTTCGATCGGCTCGCGCAGGCGCTCAACGCCCACGATCCCGGGGCGCGCCGGGCCGCGCTGATCGCGCTGCCCTCGCTCGGTGGTGAACGCGCGGCCGAGCTCGCGGGCTTCGCGCTGGCGGACGAGGACATCGACGTCCAGGCGGCGGCGGTGCGCGTGCTCGCGCAGCTCGGCGAGGACGGGCTCGGCGGGCCGCAGCTCCGCCTCGCGGTCCGGGCGAGCGCCGAGCCGGTGGCGGCCGCGGCCGCGCGGGCGCTGGGTCGGCTCGCGGACCGGGGCGCCATCCCGGCGCTGCGTGAGCTCGTCTCCGAGGGGCGCCGCGGCGTCGCGGTGGCCGCGCTCGAGGCGCTCCGCGCGATGGGTGACGACGCGGTCGACGAGCTCCTCGTGGAGGCGCTCGGCAGCGCCGACTCGGAGCTGGTCAAGGAGGCGCTACGGGCGATCGCGCAGTCGGACACGCCGCGGCGCGGGGCGCGGATCGCGCTCGCGCTGGAGCACTCCGCGTGGGACGTGCGGCAGCTCGCCGCGTCGCTCCTCGGCCGCCTCGGCGGCCCGGAGGACCGGCGGGCGCTCGAGGAGCGCGCGGAGCGCGAGGTCGACGCCGGGGTGCAGGCCGCGATCGAGCGCGCGCTCCAAGGGCCGGTGGAGGCGGACTGAGTGTCGATCCTCTTCGACTCGGGTCCGCGGTTGAGCCCGGACGAGTTCCGCCTCCTCGGCGAGCTCATCAACAACTTTTGCGGCATGGAGTTCGCGGCGGACATCCGCTACGTGTTCGAGCGGCGGCTGCGCGACCGCGTCCGCGAGCTCGGCCTGCGCGACTTCACCGAGTACTACCACCACCTCCTCTACCACCCGAACGCGAAGGCCGAGATGGAGGCGGCGGTCGACGCGCTCGTCACCAACGAGACCTACTTCTTCCGCGAGGACTACCAGCTGTCCGCCTTCGCCGGGGAGCTGCTCCCCGACCTGAAGGCCCGTCTGAGCGCGGAGGGGCGACGCAACCTCACCATCTGGAGCGCGGGCTGCTCGACGGGCGAGGAGGCCTACAGCGTCGCGATCCTCATCCAGGAGTCGGGGCTCTTCGACGGCTGGGACGTGCGCGTCTTCGGCAACGACATCTCCCGGCGCGTCCTCTCGACCGCGCGCCGCGCGGTGTACGGCCCGTCGTCCTTCCGGGCGACGCCGCCGCGCTTCGAGCCCTACTTCACCGACACACCGGACGGGCGGCAGGTCGTCCCGCAGATCCGCGCGATGTGCCACTTCGGCCACCTCAACCTCCTCGACCGCGACCGCAGCGCGCTGATCGGCCGCGCCGACGTGGTGTTCTGCCGCAACGTCCTCATCTACTTCGACGTGGAGGCGCGGCGGCGCGTCATCGAGTCGTTCTACGAGCGCCTCAACCCCGGCGGCTACCTGCTCCTCGGGCACAGCGAGTCGCTCCTCAACACGTCGACCGCCTTCGAGCTGGTCCACCTGCGCACCGACATGGTCTACCGGCGCCCCCGCGCGCCCGACGAGGGGACGGCGCCGTGAGGGAGATGAGGGTCCTCGTCGTCGA
>JAUHXR010000475.1 GCA_030426845.1 Polyangia bacterium | reverse complement strand
CGTCGCGTTCGAGCTGTGCGCCGAGGATCCGATGCTCCCGCCCGCGTGGCAGGACCGCATGACCGTCGCGGTCGCGCGACCGTCGGCCGGGGAGCTGATGACGGAGTCCCCGCTGAGCGCCGACGTGCTCGCGCTGGTGCGGCGCAACGAGCAGGCCGGCTGCCTGCGGATCGGCGCGGGGACCATCGGAGCGACCGACGACTACGCGGTGGAGGCGCGCTTCGCGGAGCGGCCCGAGGCGCTCGCGGAGATCCCGCTGGTCGTGCGCGTGCTCGCTCGTCACCCGCTCGGCCTCGTCGACCTGCTCATGGTGCTCGGGGTGTGGCTCGGCGGCGTACTGCTCGTCCTGAGCCTGGCGGGGCGGCCGCCCGCGACCGAGGCCGGGGAGGGCGACGCGGAGGCCCGCGACGAATGGGAGGCGGCGCAGGCCCGCGCCAACCCGTTCGACCGGGTGCCCGACGTGGCCCGGGCGCTCGGCGGCGTGGTCGTCCTCGCCGGGCTGTTCTTCGCGATGGGCTTCGTCCGGGTCGGCGCCGCGGGAGGGACCGCGCTGATGCTGGTGATCGCGGGCCTCGAGATCGCCGTCGCGGTCGCCCTCGCGCGCGGGCCGGGGCTCGAGCGCCGCCTCGAGCGGCTCGGGCTCCGTCGCCCGCGCCGCTGGTACCTCTTCTTCCCGGTGGCGCTCCTGAGCGGCGGCCTCCTCTGGTTCCTCGCGACCCGGGCCACCCAGCTCGTCCCCTCGACCGGCGTCAGCTCCGTGCAGATGCTCGTGTCCTGGCCGAGCGGGATGCTGTCGTTCGCGCTCCCCGCGGTGGTGGTCCCGATCGCCGAGGAGGTCTTCTTCCGCGGGTTCGTCTACGGCGCCATCGAGCGCCACAGCCGGGCGCTCGCGTTCCTCGGCGCGTGGCTGCTCTTCGTGCTCGCCCACGTCCCGCAGACCTTCGGCCAGTGGGGCGCGCTCGTCGCGATCACGGTGGCCGGCCTCGGGTTCACGACCCTGCGCGCGGTCAGCCGCTCGACGCTGGTGAGCGCGCTCGCCCACCTCGTCTACAACGGGCTGCTCGCCATGCTGGCGATGCTCTGATGGGGGCGGTCAGAGGTTGTCGGCCGCCGTGACGCGGAGGACCTCGTCGATCGTCGTCACGCCCTGGCGGATCTTCTCGATGCCGGCCATCCGCAGGGTCTGGACGCCGCCGCGGATCATCTCGAGCTTCAGCTCGGCGGTGGAGACGCCCTGCAGGACCATCTCCTTGAGGCGGTCGCTGAACGGCATGACCTCGTAGAGCGCGATGCGGCCGCGGTAGCCGGTCGAGCCGCAGCTCCGGCAGCCCGCGCCCTTGTACGCCTTCATCGCCGCGAGGTCCTCGGGGCGCACGCCGATGTCGGTCAGGGCGGACTCGTCGACGCTGATCTCGGTGCGGCAGTCCTCGCAGATCTTCCGCGCGAGACGCTGGGCGAGGACGAGGTTGACCGACGCCGTCACGAGGAACGGCTCGACGCCCATGTTCAAGAGACGCGACACCGTGCTCGGCGCGTCGTTGGTGTGCAGGGTGCTGAGCACGAGGTGGCCGGTGAGCGCCGCCTTGACCGCGATCTCGGCCGTCTCGAAGTCCCGGATCTCGCCGACCATGATGATGTCGGGATCCTGCCGCAGGAACGAGCGCAGCGAGGCGGCGAAGTTGAGGCCGATGTCCTCGTGCTGCTGGACCTGGTTGATGCCCATCAGGTTGTACTCGACCGGGTCCTCGGCCGTGCTGATGTTGGTGTCCGGCTTGTTCAGCTCGGAGAGCGCCGAGTACAGCGTGGTCGTCTTGCCCGACCCGGTCGGCCCCGTGACGAGGACCATCCCGTACGGCTGGCTGATCGCCCACTTGAAGTTGGCGAGCGCGCCCTCGTCGAAGCCGAGCTTCGTCATGTCGAGCTGGAGGTTCGACTTGTCGAGGAGCCGAAGGACGAGCTTCTCGCCCCAGATGGTCGGCAGCGACGAGACGCGGAAGTCCATCTCGCGGCCCTTGCCGAGCTTGAGCTTGATGCGTCCGTCCTGCGGCAGGCGTCGCTCGGCGATGTCGAGCGACGCCATGATCTTGAGGCGCGACGCGATCGCGTTCTTGAGCTTGATCGGCGGCGTCATCTCCTGGTGGAGCACGCCGTCGATGCGGTAGCGGACGCGGAGCTTGCGCTCGTAGGGCTCGACGTGGATGTCCGACGCGCGCTTCTTGATCGCGTTGAGGAGGATCGCGTTGCAGAGCCGGACCACCGGCGCGTCCTCGGCGGACCGCTCGAGGTCCATGAGGTTTGCGTCTTCCTCGTCGGTGGTGAAGTCGATCTCCTCCTCGTCGAAGCCCTCCATGATGTCGTCGTAGGAGATCTCCGGCCCGGCGTAGGCGCGCTCGATGGCGGCCAGGATCGCGGCCTCGGAGGCGACGACCGGCTCGACGTTGAAGCCGGTGAGGAACTTGATGTCGTCGATCGCGTGGAGGTTCGACGGGTCGGCCATCGCCACGATCAGGGTCGAGCCGGCGCGCGAGACCGGGACGATCTTGTGGCGCTCGCAGACCTCCTGGTTGACCAGCTTCAGCACGTCGTTGTCGATCTCGAATTCGGCGAGGTCGATCGACTGGACCCGGTACTGCTGGCTGAGGAAGTCGGTGATCTCCTCGTCCGAGATGAAGCCCATCCGCGCGAGCTGATACCCGAGGGAGGTGTTGGTGCGGCGCGACTCGTCCTGCGCGGTGCGCAGCTGCTGCAGGCTGATCAGCTTCTCGCGAACGAGCAGCTCTCCGATACGGTTGCTCATGCCCGGGACTCCACGGATGATTCGGACCGGTTGAGGACGACCCTGCACACGTTCGAAAAATCCGCACGCTCTGTCAACCGCCGCGACGCTCGCGGCGGCCGGCAAGCAGCCGAAAAGACAAGCCTTATCCTCCGATGAGCTGGCTCAAGCGCATGTTCGACGGCCTCAACGCCCGCCACCGGCGCGCCCGGGCGGCGGAGGGCGCGGGCCAGTGGCGCAAGGCGGCGGCGCTGTGGGCGGAGGCCGACGAGCCGGAGCGCGCGGCCGAGGCGCTCATGCACCTCGCCGAGCGGGGCGGCGATCTCGAGGACCGGCTCGAGGCGTGGCACGACGCGCTGCGGTTCGTCCCGGAGGACGACGAGGAGCGCCGCGACGAGGTCGAGCGACGGATGGCGATGGCGGTCCTCGAGGACGCGCGCCACCGCGGCGCGGCGAGCGCCGAGGAGAAGCGGCGGCTCTCCGACGCGGGGGCCCGGCTCGAGCGGCTCGATCTCGCGCACGACGCGGCCGAGGCCTACGCGATCCTCGGGCGGCGCGAGGATCAGGCCCGGGCGCTCCAGGCCGCGGGCGAGGTGGAGGCCCTCGAGGAGCTCCTCAGCGAGGAGGGGCAGAAGGACGAGCGCCAGGGCCGTCTGCGGCGTCTCCTCGGCGACTACGAGATGGCGCTTCAGTACGGCGCCCGCCTCGAGGCGCGGGCCGCCCTCGCGGAGGCGGCGCGGGTCGCCCCGGACGAGCGCTCGGTGGCCGAGATGCTGCGGCGCCTCGACGGCCGGATGCCGCCGGCGCACCGCGTGCGGCTCGACGTCGCGGGCAAGCGCGTGATGTTCGTCGGCCGGCTGCCCGCGGTGCTGGGGCGCGGCGAGGTGGACGTGCGGGTGCGCGGCACCAGCGTCTCGCGCCGCCACGCGGAGGTCGCGCGCACGGAGGGCGGGCTCGTCCTGCGCGACCTCGACAGCCGAAACGGGACGCTGGTCCGTGGCCTGCCGATCGCAGGCGCGCTCGAGCTCGGCGGGGCGACCGAGGTCGGGCTGGGCGACGACGTGGAGCTGACCCTCGCCCCGCTCGGCGAGGGCATCGTGGTGGACGTCCTCACCGGCTTCGATCGCGGTGAGCGCTTCGTCCTCGGCGACGGTGGACTGCGCGTCGAGGGGCTGGAGGCGACGGTGACCTTCGTCGACGGCTGGGCGGTGCTCACGGCCGACCGCGGCGTCGACCTGACGCTCGAGGGCAAGACCTGCGCGCTGCCCGTGCACCTCCTCCGCGAGGACCGTCTGGTGGTGGGCGGCGTCCCGCTCGAGGTGGTCGAATGAGCTTCTGGCGGCGGCTGTTCCGGCGGGAGGCTCGCGAGGCGCCGGGCACGGACGAGCCGGCGCTCGAGGACGAGCTCGACGATTCGCGCGACGATTCGCTCGAGGGTGACCTGGACGACGAGGGTCTCTCGGAGCGGCCCGAGGACCCCGAGCTGCGCCTCGAGCGCCTCGGCGACGAGCCGCAGGAGGACCTCGACGACGACGAGGTGCTGCGGCTCATCGAGCGGCTCCGCGGGGCGGGCCGGGAGGCGCGCGCCATCGACCTTGCGAGGCGGGTCCTCTTCCACCACCCGGACCGGGTGCCCGTCCACCTGCGGGTCGCCGAGATGCTCACGAGCCGCGGCGACGACGAGGGCGCGGCCGCGCTCCTCGAGCCGTTCCTCGACCGCCCGGAGGTGACGCTCGACCTCTGGATGCTCGCGGCGGAGGTGGCGGAGCGGCGCGGCGACCGGACGCGCGCCCTGGCGCTCTACGAGCGCATCGTGGCCCACGATCTCGACTACCCGCGGGCGCGGGCGCGGGTTCGTCGGATGCGCGAGGGCGAGGAGCACCGCCGCGACCTCGGCGCGACGCTGATGGCCGACGGCGCGCTGACCCGTGGCCGCTACCGCGTGGAGCGAGAGCTCGGTCGCGGCGGCGCGGGCACGGTGTTCCTCGCGGACGACCTGTCGCTCGGGCGCAAGGTCGCGCTCAAGGTCTACCACCGGCGAGG
>JAUHXR010000474.1 GCA_030426845.1 Polyangia bacterium | reverse complement strand
AGCGCCTCCACCGCCCGCCGCTCCGTCGCGCTCATGTAGGCCGTCGTGAGCACCCGCAGCGCCCCGCGCTGACAGAGCGCGGCCAGCTCCTCGTGCACCACCCGCAGCCCGGACCACTTCAGGAACGAGCACAGCAAGTCGACCCGGTCGGCCGACGCGATCTCCCGCTTCAGCTCCGGCCCGATGCTCCGATCGTTGTGCCCGTTCACCAGCAGCCCGCTCACCGACAGCGGGATCCCCGGCGCCGGCGGCACCGTCGCCCGCCTGGGCGGCGCCACCGGCGCGAGCACCGCCCGGAGCACCGACCCGTCGGCGACCAGGTGATCCTCCGGCAGCACCACCCCCTCCGCCGCCCGCGCCAGGTGCCCGAGCAGCTCGTTCACCACCCGCACCTGAGCGGCGACCCGCTCCTCCTTCGGGAACGACTCCAGCACCCGCACCAGCCGCTCCCCGAGCACCCGCGCGAAGGCGCGCGCCGACTCCGCCCCGTCCGCCGCCTCGACCCGCTTCAGCTCATCCGCCAGCTCCCGCAGCTCCGAGTCGAGCCCGACGGTGACCGGCTGGTCGTAGAGGCCGGGGGGGAGAGGCACGGGGGGAGAGTAGCCCGGAGTGGAGCAAGGGGTGATGCCTGGGTTTCGCCCGACCGCGCGACCGCATGCGCCGCGGCACCCGCGACCTGCGGCACCTCGACGCCGCGCTCGACGGCGGCTGGCTCGGGTTGCGCGAGGCGATCGTCGCGCGCTCGCGCCTCCCCGGTCACCCGCTCGCGGAGCGCGCGGCCGCCCTCGCCAAGACGCTCTTCCCCGACGGCCTCGGCTTCCTGCGCGCGAGCTACAACGAGCAGTGGACGCTGAGCCAGCTCCACCTCGAGCGCATCGCGGAGGAGGATCTCCAGCCCGAGATCGACGCGGTCGGCGCGGGCGAGTTCGTGCCGTACATCCGCAACGCCCAGATCGCGTTCGGCGAGGCCCTCGGCGTCGGCGAGTCGGGCATCCCGGTCGACGACACCACCGCCCTGTCGCGCGCGAGCGCCAACCTCGGCGACGCGATCGCCGACTACGGCCGCATCCTCGCCGGCGAGGTCGACCGCGACGACCCCGCCAGCGTGGCCCGCTTCCGCGACGCGGTCGCCCCGATCGACCGCCACCGCGCGACCGCCCGCGGCCGCCGCGGCTCCGACGAGGACGCACCGACGGACGAGGACGTGGTGAACGAGGACGTCATCGACGACGAGGGCGGCCCCGAGCTCGAGGAGCCGCTCCCGCCGGTGGGGCCGCCGGTCGTCGAGGCGTAGGCTGGAGCGCGGTCGACTCGAGAGGGTCGGCCGCGCTCCCCCGCGCGCACGAGCAACCCAGTTCGATCCTCCGAGCCCATGCCGCCCACCTCCCGCCCACCACTGCCCGTTCCCCACCCGGCCCGACGGCCAGCACCAGCGCCGCCCCGGCTCGTCGTCTTCGCCGTGCTGGCCATCGGCACCACCGCATCCGTCGCCCACGCGAACCCGGCGCCTCCCGGGCACCGCTACGAGCCCCCGGACCCGGAGTGCTCCCCCGCGCGCGAGGAGTCTCGCGGGTGGGTCGACTGCGAGGTGTGCGTCCCGCACCGCTACCACCCGGCGAACCCGTGGGGAGGCTCGGCTCACCCCCACCCGGAGCCCATCGCCGTGAGCTGCGCCGAGCTGCGGGATCGCGGCTTGCGACATCGATGCCGCTCCCAGGAGCTCCACGTGATGTGCAGACGACCCGCGCCCCACAAGAGCGACCCGTACCGACCGCGCTACTCGGTGTCGTGCTCCGCGGCCGCGCCGCCGAGGACGGTCCCGGTCTGGCTGTCCATCGCGGCGGCCTGGATGTGGGTGGCGACGCGGCGACGCCGCCGCCACGCGGGGGACGTCGTCGCAGCTCGGGTCCCTCGGACGCGTCCACCCACCTCCGCTCGCACCAGGCGCGGCCATCGGACGCACGGGACGTGATCCTCACCGCGGAGGAGTTCGCGCGGCTGCGCGAGAGCCGCGATCCGGAGGAGTACCGACGCGCCGCCGAGGAGGAGGCCCCGGAGTCCGTCTGGCTCGAGGTCATCGAGACGATGCCCGAGCACCGCTTCTGGGTCGCCCACAACAAGGCGATCCCGCGCGCGATCATCCAGCGACTGGCATCCGACGAGGATCCCCAGGTGCGGGCCCGGATTGCGGCGAAGCGCCGCTGTCCACCGAAGCTGCTGGAGCAACTCGCGCGCGACGCAGACCTGGGTGTCCGACAGCGGGTGGCGTACAACGCGAAGGCTCCGCGCTCCGTGCTGGAGCGGCTGGCGAACGACGACGCTCCCGAGGTGGCGGCGGCTGCGAGAGCCCGGCTGGCGAGCGGTTGACGTGGGTTCCGATCGACGACGGCGCCGGGCTGCCCCGAACCCGCCCGCTTCTCCCCGACGAGTGGTTCGCGACGAATCGCTGAGGCCGGGATCCGCTCAGGCGACGCCGACGGTCAGTTCCGGAGCCACACGTGGACGTGGGACATGTCGTCCGTGCACTCGTCGTAGCTGACGCGCCCCGCGATGCACTCGCACCCTTCGAAGGTGCAGCCCACGTCGAGGAGATCACGACACGTCGCCGTCTCGACGCTGCTGCGCACGCGGTGCTCGCAGTAGTGGGTGAGCCTCGGACACTCGACATCGCCGCAAGGGAAGCAGTTGTTCCGTTGCGGCTGCGAACGCCGCTGCCAGGTCATGCTGAACGGGTCGCACTCGATCCACGAGTCCGCCGCGCAGAGGTTCTCCATCCGGCCGCACTCCTCGTCGACCCGGGGGCACGGGGTGCCGATGTCGGGGCACACCACGGGGGCGCCGGCGTCCCGCCGGCCGGCGTCGCCCGGGCCCGCGTCCGTGGCTTGCTCTCCGCCGTCGGACGGGCCGCCGTCCATCTCGCCCGGCGCATCCGAGCAGGCGGTGAGGAGCAGGACGAGGCTCGAGAGTCGGATCATTCGAAGCAAGGCAGACCTCCGAGGAGCGGTCGGAGCGCAGACGGCCCCGGGTGGCCCGTCGCGCAGCGAGAGCACGCCGCGACGGCCAGCCCCTCCAGCGCGACGGCGGTGGCAGGGGTCTGCTTGGGCATTCGACGCGAGGGGCCGGAACCTGACAAGGTAGGCTGGCGTTCGGATGAGCTTCGTCGCGTGAACGGCGAGTGGCGGCTCCGAGCGGCACCCGCGCCACGATCGCCCGTCCTCGCGTCCAGCCGCCTCCGCGCGGCCGCTGCGCTCCGACATCCCGTCCCGCGTCAGCCGCCAGGTCACGAGGAGGGTGGCGTGAACGACCTCGAAAGGGCTCCTGCGTGCACCCTACTCTAGCTCGATGGTGTCGAGCACGCGTGCCGCGATAGACGCGTTCCTTGGTCGGTGGGTGAACCTGCACCTCGAGGCGCATGGCGAGTTGCCCACGGAGGAGCCTGACCCGGAGGCTCCGAGCCCCTGCTTCGTGGACGCCGAGGGGCACTGGCGTCCCGTGCCGCGAGAGCCCTCGACCGCCGCGCCGATCGGGGGGATCCACCCGTCCGCCCAGATCTGGCTGGATGCGTACTGGCGGCTGACGATCGAGGTCCGGCTGCAGGACCAGTGGGCGGCGCTGTCGCCCCTCGCCTCCGAGTGGGAGCGCGAGCAAACCGTGGAGGGCGTCACCGAGCACCGCGTCCATCAGGCGCCGGGTGAGCGTTCGGTTCCCATCGGCCACGTGTTCGACGGGCGGAGCCTGGCGATCACCGACGACGGCGCGGTCGTGCTCGAGGCCCCGGGCGAGAGGCGCGTCGTCGTGGCGGCGAGCCTGGAGGAGCTTCTGAGTGCGTTGGCGCTGACCCCCTCGTGCCGCTGAGCGTCAGCCCCCGACGCAGGGACTGGCCGTCACTGAGGTCGAGCGTCGACGGAGCTCTGGCCCGCCCCCCTTCCGACAAGGCGTCGCTCTTCGCTACGCTCGGGCGAGATGACCGAAGCCCTCGATGCGTCCGAAGCCGTCCTCGACTTCGTCTCCGCGGCTCGCGACTTCTGCGACTTCGTCGAGCGCGCCGCGTCGGTGGCGAGCGTGGCGGAGCGGTTGGCCCGGGGCCGCGCGGTGCTCGCGAGGCTCGTCGCGGCGGCGACGGCGCTGCCGCCCAGCGAGACACGGTCGGACACGATCGCGCTCTGGGATGGACGGCCGTCCGACTGGCCGGGCTTCGGGCCACATGATCCGTACGGGAAGGTCTTCAACCCGCGCGTGGACGACGACCGAGTAGCTGGCTCGCTCTCCGACGACTTTCTACACATCTACACCGTCCTCAAGCGCGGCCTCGTGAGCTTGGACGCGGGGGAGGCCGGGGACGCCGTGTGGGAGTGGCGCCTCCACTTCGACCAGCACTGGGGCGAGCCCGCGGTGGACGCGCTCCCTGCTCTCCATCGCGCGTGCGTCGCCACCGCGGGCGCCTCCGCCGCCGCCGTCGCCGAGCAGCCGAACCTGCGCGTGCGAACGGGCGGGCTGGTCGAGGAGACCAAGATCACGCTCGGCGTGTACGGGCCCGACCTCGAGCCGTCCGCGATCTCGACGCAGCTCGGCGTGCAGCCGACACGTCAGCGCCGCGCGGGCGAGCCGCGGAAGGTGGGACCGCCGTGGCGCGAGGGCGCGTGGCTGTTCACCGTCTCCGGAGAGAAGCCGCGCGGGCCCGAGGAGGTCGCGGAGGAGCTGCTCGGCGCGCTGCCGGTGCCCGACCACGCGGCGTGGGCGGAGCTGCGGTCGCGGCACCGGATCCGCGTCAGCGTCGCAGTGTTCCTCTCGGGCATGAACCGCGGGTACAACCTGAGCG